>LGGM01000013.1 GCA_001509345.1 Clostridiales bacterium 38_11
ATTAAGCCGATTGACCACCTTTAGTCCCAACCTTGTGGTAACAAAAAATATTATCAATCTAATGTACAATCATTTTGACTGGACTAATCAACTGAGTATGGTGTTGGCAGGTTTTGTATTTGGGATTGCGATTATATTCGTGTCGACAATTTTAGCTAGAAAAGGAGAATTCAGATGATTCATATAATAATTCTAAGGATCAGAATGTTTTTATCCAAAAGAATAATGCTGCTGATTTTTGTTCTCTTTCCCTTGCTGTTTTCTTTCATAGCGCTCAATTATCTGAAGACCGACGATTTCGAAATTAAAACAACCATTGGTGTAGTCGATGCAGATCAATCCGGTTTCTCCAAAAATGTAATTGAAAGATTAAGAAGAGACAAATCACTGATGGTCCTTATCTTCGATGAAAACTCAGGACATGAGGCTTTAATCAAAGAAGACATCATTGGACTGTATATCATCAAGGAAGGTTTTTTTGAAACCATCAAAAAAGGCAACACACAAAGAATCATTGAGGTAAGATATCTGGCGGATAATTATACAGCGCCAGGAATCACCGACATGATAACGCCTCACTTTTTATTGGATATTCTAAAGGAACAGACTATGCTCATTGTCAACAAAGCAGAATTCTCTGGCAATGCAGAAATGGGGGAAAAGTTCAGTGAGCTATTCCTTGATTATACTACCACATACGAGGACTCTGAGGAATTGGAGCTTCAAATCATTTTGAATTCAATAGATTCGAAAGCTACAAAACCTTTATTTAACACATCTAAGGAAATCATTATCAGATATTTTTTGAGTGTAATACTGATTTTTATGATTATAACTGGATTTTATCAGGCATTCCAAGTCAATGTGGATAGAGAACATGGTATAATAGGTAGAATAAAATTATCAAAGTGCGGATATTACCAATATGTTCTAGGTAATGTGGTTGGCATAGCAGGGATTGTCTTTATTATCTCAGTACTGCAGATGCTGCTGTTGAAAAATATGCTCTTTTATCAATTGAATATGGCAAAGTTGGTGGTCGGCTTAGCTATATACTCATTATCCATATCATTATTGTCTCTAGCCATTATGTCGGTTTTAAAAAAGGGATCCGACTTTCAATTAGCCATTCCTTATCTTATGATTATCATATGGATTCTTGGAGGATGGATATACAGCGAGACCATAATTAATTCAGGCATGTTGCAATATATGGGCTTGATACCTGGAATGATGATAAAAGATGATCTAATAAATCAATTCACTGATGTGGGGCAGAACATCAGATGTGAAAGCATAATGATGGAAATGGGCTTTCAAATTTTTCTGTTTTGCTTTATTTATCTAAAAGGAAAATCGGGGTACAATAAAAATGTTAATTGAAATGAATCATATCCATAAACAGTACAGGAACAAAATGGTGCTCAATGATCTGAGCATTCAGATCGAACAAGGTTCAATTGCGGGGGTTTTAGGCCCAAATAGTGTCGGCAAAACAACATTGCTTAATATTATGAGCGGACTTGTTATTCCTGATTCGGGTGAAGTGTTTTTTGAGGGAGGATCTGTCTCTGATTTCAAAAGCCATATTGGCTATGTTCCTCAAGAAATCGCTTTATATCACGACCTGTCAGTAAAGGATAACTTCAGGTTTTTTTCAGGTGTTTATGGACTGAACAGAGACAAATCAAGGGACCGTATGGCTTATATTTACGATATAATGGCACTTAAAGATCTTCATCGAATGAAAATCAAAAACCTCTCAGGTGGAATGAAAAGACGAGTAAATATAGGCATTGAGCTGTTGAAGGATCCCACGGTTTTGATAATGGATGAATCAACTGTTGGAATAGATATGGGTGCAAGGAAAGGCATTATAGATATGGTCAGAAAATTAAATGAGAAAGGCATTACCGTCATTTTTACCAGCCATCATATGAGTGAGTTGGAAAGCATCTGTACTGATTTCTTCTTTCTGAATGAAGGAAAAATAGTATTGGAAGGTAAAAAAAAGGCTATTTTGGGAAAAGACGAGAAAAAACGAACGTTAGAAGATCTTTACAATGATATATATCGTTTTTTCGAGTGAAAATTCCAAAATGTATAAAAATATTATATAAAAATCAGATATATAAAAATTATAAAAATTATATCAAAATTTTATTGACAGTATGTGATTAAATGTGCTAAAATCACTACTAATTAAGAAATCAAATGCAGTGATGGAGAAAAAAGTTTTCTAAAGGCAAGTTATAGAGAGTCGACGAGGGTGGAAGTCGGTACTGCCAGGAAAATACACTCACTCCAGAGCAGATTTTCTGAAAATGTAGGAAGATACGTGTGCCCCGTTAAAGGCTTAGAGTTTATCAGAACTTGAACTGAGAGATTTCAGTGTGCTTTGCATACCGGAATAAACAGAGTGGTACCGCGGGACATATCCCGCCTCTGACGTTAGTCAGAGGCGGGATTTTTTGATTTCTAAAACACTAAAGGAGAATGTGATGAGTAAATTGATTAAGATTTTCGACACCACCTTGAGAGACGGGGAGCAATCACCCGGATGCTCCATGAATTTAAAAGAAAAGATTGAGATGGCAAAGCAATTGGAAAGACTAAAGGTAGATATTATTGAGGCTGGATTTGCGGCAGCATCCCCAGGGGATATGAATGCTATCAGGGAAATAGCATCAGAAATGATAAATGTAACGGTTGCTAGTCTTGCTAGGGCGGAAAAAGATGATATAGATAAGGCCTGGGAGAGTATAAGACAGGCAGCTGATCCAAGAATACACACCTTTATTGCAACCTCACCTATCCATATGAAATACAAGCTACAGATGAAACCCGAACAGGTAATGGACCAGGCGGAAGCCATGGTTAAATATGCCAAGAAATATGTTTCAAACATAGAGTTTTCAGCAGAGGATGCCACAAGAAGCGAAATAGATTTTCTTGCCAAAATATTTACAAGAGCTATAAAGGCTGGGGCGACAACAATTAATATACCGGATACAGTTGGTTACACAACACCGGACGAGTATTATGAGTTTCTAATGGAATTGAGAAGGAAATGTCCGGCTCTGGATCGGGTTGCGATTTCTGTTCATTGCCACAATGATCTGGGGTTGGGAGTGGCCAATTCACTTGCAGCTATGAGAGCTGGAGCAACCCAGATTGAATGCACGATTAACGGCATAGGGGAAAGAGCGGGTAACGCTGCTTTGGAAGAAATTGTTATGGCTGTCAATACTAGGAAAGATAGATATGATTATCAATTTAATATTGAAACCACTCAGATTATAAGATCAAGTGAGCTGTTGACAAGCATCACAGGCGTAAAAGTCCAGCCTAACAAGGCGATTGTCGGCTCAAATGCCTTTGCTCATGAAGCAGGTATACACCAGCATGGCATGCTGAGCAATAAGGCAACCTACGAAATCATGACACCGGAATCGGTTGGGCTGACAAAAAATAAGCTTGTCTTAGGCAAACACTCGGGAAGACATGCATTCAACGATAAAATAATTTCAATGGGCTATCATTTGACTAAAGGAGAGTTGGATGAGGCTTTCAAGAAGTTCAAAGATATAGCAGATAAGAAGAAGGAGGTCTATGATAGGGATATAGATGCGCTGGTATCAAGGCAAAACATTGACGTACCTAAAGAACTATCTCTTGAAAGATTTGTGATTAATAGCGGCAATACCATTACATCAACAGCCTCCGTCAGAATTATAATAAAAAACGAGATGAAGGAAGAAGTTGCAACAGGTGATGGTCCTATTGATGCCGTGTTTAAAGCCATAGAAAAAATTGTCGGAAAGAGATTGAAACTTGAAGACTATGCCTTGAACTCTGTAACAGAGGGTGAAGATGCGCTTGGAGATGCGACCGTCAAGCTTAGAGAAAACGGACATGTATATATCGGTAGGGGATTGTCAACAGATGTTGTTGAGGCCAGTGTCAAGGCATATATCAATGCTGTGAATAAAATGATTTACGATCAGGAACAGAATAAGGAGGCAGTCTGATGGGAATGACAATGACTCAAAAAATTCTTGCCGCCCATTGCGGTCAGGAAACGGTAAAAGCTGGAGAGTTTGTGGAGATAGATCTGGATATGGTTCTGGGAAATGATATCACAACGCCTGTTGCTATACGGGAATTTGACAAAATGGGTGCGAAAAAGGTATTTGACAAAGAAAAAATAGCAATTGTGCTGGATCATTTCTCACCAAATAAAGATATAAAATCAGCGGAGCAAGCCAAGGAATGCAGGATTTTTTCAAATGAATATAAGATAAAGCATTTTTATGATGTGGGACAAATGGGAATAGAGCACGCACTTCTGCCCGAAAAAGGGATTGTTGTGGCAGGGGATACGGTGATAGGAGCAGATTCTCATACATGCACCTATGGTGCGCTTGGAGCTTTCTCAACAGGTGTTGGCAGTACAGATATGGCAGCGGGCATGGCAAGGGGTAAAGTTTGGATAAAAATCCCGTCAGCCATTCAGGTGAGACTGACGGGTAAGCCCTCAAGCTATGTCAGTGGTAAAGATGTGATACTTCACCTAATTGGAACCATAGGTGTTGACGGCGCATTGTATAAGTCTCTTGAATTTACAGGCGAGGGTGTGAGTGCTCTGACGATGGACGATCGATTCACGATAGTCAATATGGTAATAGAAGCAGGGGCAAAAAATGGAGTTTTCCCAGTGGATAATAAGACCATATCGTATATGACTGGGAGAGCAGAAAGAGAATGGAAAATCTACGAGGCTGATCGTGATGCGGAATACGATGAAACCATTGAGATCAATCTTTCAGAACTGAAATTGACTGTTGCATTCCCTCATCTTCCTGAAAATATCAGAATAATTGATAATGTCGGTGATATCAGCATCGATCAGGTCGTGATAGGATCGTGCACGAATGGCAGGATCGATGATATGCGTGTTGCAGCGGAGATTTTAAAGGGCAAGAAAGTGCATAAATCTGTAAGAGCCATCATCATCCCGGCTACACAGGAAATCTATCTGCAATGCATCAGGGAAGGACTAACCGAGATATTTATTGAAGCGGGAGCTATCGTGAGCACACCAACCTGCGGACCATGTCTAGGTGGTTACATGGGTATTTTAGCAGCCGGAGAGAGAGTGGTATCGACAACAAACAGAAATTTTGTCGGTAGAATGGGGCATACAGCATCAGAGATTTATCTGGCGTCCCCGGCAATCGCAGCAGCCTCAGCTATAACAGGAAAGATATCAAATCCACTCATAAAGGAGAAACAAATAGATGATAGCCAGCGGTAAAGTATTCAAATATGGAGATAATATAGACACGGATGTCATTATACCGGCAAGATACCTCAACACAGCAAATCCTAAAGAATTGGCGAAGTATTGTATGGAAGATATTGATAAGAGCTTTGTGGATAAAGTTAGAGAGGGAGATGTAATTGTCGCTGGCAAAAACTTTGGATGCGGTTCGTCAAGAGAGCATGCTCCTATAGCCATAAAAGCGTCAGGCATTTCATGTGTGATAGCCAGTAGCTATGCTAGGATTTTCTATAGGAATTCATTCAACATAGGGCTGCCAATTATGGAATCTGAAGAGGCATCAGAAAAAATCGAGTTGAATGATGATGTGTCAATAAATTTTGAAACTGGAGAAATTCACAATCTGACCAAAAATGAATTATATCAGGCACAACCATTTCCTGAATTTATACAAAAAATCATTGAGGCTGGTGGATTGGTTGGGTATGTCAGAGAGGAATTAGAATAAAACAAAAGGAATAACAGGAGGTTTTATGACTTTTAATATTGCATTAATTAAAGGGGATGGCATTGGGCCTGAAATAATGAACGAAACAGTAAGAGTGTTGTATGCTGTTGGTGAGAAATTTGGGCATAGTTTTGAGATAAAAGAAGTATTGGCAGGTGGAGCCGCTATTGAGGCTGCTGGTTGCAATCTTCCGGAAATCACTATGGAGGTCTGCAAAAATAGCGATGCAGTTCTCCTTGGCGCTGTTGGTGGATCGAAATGGGATCACCTTCAGGGCAGTAAGAGACCGGAGATGGCGCTATTGACATTAAGAAAAGAGTTAGGGCTTTTTGCCAATATCAGACCCGCTGTGATGTTTGAAGCGTTAAAGGATACTTGTCCCTTAAAATCAGAAATTGTTGAAGGTGGACTTGATATGGTGATTGTACGGGAGCTTACCGGTGGCATATACTTTGGAAAGAGAGAGACCTCCCAGACCTATGCCTGTGATTGCATGGAGTACTGGGAGTATGAAATAGCGAGAATTGCTGAAAAAGCTTTTCAGATAGCCATGAAGAGGAACAAAAAACTTACCAGTATTGACAAGGCAAATGTATTGGACACATCGCGACTATGGCGGAAAACTGTAGACAAGATTAGCAAAAAGTATCCAGAGGTCCAAGTGTCACATATGTATGTGGATAATGCCGCTATGCAGCTTGTAATCAATCCCAAGCAGTTTGATGTCATTTTGACAGAGAACATGTTCGGAGATATATTATCGGATGAGGCCAGTATGATAACCGGTTCTATTGGAATGCTCCCTTCTGCATCATTAGGGGATAAGCAGTTTGGAATGTATGAGCCAATTCATGGTTCTGCACCAGATATAGCCGGAAAGAATATAGCCAATCCAATTGCAAGCATTCTCTCAGCTGCGATGATGTTCAGACATACCTTCTCTATGGAAGAAGAAGCCAGAGCAATTGAAAAAGCTGTAGAAAGCATCTTGAATCAGGGCTATAGAACCTTGGATATCACAAATGGAAAAGACTATATCGGGACCATGGAAATAACGGATAAAATAATAGAAATGCTATAAAAAACATAAAAAAGCCATCGAATTTTTGATACGATGGCTCAACTCTATAAACCATTATCTAACTATTTTTAGTTTCATCAATCAATGGCAAGTCTTCTTTAGCAGTCTTGGATATTTCTGTCAGTGATGAGACCAAACCAGCGATGGCCTGAATCTCTGATGGAATGATAATTTTTGTTGCTCTGCCATCGGCAGCAGCGACAAATGCCTCCAGACTCTTCAAAGACAAAACCTCTTTGCTTGGATGTGATTCATTAATCCGCCTTATACCTTCGGCTGTGGCTGTCTGAACAGTGACAATTGCCTCTGCCTGTCCCTCTGCTCTTCTGATAGCAGCCTCTTTATCAGCCTCAGCTTCAAGGATAAGAGATTCTTTTTTACCTTCAGCGACGAGGATTGCAGAACGCTTTTCGCCCTCAGCTCTCAGTATGGATTCTCTTCTTTGTCTCTCTGCTTTCATTTGTTTTTCCATTGCATCCTGGATTTCGGATGGCGGCATGATGTTTTTAAGCTCAACTCTGTTTACTTTAATTCCCCATGGGTCAGTGGCTTCATCAAGGATCACTCTCATTCTTGTGTTGATGACTTCTCTTGAAGTTAATGATTCATCCAGTTCCAGGTCACCTATAATATTTCTGAGAGTTGTTGCTGTCAGGTTTTCTATTGCGGATAAGGGTCTTTCAACACCATATGTGAATGATTTGGGGTCGGATATTTGAAAAAACACAACTGTATCAATCTGCATGGTGACGTTATCTTCAGTAATCACCGGTTGGGGTGGAAAATCAACAACCTGTTCTTTTAGAGAAACCCTTCTGGATATTCTGTCAATAAAAGGCATTTTAAAATGCAGACCCGTTTCCCAGGTTGTGTGATATGCACCAAGTCTTTCAATGACGAAAGCATTTGCCTGTGGAACAATTTTTATGTTTGCCACAACAATCACGATTACAATAGCCAATATAAATAAAAAAGGGATATATTCTATCATTTAGCAACCTCCATTTGATTTACTATTAATTTAACGCCGTCGATTCTTTCGACTCTTACCAAGGCGTCCATTGGTATGATTGATTCGTTTGAGGAGCGGGCTGTCCAGATTTGGTTTGAGATCCTTACCAATCCTTTGGCATTGAGATTATCAATCTCTTCAATCACTTTACCGACATCACCAATGAGCTTATCTGCGTTTGTATGTATTTTACCCACTTTTAAATATTTTATGACCAAGGGTCTGGTAAAATAAATCATAATTGCCGAAGAGACTAAAAAAACTGCAATCTGACCGATTGGAGAAAAATCAAGCAATTGAGCAATTAAGGCTATGACTGAAGCAATAGCAAACCATATGGTTGTTATACCAGCTGTCACAGCTTCAATGACAACAAAAACAACAATTAGGCCTATCCATAAAATACTAGCAGGTTCCATGATATTCCTCCTTTGAAAGGTTTAACACCTATAAAAATTTATTCATAGTTTATTGTATCATTAAATTTATCAAATGAACATTAAATTAATATTAATTCGATACCCCTCTCTGTTCAGTGAGATTAAATGATTTGCCCTTTTGCCAAATGGTTTTTAGCTGGCAAAGGAGATGATTATCAGGACTGCTGACCATGTGGACGAGTTCGGTCTTGTCTTCGAATTCATAAGACTTCGTGATGATATTAACTGATTGCCCATATTTGATTTCCTTTCTATAGACTATGTCGATGTGGATGAGATCGCATCTCGTCACGATTTCAAAGGGAACGGTCTCAATCGCCCAAGCCAGATATTTTGTGTTATTGACATGCAGGTTGTTGTCGATATCCATATATCTTATTATAATGGTTGTCTCCGAATCTCCTTCTGTCAATTTTGGGATATTGTTGAAGTTGATCTTTTCAGAAAACCTGTCTTTGGTTGTGAAGCCATATGCTTTTGTAAGATCCTTAGTGATTCTGCATAACTTCTTTGATTCAACATCAACTATGGTCCAAGTTGAATATGCAAATGTAATGAGATTTTCATTTTCATCATACATCTCAAACTTCCGGTAAACATAAAATCTTTCATAATACATTGGGAAGGTGATAATTTTCACTTTCTCTCTAAATGCCGGCATCCTGTTAATGTGGATGTTGTATTTTAGAAGAACCCATATAAGGTTGTTTGAAATCATGTAATCATGTCCAACACCAAGAAATGATGATTGACTGGTCGCGGCATCCTGAAAAAGTCCAATCAATGACTGTGGAGAAAGCTTATCTTTATAATCTGTGTAAAAACATAATATCTCATAAGATTTGGTTGTTTTCATCAATGGCATATTTTTGCTCCTAATATACATTATTGATAATATTATACCACAACTCTAAAAATTTCTCTTTACCCACTTTAATAATATCCATATAATATAACTCAAAGGACGGGGAGCAATGGAAAATTATACAGGCATAATCGATGAGATAATTTATTATAATGAAGAGAATGGTTACACGGTCGGCATTCTTGAGACGGAAGATGATATCGTTACTTTCACCGGAATCTTTTCGAATCCGACGCAGGGAGAAAATCTTAAGATTACAGGAAATTGGACTTTTCATAGAAGATATGGCAAACAATTTGATGTGGATAGCTTTGAATTGATACGTCCTGACACCCTGGATGGCATCAAAAAATATCTGTCTTCCGGTCTAATCAAGGGAATCGGTAAATCAACAGCAAATAAGATTGTTGAACTCTTTGGAGACAAGACTTTGGAAATCATGCAATATCAACCTCAGAGAATTACAGAAGTGGAAGGCATAGGAGATAAAAAGGCCGAAATCATTATAGAGAGTTATAGAGAGCAGATTGAACTGAAGGAGATCATGATCTACCTTCAGAAGTATGGCATATCCCCATCATATAGTGTCAAGATTTTCAGACGATATGGCACTGACACCATAAAGAATGTAAAAGATAATCCATACAGACTGGCCGAAGAGATCCAAGGAATCGGTTTCAAACTGGCAGATAAGATAGCTGCGGCTATGGGTATCAGCAATAATTCTGAATTTAGGATAGAGGCAGGCATAAGACATGTGCTGATGGAGTCAGCCGGCGATGGGCACACCTATTTGAGCAAACATCATCTAAAAGAAAAGGCTGAAAAAGTATTGAGTGTAAAAATATCCTACATAGATGCTGTCATATCCAACATGGCATTCAGGGGGCAGTTATTTGTCGAAAACATAGACGAATCTGACGCTATTTATTATATACCTTATTATTATGCTGAGACAGGAACTGCCAACAAAATAACCAGTTTACATTTGAATTTTAAAAATAGATTTGATGGCAATCTGGAAGAAATTATAGAAGAGATTGAAAGAGAAAGCATAAAACGGCTGACTGAGAAACAAAAGGAAAGTGTGGTCAAAGCAGTCAAGAATGGTGTTTCTGTTATAACCGGCGGACCCGGAACCGGAAAAACAACTGTCATTAACACATTGATCAAAGTGTTTGAAATAATGGGGAAAGAAACTGCGCTTTGCGCACCAACTGGAAGGGCTACGAAAAGGATAACCGAAACTTCCAACAAAGAGGCAAAAACCATCCATAGATTGTTGGAGTATAATTTCAGTGAAGATACCAGCACCTTGTTTTTTAATAAAAATGAACACGCACCACTTGAATATGAGGTGATCATAGTAGATGAAGTGTCAATGGTTGATATTTTATTGATGAACTCACTCCTGAAAGCTATCGGGACAGGAAGTAGAATAGTTTTGGTGGGTGATGTAGATCAGCTACCATCAGTTGGTGCTGGAAATGTGTTGCGTGATATTATCGAATCAGGGGTTATCCCAACAACTAAGCTTGACAAGGTATTCAGACAATCCGAGAAGAGTCTGATCAAAATAAATGCGCACAATATCAATAATGGTGAAATGCCAATGTATAATATTAAAGAAGGGGATTTCTACTTCATCAAAGAAGAAGAAGGGAATATAGCCGACACAATTGTGTCGCTGTGCGCTGATCGCTTGACATCCCACTACGGATTCAATGGTATGGAAGAGATTCAAGTCCTCACACCAATGAAAAAAGGGATATCAGGAACCATTGAATTAAATAGAAGACTACAAGCCGCGCTAAATCCTCCATCTGATATCAAGACAGAAAAAAAAATTGGAGATGTTGTTTATCGTGTAGGGGATAAGGTTATGCAAACAAAAAATAACTATCAGGTAAAATGGGAGATAGTAAATACCGGCAAGGAGACTGAAAAAGGCGAAGGTATCTTCAATGGAGACATAGGGCATATACGGTTTATCGATAATAAGGATGAATGTCTGTGGATTGAATTTGAGGAGAAGCGTGAGGTCAAGTACGATTTTACACAGTTGGATGAAATCATACTTGCCTATGCTGTCACCGTCCACAAAAGCCAGGGAAGCGAGTTTCCTGCTGTCATAATACCGGTTACATGGGCACCTCCTATGCTGTTGAACAGAAATTTGTTTTATACAGCAGTTACCAGAGCGCAGAAACTGGTCGTGTTGGTAGGTAATGAAAAATACCTCAGATTGATGATACAAAACAATAAGACTTCCGAAAGGTATTCTGGATTGAAATTCAGATTATCACAAATAAAACAGTATTACTAAAGGATGTGAAGCTTTGATAGATAACATTTTAAGAGACATTGCGGAAATACTTCTACCCGAAAAAAACACCTGCCTTGTTTGTAGCTACAAAGCACCATATATACAGAAATCATATATTTGCATGTATTGTGAAAGTCTACTTTCAAGATTGGAAGGAGTTCTATGTGTCAAATGCTCAAAACCAATGGAGCATGATAGTGATTTATGCGGCGAGTGTGTCAAAATAGAGAAAGCTTTTGATAAAAGTCTGGCACTATTTGAATACAGGGATAAAACAAAAGCGCTCATCAATGATTTCAAATATCACAACAAATCCTACTTATATAAAATGTTTGGTTATCAGATGGTGAAATTCCTGAAAGATACTGGTGTGACTAACATAAAGGCTGTAGTACCTGTACCCATTCATCAATCAAAGGAACTGAAAAGAGGATATAATCAATCCGAATTACTTGCAAGTTATATTTCTTTTAATTTAGGGCTACCTATGTTAAAATTAGTTAAGAGAAATAGAGACACAACACCGCAAAGCCGTCTGGAAGGATATGCAAGGTGGAATAATATGGCAGGAGCTTTTGATATTAGAGAAGGACTACCGGTACCTGACAAGATATTGTTGGTGGATGATATTTATACGACTGGTGCAACTGTCAACGAGTGCTCCAAAGTGTTAAAACAAAATGGTGCAGAAGAAATAATATGCCTGGCTATTGCCAGGTAAGAGACAATTGAATATTTATCAGATTAAAAATAGAAAGACACCAGTTATCCACACAAAAAAGCTTTAAAGTACGACTTGTCAACAGGTTTATCAACAGACGTTTAAAACCTTTTATGCATAAATAAACGATCGGCATACATTATTAACTAAGTTTTTAAACCCTTATATCTGGGTATAAAATAAATACAAACAATAGAAAGGGGACTGACGTATGAATACTAAAATATTTGGTAAAAACATCAGTGTCACTGATAATTTAAGGGACACAGTAGAAAAGAAAATCTCAAAACTCGATAAATTCTTCTATAAGGATGTGGAAGTCAATGTTGTTTTAAGCGTTGAAAAGTTGAGACAGATTATTGAGATCACAGTGCCTTTTGCAGGAACAGTCATAAGAGCTGAGGAAGTAACAGATGATATGTACAGCTCAATAGATAGTGCTGTAGATGCCATGGAAAGACAAATCAGAAAGCATAAGACCAAATTGCAGAGCAAAAAACACGGCCAGAATACGATTAGATTTGAGAACATCGAGCCACTTGATATTGAAGAGGAAGATCTGAAGATAGTTAAAACCAAAAGATTTGCTGTTAAGCCAATGAGCGTCGAGGAAGCTGCATTGCAAATGGACTTGGTCAATCACAATTTCTATGTTTTTCTGAATGCAGATACGGAAGAAGTCAATGTAGTCTACAAGAGAAAAGATAATAACGTAGGATTGATTGAACCGGAGTATTGATCTGAATAGTGCATTGAAAAGCCTGACAGGTTATGTCAGGCTTTTGTAATGATCAAATGAAGATGGAATCTTGAAGTTGGATTTGAATTGATATATAATAAGTGAGTTAGCTTTATATCAATCAGGAGGAATCAAATTGTTTCTATATGCGGTCATCATTGGTTTGATAATTGGAAAACTAAGAAAGGGAAAGTTGGAAAAAATCGGCTATTTAACGATCCAGTATCCACTGCTTATTGTGATAGGCATTTTATTTCAGTTATTTGTTTTTATACTGAACATAGGGCTGTCTGATTTAGGCAACAATATAAGAGATGGTATACTAATTGCTTCATACATATTGATTATGTCTGGCATATTATCCAATAGGTCCATTAAATTTATGCTCTTGTTTTTTGTGGGAGCTGCATATAATTTCATTATCCTGATACTCAACGGCGTAAAGGTTGGAATTACCGCAACAACAGCGGGAAAGGCATTCGGTCCGGAGATACTCGAATTGATCAGCACAGGCTATGTAAGATACTTTACCATCATTCCGGAATCCAAGTTTTATATGGGAGCTTTTTTATCGCTTGAAGGCATATTTATTTACCCGATTGTCTTGACTATTGGAGACATTATTTTGTTTTTTGCAACTGTTATTTTTATACAGTATGCCATGACCGACAGAAGCATAAGAAAAGGATCACATATAAGGTATTCAAGAAATCTATTCAGATGATTCACCAGACAACAAATATCAAACATTGACAACGGAGGAGACATCATGTCCGAAAACAACTTTTTAAAGGGTGCTGCCGTTCTGGGAACTGCAGGTTTGATTGTTAAAATAATAGGTGCTATATACAGAATTCCACTGACTAATCTTATAGGAACAGAGGGCATAGGCTATTTTCAGCCTGCTTATCAGGTATACAACCTGCTACTTGTCATATCACTTGCTGGTTTTCCAACAGCTGTCGCTAGGTTGGTATCTGAGAAAATGGCTCTTGAAAATCCACAAGGCGCGCATCAGATTTTCAGACTCTCAATGAGAGTTATTTTAGTTATTAGTGTTGTTTCATCATTAACTGTTCTTGTTTTTGCAAAAGGCATAGCACAGGCAATCGGGTATCCCGGAACCTACTATTCTTTGCTGGGATTGGTGCCGGCCTTGTTGATTGTACCTATCATGAGTGTATACAGAGGTTATTTTCAAGGTATGCAGAACATGATTCCAACAGCTTTGTCCCAGGTTCTGGAACAATTGGTCAGGTTTGCGGTTGGATTGTCTTTCGCCTATGTGTTGTTAAATTCAAGCCCCCAGAAGGCTGCTGGAGGGGCATCTTTTGGTGCTTCAGCAGGTGGAATTGCAGGGCTTATATTGATCCTGTTCATTTACGCTAAACAGAGGAAAAACATCCATGAAAGAATTGATACTGCTGAAAATAATACTTTAGAGGAACCACGGAGAGTCATAAGAAAACTGTTGGCTATAGCCATTCCTATAACACTTGGGGCTTCAATTGTTCCTTTTATGGGTCTTATAGACGCTAAATTGGTATCTATGAGATTGGCACAGATAGGTTACTCGGTGATTGAGATTACAGATTTATACGGTCAATTGAGTGGTACAGCTCAAACATTCATTAATTTCCCTCAGGTTTTTTCCATAGCGATAGCCATGAGTCTTGTACCAAGCATCTCAAATGCCTATACCAGAAGAGACAAAGAGGCATTAAACCAAACTACCGATTTGGGAATGCGGACCTCACTGATTATAGGTCTTCCATCAGCGTTTGGTCTATATATTCTTGCTGAACCAATTATCAAACTATTCTACCCTGCATTGGGACCCGAAAAACACAAAAGTGTGGGACAATTGTTAGCTATATTGGCAATCAGCGTTATATTTCTAACAGTGGTACAGTCGCTCACTGCTATATTACAGGCAGTAGACAAGCAAAGAATTCCAGTTAAGAACCTAGCAATAGGTGCGATAGTGAAAATTGTTCTGACCTATATCTTGGTTGGCATTCCTTCCTTAAATGTCAAAGGTGCTGCTCTGAGTACAATAGCGGCTTATCTGACAGCTGCGACTCTTAATTATTGGGATATCAACAAATATACAGAAGTGAAGGTAAAACTGTTAAGAATTGCTTTCAGACCGCTTATTGCGTCATCGATCATGGGAGTGGTTGTATACACTGTCTATCATAGTGGCGCAGGCATCATAGGTGCTAAACTATCAGCTTTGATTGCAATCTTAGTCGGTGTTGTGGTCTATTTTGTTGCACTACCGATTACCGGTACAATTAACAAAAAAGATATGGATTTGCTACCCAAAGGCGAAAAACTATATCAGCTTATGAATAAACTAAAACTGATGAAATAGGTGATATCATGCATAAACTACAGATTGTAGGATTAGGAACAGGGAATTTGGGAGATTTGAGCTACAAAGCCTACACCTTAATCAATAGCGAAAAACCAAAATTCGCTAGGACTATCAGGCATCCTGTTTTGCTGGAAAACAGCTTCAAAAACTTGCAAGCCTTTGATGAAATCTTTGAGCAGGAAGACAATCTTGAGAAAGTCTATGAGACAATCAAGAACAGAATTGATCTTGCATTGGAAAAACACGGTGAGATTATTTACATAGTACCTGGATCCCCATATATTGGAGATTGGATTACGGATAGTTATATGTCCCGAGTCAATGACTTGGTGATAGAAATTATAGATGGCCCCAGTTTCGTTGACAAGGCAATCAAGATGACAGGTTCTCAAAATGCCAGGTTCAATATCATCGATGGGCACAAGGTTGGCAAATACGATTTTGATATACATTCCAATAATATTATTTGTGGAGTCGAAAACCAAGCGCTTGCTTCTAAAATTAAAATTGAACTGACAGAAATATATCCGGATGACATGAACGTCTTTTTTATGGACATATTAAAAAACAAAAGAGAACAAATTTCATTATTCGAGTTGGATAGACAACAAAATTACGACTATTCCACATATATTTTTGTTGAAAGTATTGATATTACAATGTTAGACATGTATAATATAAATGATTTGAAAAACCTTATGATTTTATTAAGAGGTCCGGATGGGTGTCCATGGGACAGAAAGCAAACGCACATGTCTTTGAGAGAATGTGTCATTGAAGAAGCCTATGAGGTTGTGGACGCCATTGAAAACGATGATCTCGACAATTTGGTTGAAGAATTAGGTGATTTGCTGCTACAAGTCGTATTCCATTCACAGATAGCGGCAGAGGAAGGTTATTTCCACTTCGAAGACGTGATTGCGGGCATCTGTAAAAAACTTTATGCAAGACATCCTCATGTATTTCGTGATGAGCATGCCAATGATGATACAGAAGCGAAATTGAACTGGGATGAGATAAAACAGAAGGAGAAAAAAGTCTCTTCCTACACAGAAAGGATTTCAAACATTCCAAAATCCATGTCACCTTTGTCCAGAGGCTATAAAATCCAAAGCAAGGTAGCTGAAGTGGGATTTGATTGGCCGGATGCATCCGGTGCTGTTCTTAAAGTGAAGGAAGAGATTGAAGAGCTTATGGAAGCCTATCAGACAATGGACACGGAAAGAATTGAAGATGAACTCGGGGATTTGATTTTTGCGATTATAAATTTTGCAAGATTCATGAAAATCAACCCGGACATAGCGTTGAGCAGGGCAAACAAGAAGTTTATTAGAAGATTTGAGTTTATAGAAAAGAATTCCCCAAAAGATCTGAAAGATATGACTTTGGAAGAAATGGATTATTTGTGGGAGTTATCAAAAAGGCATTAATTCCATATGGAATTTGCAATATTAAAATATTTTAAGGAGGGTTTTATTGTGAATAAAGCTGAATTAGTTGCAAGTATCGCTGAACAGACAGGATTTACGAAAAAAGACGCAGAGGTTGCTTTAAATGCTTTCATGGAAACAGTTAAAGCTGAATTGGTTAAAGGTAAAAAAGTCCAGTTAGTAGGATTTGGAACATTCGAGGTTAGAAGCAGAAAAGAAAGAAAAGGCAGAAACCCAAGAGACCCAAAGCAAACTATCGAAATTCCTGCATCTACTGCACCGGTATTTAAGGCAGGCAAATCATTAAAAGAAGCGGTTAACAAATAAGATTGATTAATGATAAAATCAGACCTTGAATACGGTCTGATTTTTATTTTAAGTTAGAATCAGTATGGAGGATCGATGAGAATAGATAAGTTTCTTAAAAATGCTCGAATCATTAAAAGAAGAACAATTGCTAAAGAAGCCTGTGAAAATGGCAGAATCAGTATAAACGGAAAGGAAGCAAAGCCTGGAAGTGAAGTGGCAATCAATGATCAGATTGATATCAGATTTGGTGATAAAACTATGAAGATCATAGTGGAGCGATTGAGTGAGCATGTCCCGAAGGACAGCTCTTCAGAGATGTATAGAATTCTGTAGTAATGGTTGCTATTGCTTGACAAGACAATCAAATTATTATATATTCTAAATGTTAATATTAAAAGCATTGAAGGGAAGAGTAATCTCTGAGTTATTCCAAAGAGAGCCGGGGTAGGTGAAAACCGGTGTTTATGAAAGAGATGAAAATGGTCTCGGAGTTTCGTGCCTGAAGGTGATTAGGGCATGGCGTCTGGTCCGCGTTAAGGATGGGTTTAAAACCTTAAGGTGGATTTCGTGAGGAATCCATGAAATAGAGTGGTAACACGGATAACTTCGTCTCTTATGCTTATAAGAGACGTTTACTATTGAGTAAAGGGAAGGTAATCTATGGATAAGAAAAGATATTATATAACCACCGCCATAGCCTATACATCAGGAAAACCTCACATAGGCAATACATACGAAATAGTACTTGCTGACAGTATTGCCAGATTCAAGAGATTAGTGGGATATGATGTCTATTTTCAGACCGGTACTGATGAGCATGGTCAAAAAATAGAGCAAAAGGCTGCTGAGGCTGGCAAAAGTCCCCAGGATTTTGTTGACGGAATCGCTGCTGAAATAAAAAGAACATGGGATCTGATGAACACTTCCTATGACAGATTTATTAGGACCACCGAATCAGATCATAAAAGAATAGTACAAAAGATATTCAGAAAGCTTTATGAACAGGGAGATATATACAAAGGGCAATATGAGGGCTGGTATTGTACACCTGATGAGTCTTTTTACACTGAAGGTCAGTTGATTGATGGTAAATGCCCTGATTGTGGTAGAGATGTATACAAAACCAAAGAAGAAGCCTATTTCTTTAAACTGAGCAAGTATGCGGATACACTCATTGAACACATAGAAAAAAACCCACAATTCATACAGCCCGAGTCCAGAAAAAATGAAATGATCAATAATTTTCTGAAGCCTGGATTACAAGATCTGTGCGTTTCAAGGACATCGTTCAAATGGGGCATACCCGTTGATTTTGAGGAGGGACATATTATTTACGTATGGATTGATGCCCTATCAAACTATATTACAGGACTTGGATTTGACACCGAGGGAAATCATGGAGAATTGTTCCAGAAGTATTGGCCTGCCGATGTACATTTGATTGGCAAGGATATTCTAAGATTCCACACAATTTATTGGCCGATTATGCTTTTAGCTTTGGGCGTCGAATTGCCTAAACAAGTATTTGGTCATCCCTGGTTGTTGGTTGGAGAAGGAAAGATGAGCAAATCCAGGGGGAATGTCATATATCCTGATTTTCTGGTGGAGCACTTCGGAGTTGATGCGGTCAGATTTTTTGTTTTGCACGAGATGCCTTTTGCCAATGACGGGACGATCACTTACGAACTATTGATTGAAAGAATTAATTCAGAGCTAGCCAATATTTTGGGCAATCTGGTTAACCGTACTGTAGCTATGGTCAACAAATATTTTGATGGTGAGATACTGGAACCAAAAGAGGTTGAGACTATAGACAGGGAACTGATAGATCTAGCACTTAGTATACCGGAACATGTAATGACAAAAATGGATAGTCTTAAAGTATCTGACTCCATAGATGAAATTTTCAAACTATTAAGGCGAAGCAACAAATATATTGATGAAACCACACCTTGGTTATTGGGTAAAGATGAAAATAAAAAAGATAGATTGGCGACCGTATTGTATAATCTATTGGAATCCATCAGATTTGCTGCAGTCATGCTTTCTCCTTATCTACCTGAGACGTCAGAAAAGATTTTCGAACAGATCAATAGCAATTTGAAGACCTGGGAGAGCCTAAAGACCTTTGATGGCACCATTGTTGGCAGCAAGGTCAACAAACCGGAAATTCTATTTAGCAGGATTGATACCAGGAAGAAGCTTCTTGAACTGTCAGGTGAAAAAGAGGAACCAAAAGTAAAAAATGAAAAACAAGAACCCAAAAAAGACAAAAGTGCAAAAGAGGAAATATCTATTGACGATTTTGCTAAATTGGATTTGAGACTGGCTGAAATTGTATCGTGCAAAGCACATCCCGCCGCCGATCGGTTGTTGGTGTTGCAATTGAAAGTGGGGGATGAAAAAAGACAGGTCGTATCAGGCATCGCCAAGTGGTATAAACCTGAAGAGCTTGTTGGCAAAAAGGTTGTCATGGTTTACAATCTAGCCCCGATAGAGTTAAGGGGAATCGAGTCTCAGGGTATGATTCTTGCGGCTTCGAGAGGTAAAAAACTTTCACTGGTATCAACTTTAGAAGATCTAATAGATGGATCAATAATAACTTAAACAGGAGAGAAGTATGAATTTATTTTATCAAGGACTACTATTGTTTGGTGTGGTTATATTCTTTTATAACATCAAGAACAAAATTGTAAACAGGAGAGAGAGAGGGAAAGTGCTATATACACTCTTGCTGGATAACAGAACAATGAACCTTGTAAGTGTTGTGGTAATCATGATGTTGATTATGATGGGTTATTCGTTATATGGAAGACATTTGGCAGGGGAAGTGATTACTGAAATTGAAATCACACAATTCTTGGCCACTTTGGTACTGTTCTTGGCTGTCTCCATTAATTCACTGAGTAGGACTACTATAACAGAAGCGGGTATTATCAAAAACAACATTCTTATCAGATGGGAAGCCATAAAAAGAATTGAGTGGACAAGCTTCAACAATAAAACCTGCAAGCTTGTGATAGATTACAACTCACCAAAAAGGGCAAGCATAGTTAAAATCACAGTAAAAGAAGATAGAACAGAAAAAGATACGGTAACATCACTTATTAAGCAATATCGAAAGTCATCAAAAAAGAAAAAGTAGGTGTTTAAATGCTAGTAGATAGTCATGTACATCTGGATGACGAAAGATTTGACAAAGACAGGGAAAAATTGATAGAGAGATTT
This sequence comes from Clostridiales bacterium 38_11, assembly GCA_001509345.1. Classification (GTDB taxonomy): domain Bacteria; phylum Bacillota; class Clostridia; order Tissierellales; family Dethiosulfatibacteraceae; genus 38-11. The sequence goes on from LGGM01000013.1 coordinate 20,324, forward strand.
GAGAAAGACGGAATAAGCTATGTTTTACATGCGGCTTATGACCTTCAATCCTCTGTAAAAGCTGTCAATGCCTCAGAGAAATTCGAGCAAATTTATGCGTCTGTCGGTTACCATCCCCATGATGCGAAAGATGTGACAGAAGAATCTCTACAGATCATCAGATCCTTGACCAAGAAAAGTAAGGTAGTTGCTATTGGGGAAATCGGCCTCGATTACCACTATGACCATTCGCCCAAAGACATACAAAAAAAATGGTTTATCGAACAGATTCGAATGGCAAAAGAGCTTGATATGCCTTATATTGTCCATGATAGAGAAGCTCATGGAGATATATACAACATAATGAAAACAGAAAAATATTCCGGAACAAGAGGTATCTTGCATTGCTACTCTGGAAATGTCGAACTGGCAAGAGAATTCATCAAGATGGGATTCTTGATTTCATTGGCAGGACCAATCACATTCAGCAATGCCAGAAAAACTAAGGAAGTCGCAAAAGAAATACCGCTTGAGCATTTACTTATAGAGACTGATTCGCCATATCTGACACCTGCACCGTTTAGAGGCAAAAGAAATGAGCCATCGTATGTGAGATATGTGGCCCAGGAAATAGCTAGTATCAAGGAGGTTTCCTTTGAGTCGGTAGCTAAAGCCACCACTGACAATTTTAAAAGACTGTTTAAGATAACGTAATAGGAATCATCCCAATGTATTATCTGTTGGGATGATTTTTCTTTTCTCTAAGCTCATAAAGATCAATCCTTCTATTTTTGAGAAGTGTCACTGTACCAGTCTTTCTAGACCGTTTTAGTAGCTCCAAATCCAGATCACCCACCATAACCATTTCTATATTAGGGGTACACTCAGCCATAATCCCATCTCTTGGAAATGAAAAATCTGACGGGGTAAAAATAGCAGATTGAGCATATTGAATATCTATATTCTCCACATGTGTCAGATTGCCAACTGTACCGGCAATTACCGTGTAAATCTGATTTTCAACAGCCCTTGCCTGGGCACAGTATCTTACTCTCAGATATCCTTGTCTCTCATCTGTACAGAATGGCGTAAATATGATGTTGGCTCCTTTTTCTGTAACAAGCCTGGCCAATTCAGGGAACTCGATGTCATAGCAGATAAGGATTGATATTTTACCGCAATCCGTATCAAACACCTTTATTTCATCTCCTGTCGAGATCCCCCACCATTTCTGTTCATTGGGCGTGATGTGAATTTTGTATTGTTTTTCTATAGTTCCATCTCTTCTAAATAAATAAGCGATATTGTATATATTGCCTGCTTCCTCCACAAAATGTGAACCACCTATAATATTCACGTTATATTTTACAGCAAAATCAGTAAAAATTTGAATATATTGTTCTGTAAATGTTGCAAGTTTTCGGATAGACCGGCTGGGTGTATCCTGATCTATGAATGATAGCAACTGTGTCGTGAATATTTCCGGGAACACAACAAAGTCTGATTTGTAGTTAGAACCAACATCTACGTAGTATTCACACTGATGCGCAAACTCCTTGAATGAATTGATTTTTTTCATCATGTATTGCACCACACATATGCGAACCGGAAAAGCGGTTTTAAAGTGTCTTTTGCTTGGTGGGCTGTATTCGATGTTGTTCCATTCCATCAATGTCGCATATTCCAATGAAGCCTTGTCCTCCGGTAAATATTTTTTGATGATTCTTTTCAATACAAAACCATTATGGATCTGAAAGGTAAGAATAGGATCATATATATTGTGCATCATGACCTCTTCAGCATATTTTTTGGGAGTCAAATCATTGGCATACTGATAATAATTGGGAATTCGTCCACCTATTACGATGCTCTCCAGGTTCAATTTCTGTACAAGTGCTTTTCTGGCATTGTAAAGCCTCTTACCCACCTTCATATTTCTGTAATCAGGATGGGTCATCACTTCCATCCCATATAGGTTGCTACCTTCCGGATCATGATTGGTGATATAACCCCGATCTGTTATCTCATCCCATGAATGCTGATCGTCATATTCATCAAATGTCACAATCAAACTGGAAGTTGACATTTAGGGAAACACAATTTTTGGAGTGCGATGATTTCATCAAAATCATTCTGTTTGATTGTTCTCACTATCATCTTTTTTTCAAATTTGGTTAAATCAATGTCTGACATTAAGTATTTCTCCTTGATACGTATTTGCTATTGTTAATCGATAGGTTATTATATAATGAAAATGCATTTGATTATGGCTATAACCTTTGAGCGGACTCGGATAATCGATTCAATTCATTGGCAATCAGCGCAAAATCATGAATACTTAATTTTTCACCTCTAATAGCTGGGTTAAAGCCCAGCTTTGTTATGATAGCCAACAGTTCATCTTTTTTGATTTCGGGAACTGTGCCTGAAACAGAGTTGACAAGTGTCTTTCTTCTTTGCCCAAATGCACCTTTGACAAGTTTGAAAAATAAATTTTCATCATCTAATTGGACGGGTGGGTGCTCATGCAATTTCATCACTATGACAGCAGAATCCACTTTTGGTTGAGGAATAAAAACAATACTGGGAACAATAAAAGCTAATTTGGTGTCAGCAAAATATCGGATTACAACCGTTATGGATCCATAGTCTTTCGAACCTGGCAAAGAACTAAATCTATTGGCGACTTCTTTCTGAACCATAACCGTAATTGAGTTAAGAGGCAGCCTTTCTTCAAGCAACCTCATGACAATGGGCGTCGTGATGTAATAGGGTATATTGGCTACAACCTTGACTTTTTCCTTTAAAAAGTGATCATTGAATAGCTTGATTAGGTCAACTTTCATAAAATCATCATAAATCAGCGTCAGATTGTTATATGGCAAGGTTTCGTGATGGATCGCCTCCAATTGACGGTCTATTTCGATGGAAACCACTTTTTTTGCTTTTTCACACAAATGCTGGGTTAGGGTACCGATTCCAGGTCCTATTTCAAGCACGTTATCATCTTTGTTGATCTCAGCTGCATTGCAAATATTATCGATTACATCGCCGTCAATCAAAAAATTCTGACCAAGGCCTTTTGTCAGGTGAAATTTATATTTCTTAAGAACATCTTTTGTTATTCTTGGTATATGCAATTTATCGCTCATTTGCATCATCTAGTTTCTTTAAGGCTTTTTGAAACTCATCCCTTGTTATGCTATAGTGGTTAAGTCTTTTCAAAAGCTGTTTGGCTGAGCAGTAGCCAATACCAAGGGATTCAGCTAAAATTCTTCTTTTTTTAGATGCACTTGAAGTTCCGTTCAATCCATTTTTATAGAGGTCTTTTTCTGTAAAAACATCACTAGTATTATCTGAAACAGCTTTAGCATTCATCAACGCTTCAATGATTGCCTCAGGTGCTGCATTTTCTACACCGATATTATTGCGCTTTTTAGCATTCTCTTTCGGTATATGGGCATGCTTCAGATTCTTGATTTCATTGTTAAGCATTTGTCGTATCTTGTTGCCCGGGAAATCGGGATCAGTCAAAACAATGACACCCTGTTTCTCAGATGCTGATTTGATGAGACTCAATATTTTCTGATTTAGCCCCAAACCGCTGGTGGATATTACTTCCGCATCAACAGCAGCCTTGACAGCTGATATATCGTCTTTTCCTTCCACAACAATTATTTCTTTTATTCTATATTTGCTCATTATAGCTCCTAATCTCATATTCTACTCTATTATAGTTAATATAAACAAATAATACCAATAATATTTGATTTAAAAAACTAAACTGTAGTATACTACCCATATAACACTATAATCGAGGGAATAGAATGAAATATAAATATGTCATCTTTGATTTCGACGGCACCTTGGCAGATACAGAGGATATAAACTTCACAATTTATCTGGATTTGGCAGATAAATACAAGCTTAAAAAGATTTCCAAAAGTGATATGGGAAGCCTAAAAAAGATGAGTGCTTTTGATTTGATAGATTATCTTGATATAAAGAAAAGGAATATACCGGCAATGATTCGGTTTGGAAGAAAAATACTGCATGGTAGCATTGAAAATATAGATATGTGCAAGCCAACTATAGCAGAGGTTATGTTAAAACTCAAGGATAACGATATTATTTTGGGTATTCTGACATCCAATTCTAAAAAAAACGTCAACAAATTTATTGAAAAACACCAGCTTATGATGTTTACTTTTATCGAAAATTCGGGAATGTTTGGGAAAGAGAGAGTCTTTCAGAAGCTATTGAGAAGGTATAACATCAATAAAGATGAGGTGCTATATGTAGGCGATGAGATTCGTGATATAACAGCCACAAAAAATATCGGGATTGATATCGCATCTGTGGACTGGGGATATAATTCCCGAGATGGGCTGGAAAAGAATAAACCAAAATATCTGATCAGTGAACCGGAAGAACTTCTCGAAATATGCTTGAACCATAAGGAGTAAAACGTGAATAAAATTGGAGAATTAAGAGAAATCATCAAACAAAGCAACAATATTGTGTTTTTCGGAGGAGCAGGCGTCTCTACAGAAAGCAATATACCTGATTTCAGATCCGCCAAAGGTCTGTACAACGCAAAATCCGAGTATGGTTATTCTCCTGAGGATATGTTGAGTATCAATTTTTTCTTGAAGCATACAGCTATTTTTTATGATTACTACAGGAAAAACATTTTACATACCGACGCAGAACCGAATGACGCTCATTTGGCGCTTGCCAAGCTTGAAAGAATTGGCAAGTTGAAGGCAGTCATAACACAGAATATCGATGGTCTTCATCAAAAAGCAGGGAGCAAAGAGGTGTTGGAGCTTCATGGAACGGTCTCCAGACACTTTTGCATGAACTGTAAGTCATCCTATTCATGGATGGATGTGGAGAATGCTGAAGGAGTCCCGATATGCAATATATGTAGTGGAACTATACGTCCAGATATAGTTCTATATGGGGAAGCATTAGATAATGATGTCATCGGGAAATCAGTGGATTATATAGAGAAAGCGGATACTTTGATCATTGGAGGAACCTCACTTGTGGTTTACCCGGCAGCTGGACTGATTACTTATTTTAAAGGGAAAAATCTGATTTTAATCAATAGGGAGGGCACCCCCTATGATGGTAAAGCAAATCTGGTTATAAATGAATCAATTGGGAAAGTTCTAAAAAAAGCTCTCGAAGAACTTTAAAGCGAATTAAAATATTAAAATTAACAAATAATATTCGCGTTTAAATATTTTTTGTTTATTGTCTGCGGACAAACATTTTCCTATAATAAATTTACTTGTTAATACACGAAAGTTATGCTATTATAATAAACATAATTTTCAACTATAGGAGGGTAATTATGAACAGAGTATTTTTTATCAAACCAGAAAACCGTAGCAAAGAATATTTAATCGGCTTATTCAAAGAGCATCCGGAGATACAATTTGTTTCCTTTATGGGTGTCGATATCGGTGGAAACGCAACAGATGAAAAAATACCTATTTCTCTTTTTATCAGCGACATGGACGCCATGCTGCAATATGGAATTCAAACCGATGGATCTTCCGTTGAGCTCCAAGGGATAGCAACCTTGAACAATGCAAGGGTGGATATGCTGCCGGATTTGGAAGCTATATGGTTTGTCGACTATAATTACGATTATTACTGTGATGAAAATGGTCTTCCAGTGGGCTCGTTAAGAATTCCTGCTTATCTGATGCATAATGGAAAATTGGTTTGTTCCAGATCGATTCTTAAAAGAACAGAAAAAGTTCTTGATGAATCTATAAAAGAGATGTTTGGCAAAAAACCTGAATTAGCCCAAAAATATGGGTTCCAAAACGAGGAAATAGATAAAATTGTTTTGACCTCTGCCACAGAGTTAGAACTATGGGTCAATACACCTGATGATAAGGTCAATCTAGATGCGCTTTCAACATCGCAAAGCCTTAAGGAGCAGTATTGGAAAAGAACTCATGGAATTGTAAGGACTGTGGTGGAAAAATGCATGCATGAGCTGGAAAGATATGGATTGGAACCGGAAATGGCCCACAAAGAGGTTGGAGGGGTGGCTAGTAAAGTAGGGTCTACAGGAAGGCTTCAACATGTGATGGAACAGCTTGAAATTGACTGGAAATACGCTGAGGCACTTCAAGCTGCTGACAACGAAATCATCGCTCGGGAAATAATTGAGGATATGTTCAGAAACCATGGACTAGAGGCTACCTTTATGGCAAAACCGCTGGAGAGTGTTGCCGGTAATGGTGAGCATACACATCTTGGGGCCGCAGTAAGACTAAAATCAGGCAAATACATTAATTTATTCACACCAGTTGATATGAACAAGGATTTTTTGAGTGAAATTGGATATGGTGCACTCATGGGCATTTTGAGAAATTATGATGTCGTCAATCCATTTGTGTCATCAACCAATGATTCTATGAACAGGTTAAAGCCTGGTTTTGAAGCACCTGTTTGTGTTGTTACATCCTTAGGTCACACAAAAGAAGTACCTTCAAGAAACAGATCTATTTTAATTGGTGTTATTAGAGATTTGAACAATTTGATGGCGACTAGATTTGAACTGAGAGCTCCTAATCCACTGTCCAATACATATCTAGTTATTGCTTCAGCTTATATGGCTGCATTGGATGGCATTGAAGCTATTATTGCGTCCGGTCTATCAACCGAGGAAATTGAAAAGGAAATCTCGAAAGAAGCGGGAGTGGAGAGTTTCTATTTGGAGAAAGACAAAAAATACCGTAGTGAATACGACGTTTTTGAACACTATACTGAAGCTGAAAGAAATGCTCTGTTTGGAAGAGCACCAGCAACAGTATACGAAAATATTGAAGGTCTCAATCATGGCGGAGAAAGAGTATCCCTTTTAAAACAAGGTGGCGTGTTTACGAATTCATTGGTGGAGTCATATAAATTAGTGATTTTGACCAAATGGTCAACAGAATTGGTCGGTAGGATCATACCTCTCAACATTGAAATACTTAGAAGCTTCACTAAACAGCATGAAGACTTTGCTACTGATTTGGATGTAATCAGATGGCAAAAGATAAATACACTTCGTGCTGAATTGATGAAGGATAGCTCATCTCAAACCTGCATATTTACTCGTATTAGAGAAGCCATAGAAAACTGTGAGTACAAAAAAGCTTCTGACCTGCAAATCGAAATGAATTCAAAGATGACTCAAATCAGGAATATGTTTGCAGAATATAGAAGAAATATAGTTTAATACTTGACAGTGGCTCGAATTTTTTTTCGAAGCCGCTGTTTTTGATTGATTTTATAGCTAGGGCATTGTAATATAGGATTTACAGGAGGCGTGATATGTTTAGAGATTTGAGAAGAACAGATAGAAGAATGGAACATTCATCGGTTGAAGCAATACTGCAAGATGGTGATTATGGGGTTATGTCATGCATAGGAGACGATGGTTATGGTTATGGCGTCGCTTTGAATTATGTATATTGTGATAATGCTATATATTATCATTGCGCCTACGAGGGACATAAGCTCGACGCCATAAAAAATAACAATAAAGTCAGCTTTCTTGTTGTCAATAAAAGTTTGGTAATACCTGATGAGTTGAGAACCAGGTATGAGAGCGTTATTGTATTTGGAAAAGCTTCACTAGTAGAGGGACAAGAAAAGGATGCTGTTTTGTATAGGATTGGCGAAAAGTATTCCAAGGGATTTGAAGATGTTGTGAAGGATGAGATTGAAAAGATTTCTACTAACACCTGTGTTATGAAAATACAAATTGAGCATAAGGAAGGCAAATGTACTGAATAGGTGAAACAATGAGTCTAATTTGGAAAAGGAATTCAATGTTTATAAAAGAATACGATTCAGAAAGATTGTCTTTAAAAATCTTGGGGCCAGAGCACGCAGATCTTGTTCTGGATTATTATTACAGGAATAAAGATTTTTTTGTTGAATGGGATCCGGAAAGAGAGGACGATTTCTATACAAAATCAAATCAGGCAGATCAGTTGAAATACGAGCTCAGCGAATACAAAAAAGGCAATTTTTTTAGGCTCTGGATTTTTAAGAAATTGGATGACAGCAAAACGATTGGCAACATCTGTTTCAGCAATATCATTTACGGAAATTTCAGGTCTTGCTTTCTGGGCTATAAACTGGACATCATGGAGATAAACAAAGGCTATATGACGGAAGCTATACAAAGAGGAATTCAAATCGTTTTTGATGAGTTCGGTCTCCATAGGATTGAAGTCAATATCATGCCGAGAAATATAAAATCCTTAAGAGTTGCAGAAAAACTTGGCCTTGAGAAGGAGGGTTTTTCCAAAAGTTACTTATATATTAATAAGAAATGGGAGGACCATTACCATTTTGCCACCTATAATGATGACGAGATGGACTATTTTGATTGAGTATTAAATGATATAAAGAAAAATTGAAATATTAAGGTTACTTTGATATAATACAATTTATAATTCAATTAATTCAATATATCAGACAGTTTTTCGCTCATTTGAGGTGAAAGACTTTTATTTGTTGGTGGATAAATTAGGAGGTAGTTTTCAATGGTTTCATACAATCCGGCAGTTATAGAAGCAAAATGGCAAAAGATATGGGAAGATCATCAAACCTTTAAAGCAGAAGATTTTTCGGATAAACCAAAGTATTACAATCTGGTGGAGTTTCCTTATCCATCCGGAGCGGGTCTGCATGTTGGCCATGTCAGAGCATACACATCACTGGAAGTCTTGTCGAGGAAGAGGAGACTACAGGGTTACAATGTGTTGTTTCCGATTGGCTTTGATGCGTTCGGACTACCTACCGAAAACTATGCGATCCAGACCGGTGAACATCCACGTGTTGTAACGGATAGGAATATTGAGATTTTTTCTTCGCAGTTGAAAAAAATAGGATATTCTTTTGACTGGAGCAGAGTCATTGATACAACAAATCCGGAGTATTACAAATGGACACAATGGATTTTTTTAAAACTGTTTGAGAATGGTCTAGCTTTTAGAGATAAAACATACGTCAATTTCTGCAATGGCTGCAGAGTTGTATTGGCCAACGAGGATTTCAGGGAAGGCAAGTGCGATCGTTGTGGTAGTGAAGTGGTTCAGATGCAAAAGGACGTCTGGTTTTTACGAATTAGAGAATACGCTGAAAAGCTGTTGGATGGATTGAATGAAGTTGATTATCTGCCGAGAATAAGGCTGGAGCAAGAAAACTGGATAGGCAAGTCAGTAGGTGCGGAAGTTGATTTTAAAATTAAAGATACCGACGATGTACTGAGAGTTTTTACCACAAGACCGGACACACTCTATGGAGCAACCTTTATGGTTATGTCTCCTGAACATCCCTATTTGCACAAATATCACAATCAGATAGAGAACATTCACGAGATACATCATTATCAAATTGAATCACAAAAGAAAACAGAATTTGAGAGGGTTCAGCTTGCTAAAGAAAAGACAGGCGTGGAATTAAAAGGCTTAAAGGCAATCAATCCTGTCAATAATCAAGAGATATCCATCTGGGTTGCCGACTATGTCATGATGGGTTACGGAACTGGGGCAATCATGGCAGTGCCCGGACATGACACCAGAGACTGGGAGTTTGCGACAAAATTCAACATTCCTATCGTTGAGGTTATTAAGGGAGGGGATATCACTAAGGAAGCCTACACAGATACCAATGATGGTATATTAGTCAACTCCGAACTGATTGATGGTTTGAGAGTCAAGGAAGCAATAGAAAAGATAACTGATATGCTGGAAGCAAAAGGACTTGGCAAACGGACCGTCAATTATAAGATGAAAGACTGGGCATTTAACAGACAGAGATACTGGGGAGAGCCATTCCCGGTTGTACACTGTTCTGATTGCGGGATAGTGGCTGTTCCTGAAAAAGATCTTCCGGTCACATTACCGGTTGTTGAAAGGTATGAACCAACAGATACAGGAGAATCACCACTGGCAACTATAGAGGAATGGGTCAATACGACATGCCCTAAATGTGGTGGAAAAGCTAAAAGAGAAACGGATACCATGCCACAGTGGGCTGGTTCAAGCTGGTATTTTTTAAGATATATTGACAACAAGAACAATGAAGCCTTCGCAAGCAAGGAAAAACTGAACTATTGGGGTCAGGTCGATTGGTATAATGGCGGGATGGAGCATGTTACGAGACATTTGCTTTATTCAAGATTCTGGCACAGGTTTTTATATGATATCGGAGAAGTCCCTACAAAAGAGCCCTATGCCAAGAGAACCGCACAGGGATTGATTCTTGGAGGCGACGGGGATAAAATGTCCAAATCCAAAGGAAACGTCGTTAATCCAAATGACATCATTGAGGAGTATGGCGCTGACACATTGAGAACCTATGTTATGTTTATAGGAGATTATGAAAAGCCTGTTCCATGGAATGAAAATTCGGTCAAGGGATCCAAAAGATTTCTGGATAGATTATGGAAGCTTCAAGAAATGGTGACAAACCAGAAAGGTTTTTCAAAAGAACTGGAAACCACTATGCACAGAACTATTAAAAAGGTGTCTCAAGACTTGGAAGAGATGAAATACAATACAGCTGTTGCTGCATTGATGACATTGATAAACGAGTTTTATGACTACGGTAGCGTGACCAGAGATGAGCTTAAAGTATTTATCATTTTACTGAATCCAATCGCACCACATATTACAGAGGAGATATGGAATCTTCAGGGATATGAAGGGATGCTCAACCAGACACAATGGCCTACTTGGGAAGAAGACAAGACAGTTGAGGACATTATCGAGATTCCCGTTCAAATCAATGGAAAAGTCAGAGCAAAGGTCAATGTGGCTAAAGATGCTGACGAGATATCCGTTAAGAAAACTGTGATGAATGATGAAAATGTCAAAACGTTCATAGAGAATAAGAAGATAATCAAAGAGATTTTTGTACCAGGCAAAATATATAATATTGTTGTTAAATAATGGATAGGAATAAAAAAACGGGAAACTAAATTTCTCGTTTTTTTGTGGTTTCGATCACTAAAAAAATGATATAATAGCAATATGTATATATTAACTCACAGGAGGTTTCAATGAATTACACAAGTGTTTTAGTCAAGAAAGCTGATAAAATAGGCACTATAACTTTAAACAGACCAAATGATAATAATACTTTCAATATTGAGTTGGCAACAGAATTAAACTGCGCACTTAAGGACATGGAGCAAGATCCAGAAGTTAATGTTGTTGTTATTAATGCAAATGGAAAGAATTTTTGCACAGGAATCGACGTGCGGTATGTGGATGGCAAATCACATTCTGAGTATCTGGTATGGTCGGAACTGATGGGGAAAATGAATATTACCATGTCTGAGATGGGGAAGCCTGTTATAGCATCTGTCCGAAATATTGCTGTCGCCAATGGTGTCGGAATTGTTGCAGCATGTGATATTGCCATAGCTTCGAAAAATGCCCGGTTCGGAGCAACAGCTGTCAATATTGGTCTTTTTTGTGTAGGCCCCGCAGTTCCGCTGCTAAGGAATCTTGGAAGAAAAAGAACACTTGAATTGATTATGACTGGTGACTTAATTGATTCGGATGAGGCCTTGCGTATTGGTTTGGTTAATAAAGTCGTTGATGATGACAGATTGGAAGAAGAAACGTTGAAGTTTGCGGGAAAATTGGCTGCTAAAAGTCCTTTGGCACTTCAATCAGGTAAGAAATCGTTCTATAAGATGGAAGACTTAAGTCTACGGCAGGCTTTGGATATAACAGATAATCATTTTGCAACCCTGTGTACGACAGAAGATGGACAGGAGGGTGTGAAGGCCTTTTTGGATAAAAGAAAACCGGTGTGGAAAAAAAAGTAAGGAGTGGAAATTATGGTAGAAATAAACCATAAAATCAATCAATTAGCTTCTCTGGTAAAAAAAGCAACAAAGGTTTATATCAATAGAGAGATGGAATGCCAAAGCAGCTTCGAACTTACAGTACAAGAAAATATCAAAGACATTCTTGTTGAATTGGAGAAACTGTTATGAATAACTTGTTTACCACAGACAGACTTCTGATTAGATCAGCTGATGAAAACGACCTGAAGTTCATCATGAGTTTGGAACAAAACGAAGAAAACAATCAATTTGTATTCCAGGGAACAGTAGAAGAGCATTTAGATGAGATTAGGGATGAGAATATTTTTTTGATGATCATCGAAGATAAATCCAATCACCACCCGGCAGGTTTTATTTTGGCGGGCATCAATAGAAAATCAGACATCGTTGAGCTAAGAAGAATTGTCATATCAGAAAAGAATATGGGACTTGGTAAAGAAACGATATCAGGCTTTATGCAATATTGTTTTAAAGAATTGTCTATCAATAGGTTTTGGCTTGATGTATTCACTGATAACCATGCAGGTATTCATCTGTACAGAAATTTAGGAATGAACCTTGATGGAGTGTTGAGGGAGTCCTACAAATCCGAAAATCAGTACAGAAATCAAATGATTTTCTCTATGCTGAGAAAAGAATTTTCCGGTCTTTAATGATAAGGTTAAACATTGTATTTTTGTGACATTAAAGCTATAATTCTAATTATAAGCAGAAGCGACCTTATCCATAATCTTGACAAACACAATACTTGTGATAAAATTTATTATAAAATATACACCAATTCCAATATTTTACGCAAAGTGTAATCAAAGGAGTCAATAAGAATGATTGATGTCAACTTCCCCCACCTGATTGAAGACTGTAGAAAGAATCTGGAATCTTCAGAAACTTTTCAATATACGAGAGGGAGAAAAACCTGAAGATAGCACTTATCCTGATAGATTTTTTAACGAAGTTCAAGT
>LGGM01000066.1 GCA_001509345.1 Clostridiales bacterium 38_11
GCGGATTCCTGGAATTCATCTGTGTTGCTAGCTCTGATTCTTGGAATAGCGGTGTAGTCAAATCGTCTGTCAAATACTGAATAGGAAGGATATGAACCTACTTCCACCAATGCAATATGATGATAAGAAACATCGTTGTATTCTCCACTGACCAAATAGTCATTCAAATCTCCCGCTGGCCTCTGACCATAAGGTATTGAAAAAGTATTCATTTCATATTTCGGTAAAATTTTCCTAATATAAGAGGCCATCATACCAATTTGGTACTGGATTTCTTCCGGTGTGGCGGACTCTATGAGTCTGGCATGATTATATGTATGATTGCCCAAATCGTAGCCATTATCTACTAGATAATGCAGTTTATAATCAACATGTTGCTCTTGTCTGAATGCATTGGTGCCATAAACATAAAAAGTAGCTGTGAGATTGAAATCATCATATCTTTTGTTGAATTCCTCCATTATTCCGAGCGCGGAATTCGGGTCTATAACCAGGCCCCCAACTGTTTCGATCAGATTGAAGTTATTCTGATTAGTATCATCAAATGTCAATATCACTGGGGTATAACCGGCAGGTGTATCAATTTGACCCTTAGCATACTTTGAAAGTGATATCGGTCTGTAACCGTTGACATACAAGTATTCCAAATCTGCTCTAAAGGCATCCGGCGTAATCTCCCATGAGCTGTCTAATTCCCCTATACTATGATACATGAGCACCATTACCCGACCAGCTTCATTAGGACTTAATGAAAAGTCTACCTTATCCTGATCTGACAATCCATCCATCTCTGATGTTGTCTCCTCAGTGGTCTCAATTGGATTATCCTCCGTTGTGGTTTCTATCTCTAAAACAGTTGTGTTTAATATGCTTTCCGATGTTGAAACAGTGTTCGCAGAATGGCAACTAGAAAGTAAAAGCACACCTGCTAACGCCAACATACCTGATTTCATTCCTATCATCTTAAACTCCTAGCAATTATGTCGTTTATTATATTATATCAGATAAATATAACATATGATGACCTGATTATCTATACTTACAATTATTTTATCATAGATAAGGTTGAGAAATGATGTTATAATACTTTTCAGGTGGTGATATTTTGCTTGAAAGTGGAAACAGATTAGCCCAACTTAAATTGAAGGTTTTATTTATCATTAATACGCTTAATCTACCCATTACCAACATGGATCTTACTAAATTCATATTGGAAAACAATTATATGGATTATTTTACTTTGCAGGAGGTTGTTTTAGAGCTTCAAGAGGATGGATTCGTAAATTTAGGGCAGACGGAAGGTAAGAAATCTTACACGATAACCGTAGCAGGTCAAGAAGCTATAAATATGTTCAGTGATCGCATTCCGAAAAACTTTAAGCTTGAAATAACAGAAATACTGAAAACGCTGCAGAAAGAAGTAAAAAGAAACAAAAACCTTTTCGCACATTATTATCAGCGCAAGGATGAGGATTTCACAGTAATCTTGCAGGCCATTGAAGAATCAATCATTATTTTTAACTTTTCACTTAACGTTCCTACAGAAAAACTGGCAAAAGATATCGTTGCAAAATGGAAAAAAAATCCAGACAAGATTTATTCCGAAATCATAAATATTTTGATGAGGCCATGATGGGTAATGATAAGATTATAATCTATACTGACGGCGCGTGTTCAAATAACCAGAGCTCCAATAACATTGGTGGATATGGTGCTATTCTGACTTATAATAATCATACAAAGGAAATATTCGGTGGCAGAATCAACACCACCAATAACATAATGGAGCTTACCGCAATAATAGAAGCTTTAAAACTTATCAAAAATAGAAAGATTGAAACAGAAGTCTATTCCGACTCAGCCTACATTGTCAATGGTATCAATCTTAAATGGTATGAAAAATGGAAGAAAAACAACTGGAAAAACTCAAAAAAAGTTCCAGTCAAGAACAAAGAATTATGGGAAGAATTAATTGATCTCATAGAATCTTTTAGTAATATAAAGATTATTAAAGTTAAAGGCCATTCCGGTATCGATCTGAATGAAAAGGCAGATGAACTGGCCAATAAGGGTATTGAAAGCGTCAAGTAACCATTTTCCTTTAAAGTATCTTTTTAAACTCCCTGGTTTTCAAGGCTTCTTCGATTAAAGCTTCAATATCCAGTTTGCTCTCTGATGCTTCAATCCTCTCCAAACGAGGTCTTGTCTGAGGATGCACCGGTGAGAATACCGAGCAGCAATCTTCAAAAGGCAGGATTGAAATATCGAAAGTCCCAATTTTTTGAGCGATGTCTATGATATCTGCCTTGTCCATTCCTATCAATGGCCTTAAAACAAGCGCATCTACTGATGCATCCACCACACCTAGGGATTTTGACGTCTGGCTGGCTACCTGACCCAAACTCTCTCCGGTAACAAGCATATCCATCCCTTTCCATCCTGCGATTCTTTCGGCTATCCGCATCATAAATCTTCTTGCTATTATGGTAGATTCATCATCCGGACATTTTTGCTTTATCTCTTTATAGATTTCAAGTAAATTAATTGAAAATAGGTCTATGCTCCCGCAAAAAACAGACAATCTATCTACCAGTGTTTCAACTTTTTCATTGGCTCTCAAACTAGTGAATGGGTAGGCATGAAATGACACACACCTTATCTTGACCCCCCTTTTAGCCATCATATAAGCTGCTACCGGGCTATCTATACCTCCAGAGATCAGCACCAGCCCTTCACCGTTTGAGCCGACAGGCAGGCCTCCAGCCCCTTTTATTCTCTCTGTGAAAATATAGCAATATGTCCTGATATCCAAGTAAATTACCACGTCCGGATTGTGGACATCCACATTCAATCCATCAAAATTATCTAAAACAACACCACCAAGATGCTTGTTCAGCGTCATAGAATCAACAGGAAATGTCTTATCCGCTCGTTTACAGGATATCTTAAATGATTTGATGTTTTTCCCCTCTATCAGATATGCAACATATTCAATGAGCTTTGTTTCAATGACGGTTGTTGTTGCTTCAACTTTAATAGACGGTGATATGTTGACAATACCAAATATATTGCTGATGTCATCGATCACATCTTGCATATAACCTTTTGTATCAATAAAAACCTTTCCTCTATCTCTATAAAAATGCAATCCCTTTTCTTTGATTGCTTTTGATATCTGATTGTTAAGCTTCTGTTCAAACACTCCTCTGTTCTTTCCCTTTAATACCATTTCTCCCAAGCTTATATTGATTGAATTATACATATTACCTGCCTCTTGCTATTTTTTTGATTTCTTTCGTGTATGCAATGATTTTTTCTGCTGTCTGGATAATTTCATTCTCACTATTAAACATTCCAAAACTGATTCTTATAGTGCCTTCAACCAAACCCTCATCATCTAAGACGCGACTGATCACATTATTTTTCGATGCACTTTTTGAAGAACAGGCTGATCCGGTTGAGATATAGATTTGGTCTCTTTCAAGAAAATGAACCAGAATCTCTCCTCTGATGCCTCTGATGGATATATTGAGTATATAGGGTGAGGATTCTTCTCCGCTGTTTATCCTGAGATTTTCAATTCCATTCAGTAGCATTTCTACCATCATGCGTTTTAGATTGTTAATTCTGTCGAATTCATGCAAGATCATTTTTTTTCTGATGTCAATCGCTACAGCAAATCCCGCTATAGAGGGTAGATCTTCAGTTCCAGACCTCATTCCCATCTCCTGGTGTCCACCCCAAAAAACAGGTTGGATTTTTGTTGCTCTATTGACAAACAATCCACCGATTCCCCTTGGGCCGTGAACCTTATGGCCTGATAATGACATTGTGTCGGCATTGATTTCTTTTGCATCTATTCTAATTTTACCCAATGACTGAACACAGTCAATATGGATTCTAACATCTCTTTTGCGGTGTCTGATAGTATCACTGATCTTTTTTAGATTCTGTATGCTTCCGAGCTCACTGTTAACGTGTGTAAAGATGGTCAGAGCAGTTTTGTCATTTATTTTCTGATCAAGATCTTCTATATCCACATTACCGTACTCATCGGTTTTAACAAATACCACTTCTAAGCATTTGTTGGGCAGATGACCTAGTGTTTCCAGAACAGATGGATGCTCTATGCGGGTCGTCAGAATTTGACTGCCCGGATAAGCTGAAGCCAAATGACCTAAGATAGCCATAGTATTGCTTTCAGTTCCACCAGATGTGAAAACTATTTCACTTCTGGTAGCATTGATAAAACTGGCTATCCTCTCCCTGGAATTTTCCAGTATCTTTTCGCATTCATGTCCGAAGCTATGCAATGAAGAGGGATTTCCATAAAATTTGTTATATATTTCATTCATCTTTTCAAGGGCATCAGGATGGATTCTTGATGTTGCAGCATTATCTAGATAAATCATAATTTTCCCTTCTTGATTAATCATTTTTCATTGTTAATTATTTTGTTTTTTATTGCCAACAGTTATTAGCTGTGCTATAATGAGAATGGTTATCCCCCCGATAGCCAAAATATATTCCCAATACCCCTTTTAAGCATTTATGCTTAGAACAAAACGACCTACCCGGGTCGTTTTGTTCTACTTATTGATCTTTATAATATTTGACAGATATTTATGTTTCTCTTTTTCATACTCTTTTCTGATTTTCTCAACCAGTCGATTCGATGTGGACTTGTATTGAACAGTTCCGATAACATTGACAGGCATCACATCTATTGATGTCCCTGTGATGAATGCCGCGTCAAAAAAAGCCAACTCTTCAATTCTTATGGTTCTTTTTTGGATACTGATTCTTTTCTCTTGGCAAATTTCAACAATTTTATTTCTCGTTGTCCCTAGAAGTACGCCATTATCAGGTGCTGTTAAAATTGTATTTCCCTTGACAAAGAAAAGATTTGATCTGCTTCCTTCAAGTACTTCCCCTTTTTCAGACACGTAAATGCATTCATCTGCTCCCTCTTCTGTCAATATTTCATTGATAAGATCCCTAAACTCATTGTTTAGAATCTTCGCATTTGGTTTTTCTCTTTCTTCATAAACAAGAATGGTATTGTAGCCTAGTCGGACTTTTTCAGCAGTAGGATAGTTTGAATGCATAAGATAAACAATCAGATTTTCTATAATGTTTTTGAAGAAGGTTATTTTTACATTGATGTTTTTTTCTTTGAACTGATCCAGCAACAGATAGATTTGTTCCCGAATATCCCTCAACGAAACAGAAAAATCAATATCCACCAATTTGATGCTATTGTTCAATCTTACTATATGTTCTTCCAAAAACAAAGGTTTACCATCAATAATTCTTATGACCTCATAGACTTTTTCCCTATCCTTTCCTAATAGAGTTTGAATCTCTTTGATATCATGAAGGCTACCATTTAGCAATCCCTCTTCGTATTTGCTATCTCTCATTTTTACTCCTGTTTTTCTTTTCGGTTTGATTTAACCAAATACCGAAATACTATTACATTATAATACTGCTAAATAGCTAAGTAAACAAGTAAATTCGAAGACAACCCCATGTCGCGATAATTCCAACAACATGGGGTTGTCTATATTTTGTTATCCATTAAATTCTTCTTGTAACTCTGACCGAGTTGCCAATTATTTCAAAGGTGTCAGTCAACCCTTGCACTAAAACCAGCCCTCTTCCATTGATGTTTTTTGTGTCGGGAATTTTCCTCTTCTTCGTTTTGATGCCTTCACCCTCATCAGAGACTGCCAAGTCAATCAGATTACCCATCATCACAAGTTTCAGACGGATTTTTTTTTGAGGATCACTTTTATTGCCATGTATAATGCTGTTGGAGACTAACTCATTTAAAATCAGACGCAAATCAAATTTATCATCGCTACCCAAATAGCCATCAAACTTGTCTAGTATTTCATTTATAATCTTCTGACTTGTGTCGATATCGCTTTTGAATTCAACCTCATAATTTAGATTCATGCCGTCTACCTCTCGTTTTAAATATACCCATAAAGATATATTTTAAACATAAGATTGACATGGCTCTATACTATTTATTCCTCAGTACTGCCTGTGCTGCCGCAAGTCGGGCGATTGGAACTCTATAAGGTGAACAGCTTACATAATCAAGTCCTGCTCTGTGGAAAAAATCTATAGATTCAGGATCGCCGCCATGTTCACCACAAATACCTATTTTTAATTCCGGATTTGCCTTTCTACCCAGACTCACACCCATCTCAACTAATTTACCGATTCCCTCCTGATCAATACTTTGAAAAGGATCTTTAGTCAAAATTTCTTTTTCAAGGTATTCACCGATGAATTTACTCGCATCATCTCTTGAAAAGCCAAAACCCATCTGAGTCAAATCATTGGTTCCAAATGAGAAGAATTCAGAGATTTCACCTATCTCATCAGCTATCAGAGCGGCTCTGGGTACTTCAATCATTGTTCCAACAAGGTAATTCAGTTTGCATTTTTTTTCCTCGAATATTTCATTGACCGTATTGACAACAATATCTTTAAGATACTCAAATTCCTTTTTTATTCCAACAAGAGGAATCATTATTTCAGGTTTTATACTGACTTTATCCTCTAAATTTACTTCGATAGCCGATTCAATTATCGCTCTAGTCTGCATAATGGCTATTTCCGGATAAGTGATAGCCAGTCTGCATCCCCTATGTCCCAGCATGGGATTGAATTCATGTAGAGAGTTGATCGTTTCTTTCAGATTTGCAACTGAAATATCCATTTGCGATGCGAGTTTGATAATATCTTCATCTTCACTTGGTAGAAACTCATGCAATGGGGGATCAAGCAATCTCACTGTTACAGGTCTGTCGCCCAAAGCTCTATATATACCTTTAAAATCCTCTTTCTGGAATTGCAGAAGTTTGTCTAGCTCCACCTGCCTTCTTTCTTTTGTCGTTGCTAAAATCATTCTTCTTACGACTGGTATTCTATTTTCATCAAAAAACATATGCTCAGTTCTGCATAATCCAATACCTTCCGCTCCAAACCTTACGGCAATCTCGGAGTCCTTTGGTGTATCGGCATTGGTTCTCACACCAAGCTTTCTAGTCTCATCTGCCCATTCCATGAGCTCCCCAAAGCTTCCTGATAAAGTTGGATCTACAGTCTTGATGCTTCCTCTATACAACTTTCCTGTGCTACCGTCTAGGGAAATAAAGTCTCCCTCATGAAATTTTTCACCATTAACAGTAAAAACTTTACTCTCTTCATCCACTCTAACCTGATCACATCCAGCTATACAGCATTTTCCCATGCCCCTTGCAACAACTGCTGCGTGTGAAGTCATTCCACCTCTAGCAGTCAAAATACCATTGGCAACATTCATTCCTTCTATATCCTCTGGTGAAGTTTCTTTTCTGACTAATATGACAGGCTCTCCTTTTGCCGCGGCAAGTACCGCATCAGCGGCGGTGAAATAGACTTTCCCAGTTGCCGCTCCTGGAGATGCAGGCAACCCTTGTGTCAAAGGAACCGCTTCATCCATGGTTTTCGAATCAAATGTCGGGTGAAGCAATTGGTCAAGTGATGACGGTGGTACTCTCATAATCGCTTCGTCCTTTGTTATAAGGCTTTCTTTTGCCATCTCCACGGCAGCTCTTAGAGAAGCTTCTGCAGTTCTTTTGCCGGTTCTTGTCTGTAATATGTACAATACACCCTTTTCTATTGTAAACTCTATGTCCTGCATATCACGGTAATGATGCTCAAGTTTGTCTGTTATGTCCCTGAATTGCTGGAATATTGCCGGCATGATCAGTCCTAGCTCTTCTATGGATTGTGGTGTTCTAATGCCTGCAACCACATCTTCTCCTTGGGCATTGATTAAAAACTCACCATATAACTTCTTTTCCCCTGTTGCTGGATTTCTGCTGAAGGCCACACCTGTTCCAGAGTCATTACCCATATTGCCAAAAACCATTGATTGTACGCTGACAGCGGTACCCATGCTATGCGGTATGCCATGTATATTTCTGTATGTGATGGCTCTTGCATTGTTCCACGATCTGAATACCGCATCCACTGCCATATTCAATTGAATATAAGGGTCTTGCGGAAAATCTTCACCCACCTCATCCTTATAGATTCTTTTATAGCTTTCAACTATTGATTTCAAATGATCAATATCTAACTCCGTATCATTAACAAATCCATTCTTCTCCTTGACATCTTCCAAAACTGTCTCGAACAAATATTTCGGTACCGATAGAACAACATCACTGAACATCTGTATGAATCTTCTATAGCTGTCGTAGGCAAATCTTTCGTTACCTGTTTTTTTTGCAAGTCCTATAACAGCTATATCATTCAAACCAAGATTCAGAATGGTATCCATCATGCCAGGCATGGAAATTGCGGCTCCCGACCTTACTGAAACCAGCAACGGATTCTCTGAATCACCAAATCTCTTCCCCATAGTTTTTTCGACAACTTTCAGATTATCATGTAATTGACTGATAATTTCCTGCGTCAGCTTCTTGCCATTTTTATAAAACTCCAAACACGCTTCAGTCGTGATTGTCATTCCTGGAGGCACCGGCAATCCGATATTGGTCATTTCTGACAGATTAGCTCCTTTACCCCCTAATGTTTTTTTCATTGAAGCATTACCTTCTTTAAATAAATATACCCATTTGTTCATGTAAAATATCCTCCTTTTAAGTTTATTGTTTATTGTTTTTTGCTATTATTGACATAATAATGCTGGCGGTTTCTTCTATCGCCATCTGGGATACATCTATCACAGGGCATTTTAGCCGTTGAAATATCTTATCGGCATAATCAAGTTCTTCTAGAATTCTATCAAGATCAGCATATGATGAGTAGTTGGTCACACCCATATCTTTTAGTCTTTCTTTGCGGATATTGTTGAGAAGATCAGGACTGTTGGTCAGACCTATAATCCTCTTGACTGGTATTTCAAATAATTCTTCAGCCGGTTTTACTTCAGGTACAAGTGGCAGATTCGCCACTTTCAAGCTTCTATTCGCAAGATAAAGGCTTAATGGTGTTTTGGATGTACGGGATACTCCTATGAGCACAACATCGGCTTTTTTGAATCCTCTAGGATCTTTCCCATCATCATACTTAACCGCGAATTCTATTGATTCAATTTTATCAAAATAATGAGATGTCAGTCTCCTATTCAAACCTGCCTCTCGTTTTGGCGGTACTCCAGTCAAGGATTCCAAGGTTGTAATGATTGGCCCCAGCAAGTCTATCGCTCTTATGTTGTTAATATCAGCTTGCTGTTTAAAATATTGTTTCTCTTCACTCATGACCAACGTATAAAGGATTAGACAGTCTGTCACTTTTGCTATACTAATTATTTCATCCATCTGATTCTTATCCAAAACAAAGGAAAACTTTCGAATTGCTGTCACTGCATCTGAAAATTGTATCTTAGCGGCTTGAGCTACTAGCTCTGCAGTCTCACCAATTGAATCAGATACAACAAATATTTCAATACTTTTTACATGGTCCATATAATCTCCCTATTTATGTTATACTTTATAGGTTTTTTTCTTATATAGTATAACATATATATATTATTTGTTAAGACATTTTTATCTTTTT
>LGGM01000067.1 GCA_001509345.1 Clostridiales bacterium 38_11
TCATAGGAATTATCCAGTTCTATATAAAGAGCTTTTTTACCATCTACAGTCACAATTTTAGCTTCCACAATCGGTTGATCAGCATACGCTTCTGCAAGAGATGTATCTTCCCAATTGACAGAAGTGTTCTCTTCCCCATAATAGGTGTTGTCAAAAGTGTCAGTCATAAAACCTATAGAATCTCCTTCATTGTACATATAAGTGACGCCTTCCTTGTCATTATAAATGGAAATGCTCCTAACTCCAGAATTTTCAATTTCAGTTCGTTGAGATTTATCTTTATAGTACGTTTTGATGATAGATTTCACATCATAACTGTTAACAGTAGTTTCCGAGATGTAACTGTCTGGCATTGAATAATTTATACTTTGAAGCAGTTCAAAGCCTTCCAATTCGTCCGGCACTGCAGTTGTTGTTTGCTCGGTTGTTGTTTCAGTCTCTTGGACTGTAGTTGCCGTTGGCATTGCAGAAGTTGCAGAAGATTCTGTCTGGTTCTCTTGCGGTCTGGAACAACCGAATACCATAGTTGCTAATATGATTATTAAAACAATGGTTGTTATTCTTTTTGATATCATATTTCCTCCCTTAAACTAATTATTCTCTATTTTTTATCCACTTGTCTTATTGATTACGTATGTATTATACCATAAAAACTACGATAAATAATATAAATGATTATCGACACATGTAGATTTCGGAGACGTTTGATTGTATGGTGAAAGCTTATGTTTCATATAGCACAAAAAACGGAAGCGATTAAGCCTCCGTTTTTTGATGATAGCGATAGATTTTAAAGAATCTGTGACAAGAATTCCTTAGTTCTTTCCTGCTTGGGATTATCAAAAATGTCTTCTGGTGTGCCCTCTTCTATAATTACACCTTCATCCATATAAATGACCCTGTCTGCTACTTCTTTTGCAAATCCCATTTCATGGGTCACAACCACCATTGTCATTCCTTCTTTTGCCAACTCTTGCATGACCTCCAAAACGCCACCGACCAATTCCGGATCCAGAGCAGATGTTGGTTCATCAAAAAGCATTATTTTTGGATTCATGGCTAAGGCTCTCGCTATGGCGACCCTTTGCTTCTGTCCTCCTGATATAACAGAGGGATAGCTATCTGCCTTGTCTAATAACCCGACCTTTTCCAGAAGCAGTTTACCTTCCTTTTCCGCCTCTTCAAACGGTACTTTTTTAACTTGTGTCAATCCCTCAATGACGTTTCCCATGACAGTCTTATGAGGGAATAGATTGAAATGCTGAAAAACCATACCAACCTCTTGTCGTATGAGATGGAGATTTTTCCCTTTAGGATCGATCAATGTGCCATCAATGGTGATGCTGCCCTTCTGAGGCTTCTCTAAAAAGTTTATACATCTTAGAAGTGTGCTTTTACCTGATCCTGAAGCTCCGATAATGACAACCACCTCTTTTTCCGCCACACTCAGATTAATATCCTTAAGGACCTGCAGTTTGCCATACCATTTGCTCAATTTTTTTATTTCAATCATATACATTACCTCCTATACTCTATGATCACTGATGCTCAGTCGTTTTTCCAGTCTTCCCACCATAAACGTTAGCGCTGTAGTCATAATCAGGTAATAAATACCGGCAATAAACAGCATTTCCATATAGCTAAACGTAGATGAACCTAGTTGTCTAGCCTGAAGCAACAGTTCCGGTACAGAGGCCGCACTTGCTAGTGACGAATCCTTCAAAGCGATAATAAACTGATTGCCTAAGGGTGGCACCGAACGCTTGAAAGCCTGTGGCAAGATAATTCTTTTCATTGCCAGCCATGGTGTCATTCCCAACGAATAGGCTGCCTCCCTTTGGCCTCTGTCTACAGCCAGTATAGAGCCTCTGAATATTTCAGCGATGTATGCACCGTTATGAATCCCTAATGCAATGATAGCAGCAGGTATACGTGGTATGTCAACAACATTGACAAGCCCGAAATAAATAAACAATAATTGCAGCAACAAGGGCGTCCCTCTGATAGCCCAGATGTAAGCTCTCGCCGGTGCGCTCAGAATCTTGAATTTTGATATTCTAAGTAGCGCGGCAAACAATCCAAGAATCAGACCCATCAAAATACCAAATGTAGTGATTTGGAGCGTCATGAGCGCCGGCTTGTAAAAAACCGGGAAATACTCCGGTATCAGCGACATGTCCCATGGGAATTCGAATCCTGATAAAAAAGTTGTTGTATGTATAATCATTGAATTGTAAATAGTATTCCCTCCTTTTCGATAAAAAGATTACGGCTGCCTAAGTGGCAGCCGTAGTTTATTGATTTATTTGACTGTAATATCTTCACCGTTGTGCCATTCTCTACTAATCTCCGATAAAGTGCCATCTGCATGCATTTCTTCTAATATGGTATTGAGCTCCTCAAGCAGTTTTGTATTGTCCTTATTGACAGCAATTCCCATTGATTCTAATCTCAACAACTCGCCTGAAAGCATAAGGTCCTCTCCACCATTCATTTCTGCCATAGCCTTAACAGCGACAAGTCGGTCTGTTATCACACCATCGACACGTCCATTTATTAGCTCCATCAGAGTTCCATTATCATCATCATATAAACTGACATCGGCTCCTAATGCCTCCGCATCTTGCACAAAATTTGTTCCTGTGGCTACTGCTATTGTCTTGCCGTTCATTTCACTTGGGTCTGTAATTCCCGAATCTTTTCTGACTACGAGCTGGGCTCCGGAATAATAATATGGAATCGTAAAATTGACCTGTTCCTTTCTTGATTCCGTAATGGCCATACTGCCTAGTATACCATCATATCTTCCTGCTTTCAATCCTTCCACTAATCCATCCCATGCTGATGTCTCGTAATTGAGTTCCAATCCGAGACGATCAGCTATAGCACGTCCAGTATCAACATCAAAACCCACAACTTGATTATCTTTGAAAAAGTTAAACGGTGGATATCCACCACTTCCAACCACGGTAAATTTACCTTCCATAACATAGGTTTTTGTTTCAGCCGCACATCCTGAAAACGCGAATAACATCATTGAAATGACCAATGCTATAATAACTCTTTTTTTGTTTAACAAAATAAAACACCTCTCTCTAAATTTTTGCATAAAAAAACTGTACTTATAATTATGCACAGTTTCTTAAGCATTTTTGAACAATAATTATATTATACAATGATATCAAAAATTTAAAAGCATGTCAAACTACTCCAATAGCTATATTCTATTATTATAAACCGTCAATCGTCTTAAGCATCTTTTGGTTTACATAATCGCTTATTTGCTATGCTATCTGTACGTATACTCTCAAATACGCTCATATTGGCTTTAAAAGCAAGCCTTTGCTTTCAGAATCAAATTTTCTTGCCTTTTTCACTCAATCTTCTATCGACCGCCCTTCTCAACAGGCTATATAAAACGGAACTGATAGGCACGGCTACCAAAATACCTAAAATTCCAAAAGATGCAGCCCCAACAGTCACCGCCAGCAAAACCCATATTTCCGGTAGCCCAACTGAGGTTCCCACTACTCTTGGATAAATCAAATTGCTTTCAATCTGTTGAAGTACAATAATAAAGATAACAAACCAAAAGGCTTTAACAGGAGAGACCATAATAATCAAGAATACACCAATACCTGTTCCGATAAATGCACCTATCAGCGGTATCAGAGCAGTAAATCCTACAAGCGCCGATATGGCCATTGTATATGGCAGGGACAAAATATTCATACCGATAAAACATAAGATGCCAATGATCAGTGCTTCAAAAAATTGACCCTTTATAAAATTGGAGAATACATCATTGGCCAAAGCGCCCACTTCTAATATGCTCTCAGCGGTGTCCTTGCTCAAAAAAGCATGCAACAATTTTCTCATCTGCTTACCAAGTGTCTCCTTTTGAAACAGAATATAAATAGAAAAGACCATTCCGAGGGCTATATTGATAAAAATACCCAATATAGAAGATGTTATTCCCCAAGTGGTACTGAACAATCCACTGTCACCCCTTATGATGAAATTATACGCAGAATCCATCAGGTTCTCCCAACTGAATTCAATATCACTCAATCCTAAGTCATTGATTCTTAGAGTACTTAGCCAGCTCTCAATTCTTTTCAGGAAAGAGGGGATGTTTTGTGAGACAATTGCTAAGGTACTCCTTATTTCCGGTATGATCAATAGAATCAGAATGACAATAGCCAATATCATTGTGATAAGCGTCAGCAAAAACGCGACCATTCGCTGATATTTTCCTAATTTTAATCTCGAAACCATCTTTTCCTCGATTATTTTCATCAGTATATTCAATACAAAGGCAATTGACAATCCAACCATAAATGGAATCAAGTAATTGAATAATATCCCGACAAATCTGATGACTTCAGGCATATACCATACAATAGCAAGAACCGAGCCAACAATCACCGATAATTTTAGAAAACTTCTATAACTTATGTCCATTATATTCCCTCGTTTTTAATCATCAATTGTTCTTTTTCACTATTATACACTTATTTGAGAGATTCCCCAAATATTATCTTTCCCTTTATTCCTTCACACTTTGGTTACGCTTTTCTTCAAATTATGTTATCATATCAAATATATCTTTAACAAGTATAATATAAGGAGATCCAAACTATGAATCAATTGAAACGAAAAATAACGATACTATTGATTATCATGTTGTTGACAATAAATACGATAGCATATGCTCAAACCGATTTATCTGTGGTAAGCTGCTCTGACAATTTTTTCATAGCAACCGGAAATGTTATAAAAATAACTCCAGAAGATTCTCAAATGATAAATAAAATCCGTGCAAATGGTAAGACCGGTTTTAACGAAGGTTTTTACTCATCCTATGATGGCGGCGTTAGAAGATCGTCTGACCAATATATCACTGTTGATGTTTCAGGTTTTAGTGAACTAGTTTTTGATGTGGTTGCTGTATCCAAGAATCAGTTTGGCGATCTGGAAGCATCGATTGACTGGCAAATGAATCCATCATACTTTAGTACACAATACGGCAGTTATGAAAACTATCTGTCAACCTATTCCTATGCTCCCGCGGCCAACCAACCCTTCAATATTTCAAGTGGAACAAGATCCAATCCGCTAAATTATTTGACAGAAGGATTCAATATCTACATCCACAATTCCACCTGGCAAATCAAGCATGCAATAACCGTTTCCAACCAATGGCAGCAAGTTAAAGTAGATATAAGCGACATCAGCACGATGAATTTTCAATTCGCGATTAACGGTCCAGGAAACATACTGGTTGCCAATCCCTATCTGATAAAATCAGATCCCACAACTATTCCAGAACCTTCGTTCTGGGCAATTGAAGGGGTTGCGGACGCGAGGGAATTAAATATTATAACTGACAACACCAGTCACGATTATAGGAATTTTATAACCAGGAAGGAATTCACAGAAGTGATGATTAATCTGTATGAGGTTGTACGAGGCGTTCCAGATGATTTGCCAAGAATCACATTTTCCGATACATCAAGCAGAGAGGTGGAAATTGCAGCGGCGCTTGGATTAGTCAACGGTATCGGTAACCATCAGTTTGCACCGGATGCTTTGATTACGAGGGAGCAGATTGTGACCATATTCAACAGAATGTTAACGAATCTGGATATCACTTATCCTGTCTCTACCGACTATATCCGATTTATCGATGAGAACCTGATATCCGATTGGGCAAAAACATCTGTCCAGATGCTATATAAGCTAGGAATACTCCAGGGTATCAGCGAGGCTCAAATTGCTCCAAAAAGCAATGCGACAAAAGAACAATCGTTGATTCTGTCAGTTAGATTGTATGACCTGTTAAGTCAATAAAAAATAAATCTATAGCATATCCTTTGCAGTCATCTTATCCAACTTGACCTGTTGCTTGACTTCTTCCAGATTATTGAATTTTTTGACACTTCGTATATAGTGATGTAGCTCCAAGCCTACTTCCTTTCCATAAATATCCTCTGTGAAATCCATAAGGTAAGTTTCGATTGTCACATGTGTTTGGTTATCCACTGAAGGTCTTCGACCAATATTGGTCAGACCTTTAATCCTCTTGCCATCAATACTTGAAAGGGTGGCATATACCCCATGCTTAGGAATTAGCTTGTTTTCTGGTAGCCTCAAGTTGGCTGTCGGCATGCCTACATTTCTACCCAATGCTTTACCATGGATTATTGATCCCCATAAGGTGAAGGGATATCCCAACAATATGTTGGCGGTTTCAAGATCGCCTAGGGTGATCTCACTGTAAATCCAATCATCAGTTATTGGCTTATCTTTGTACTTGACTGTCTCACAGCAAATGAGCCTATAACCATACTTATCTGACATTTCTCTTAAAGTTTGAATATCTCCCTTACCGTTCCTACCAAATCGACAGTTGTTGCCAGCAACAATTACTTTAGCGTCAAACCTCCCCACTAAAATCTCTTTGATGTATTCCTCAGGCTCCATTGATTCTATAATTTCTTCAGACGGATAAGACACCATATACATAGGCCCGTTCTCATGCAGAAGTTTTACCTTTTCATCCGTGGTATAAAGGTCGTGTCTTTTATCTGGAATGTCACGCTGATCCCTTTTCATGCATAGCAAAACCGAATTAAAACCTTTTTCTTCCTGTTCAATCAATCGATTGATTAACAAACGATGACCTATGTGCAAGCTGTCGAAATATCCAAAAGCGATGCAAGTCTTATTGAATTTAAAATCATTGCCTTGTATCAATTGCATTCTTGTTCCTCCATCACTTCATCCACTCGGGCTTTCCCTTGTTGAAAGGTCTAACTTTATATTTTTCTTCATGATGACTAATGATTTCCTCAACATTTGTTGGGTCTTTTTTGTAGTCAGCAATCAACTCTTCAGGCACATTAGAACTGAAAGGACAGCTGGATATACAAATCCCACAATCTGTTCCCAGCACCCGCCATTTTTTATAGCATTCTTCCTGAATGATCTGCCAACGCATGACACCATCAATCTCTGTCTGCTCCTGAGTGGAGATAGCCTTCGCGGGGCATGTCTTTGCACACTTGCCACAAATCTTGCAGAATTCTGTTATTTTGAATTCAGACGGCTTATCCAGAATGAGTGGCATGTTGGTTGTCACAGCCCCCAACCTGACTCGCGAACCAAATTGCTCCGTAACAAGTATCCCATGCCTCCCAATGTCTCCCAGACCGGCATTTTTTGCAACTAAAGGCAATACCAGCAGATAGTTGCCATCCATATGATTTCGGGCATCATATCCCAAGCTCTTTATATAATAGGTGAGCATCATGCCGATAATAGCGGCTTCTACATAGCCCTTTACCACCACCAAAGCCTCAGGCAGTTGTGGCGCAGTGTCTATGGCCTCTTTATCCATCTCAACGGCAAAAACGATAGTATTGGTATGTTTCGGTTCCACTATTTCACCAAATGAAGCATCGTCACGTCCTCTATGGCTATAATAGTAACTTTCGTCACACCCTGTTATGCCGCATAGAACACTACCATAATAGCCGGCAAGACCCTTAATCCGCTTAGTGAACAATTCAGGAGTCCCTTCACAGATTGTGTTGCTTAATGTGGGACCAGTGGCAAGGTGTTTTATATCGCCTAAAAAATCGAAAGCAGATGTAATCATCGGACTATTTACTGGATCATAAGTTGCAGTTCCCTCAGCACATAATCCAGGCATCATTCTGATTTCATCATCTATTTTCCGTAGTTTCTCATGGGATTGGTAATAATCCTCATAAGCGCGTGTACCAGGGTTCCTGGCCATTCTCGAAAACATAACATCTCTTTCATCTATCCGCATAGCGATACTACCTCCGTCTTGAGCCTAATCATTTTTTTTCTTACGTCTGAAAAATCCAATTCCTCCAAATCCACTAATCACAGCCATATAAAAACCCAAATCATAACTCCAGCCTTTATTGAAAACTTCATATACTCGGATTGTTCTCCTAAAAAAACCAATAATAAGCGAAAGAGGGGCTAACCACCCATGCCAAACTCCCCAAAAGAATCCTGCAGGATTATCAACGCTATTCTTACCATCTCCTGGTAAGCACCCTACTAATAGAATAATGACCATCAATAATAATAAGAGTAATACTTTTTTGCGAAACATTTTATACCTCCTTTTTCGAATAACATCATACTTTCAATCAAGTTTCATATGCTTGAGTTTTCGCTCTTTAAATCTTCTTATCATTCTATAAACCAATACCATCATTATAATAATCAGTATAACCACCACAATTGGGACAAGAATTGACAGAACAGCTATAATTACTGATATCACTGTTTCTCCTACTGAAACAATCGGATTAGCGATTCCTGCACTGAAAAATGTTGATGTATTATGGGCACCATTGCTGATTAGACTTGTCACTGATGCAGCGCCTCCTCCAGCAATAATAGCAAGCGTCCACTTTAAAATAGGGCTGATATCTGTTATCACCGCAGCCGTCACCACTATACCCGCAACTATGCTAAAAGGTACGCTAATGGTATTGAGCAGATTGTCAACGAATGGGATAAAGTAGGCTGCTATTTCAACTACTGTTGCAATCCCAAAAATAACCAAAGCTGGGTAACTGCCTATCCATGCAAATCCCTGACTCAATTCCAGGTATCCGACCTTATTTGCCATCCCCATGACCAATAATGGTATAAAAATCCGAAATCCACAGGTTGCTGCCAATCCGATCCCGATTAAAATATTCAGTGTAAGCTCCATAAAATGTCATCCCTTCCATCTCAAACAAGCGGACATATTTCCATTTATTATTGATATTATACCTTATTCTTAAAAGATTCCACAACTTTAATGAAAAAAATACCTTTCTAAAAGCATTGTATGTTTGATTGATTCTATTATATAATAAAGCATTACCAGCTATTCAGCATCAAAACTCAAGGAGGCAATTTTGAAAGAAGAGAATAATAAAATACAAGGAATCGTCAATGAACTAGTATCCAATGCACTTAATGCAAAAGCATCGGATGTTGTTGTCCATATAAAAAGAGAAACAGAAGACAATACCGTCATAACTGTGAAGGATGATGGGGAAGGAATGGACAAGGAAACAGCAAAAAAAGTACATCATCTGCTCAACCAACCCAATAAAACAGAGTATGAAGACTACTACGGCAATCTGACAGGAAACCCAATGTCATCATCTGGTCTAAATATAGTTGGGATGCTTTTAGATGAGGCGACTGTGGACAGCAAAGCGGATGATGGGACAACCATCACAGTTTATAGAAGGAAGAAATAAGGGATAAAAAAAGACAAGGCAAGCATGCCACGTATCAATGCTTCCTTGTCTTTTTATTTTTAATATACTCTGACTATGCCACCGTCCATGATTTCAACGTTCATACCATCCTTGACATAAGTCAGAAAGTCTTCTCCAAGATTATCCACCGTTGGCAAATTGATATCTGTCCAGATATCTGACAGGATTGCACCCGCTGCCGCCAGTGAATCAATTGTGTTTGAAAACAATAGACATGCAGGCGATGCCCCCATATCACAGGCACAATACAAGAC
>LGGM01000014.1 GCA_001509345.1 Clostridiales bacterium 38_11
CATCATTAACGTAGCAGTTCTCTAAACATTACATTTATGAAAACTCGCTTTCATTCTCTAATACTGTCGAATATTTAAATCAACTACTAACACTACATCTTGCATAACAAACTTTTTTCTTGACATTTCTTATGCTACATCTTGTGGTTTTGGTCCTTTCACCATACTCACGTCGCGCATGATTATGATGAAAGGATAAATTTATGCAGCATCTTGTGATTGAACACTCGTTCCCCACAATATGTGTGCTTTCTATTATTTGTCATCTTACATCATATTAACGTCTTCAACTATCAAGGATTACTTACAGTTGAATTTCTAACACCCTAGAATTCGATGGGATTAGTATTGTGATGATTGGTCACGCAGTGCGTGGTCAATCTGTTTTTCATTGGATTCATTTTAATCCCTAAAAAATCTCAGATGCTATTCGGCACTATCCGGCAGTATCCGGCAGTGCCGGATTATTTTATTTGGTAAAAAGTACTTGGCCCTTTCCCTTTTTTAGCAATGACTTTTTTATCAACCAAGTCCTTTAGAACTTCTCGTGCTCTACGTTCTTCTACGTTCAATACATTTTTTGCATCTCTGGTTCTAATAATTCCATCCTGTTCTTTGAGAAACTCAACAATAAGTGGGAGATAAGTACTGTAAAGTCCCTGGATAACGGTTTCTAAGGCTCAGATGGCGTTTCAAACGCCACCTGAACCCAAGAACCCTGTTGATGCTATGTCTTCGTCTGACTCACTCGGGGCCGAAACACCCGGTGTCATCATTGGATTTTATCGATTAGCTCGACACCCAATTGAATGGTTTTTGTCGAACCCAATAGGTCAATCTTTACCTTTGCTCTGCCTTTTCTGATGTCAAAGCTTTGTATGATTCCTTCTAATCCGGATAATGGGCCTTCCACGATTCTGATGACGTCATTTTCCTTATACGCTTTGGATATCTTCACGTTGCCGTCATCGGTTTCAAAGAAAATCCTTAATACGCTGATTTCTGAATCGTGTATCTTCAATGGTCCGTCTTCATCTTTTAGCAACCTGGCAGCTACAGGCAATGATTTGATTGAGTAATATGTCTCTGTGGATATGATGCCTTTTAGAAACACATAGCCAGGGAACAGATTCTTTTTAACTATCCGCCAGGTACCTGCTTTTCTTTCCTTCAACTCTCTTTTGGGTACAATCACTTTCAATTGATCTCCAAAGGCCAATTCCAGTATTTTTCTGACTTTATCCTCTTGTCCTGTCAAAACGTACAATGCATACCATTTGGTCGAATCATTGTTGGTGCCCATACTCACCTCACAAAAAACCTTTCCACCCTTGACATGTCATACCCGGTCCTTTCCAGATTATCTAAAATGGTATCCTCATAGGCATAGCTGGTGACCACAATGACATCATGTATGTAATCATGGATGTCTTGTGAACTGATGATGGGATATCCCATCATGGATCCTCCAATCTTTGCTTGGTCATCGTCTATGACGGCCACTACCTGGAGACCATTCTCCTCAGTATCCCTTAAGACACTGAGGATAGTCTCCGCCACTTCTCCTGCTCCGTAGAGAAGGATTTTCCGATAATGCTTGTCCTTCACTTCAAAGATATAGGATTTGACGTTGCTCTTTGCCAGCTTGTACAGATCCAGCAGCTCCTTGGTATAGGTAATCAAGAGATAGTTTTTCCTTTTCAGTCCTTCCGGTGTGACAAAATAATGCACTGTCTTGGATGAGCGATACTTTCTTATAATCAAGCCCTTCTGTTCAAGCGCATTGATATACTGATTGATCATAGAAACGGC
Source organism: Clostridiales bacterium 38_11 (assembly GCA_001509345.1). GTDB lineage: Bacteria > Bacillota > Clostridia > Tissierellales > Dethiosulfatibacteraceae > 38-11. The sequence goes on from LGGM01000014.1 coordinate 1,813, forward strand.
CGCACCAACAACCTCTGACAGTTCCTTCTGCGTACAGTCAAATTTGCTCTCTATATGTTGCAAGAGCCGCAATTCCTTTAGTTCACTGGTAGGATTGAAAAATTTCATTAGTCTTTCTCCTTGATATTATTCGCTTTACGAACGAATTAATTATATCAATATTTTCTGCTGCTGTAAACAAGTATTCTGTCAAGTTTTAAGTTAATTTTTCGTTATTCATCTTCTTTCTGTTAGCAATCGTTTAGCCAGGTGGACACGTTTTCCAAATGACTCTAAATTCTGAAACAGCTTCAGCTTGATACCTTCAGTCATTAGTATATAGTCATCTTCCTGCTCTTTGCAAAGATCTACATAGTTGAACAGATTAATATAACCGTATGCGCCATCTCGCTTATTCCATGGTTTTCTCGCCTTATAGGGTACGAGAATGTATTTGTCAGAGAGTACAATAGGTACATTGTTTTTGATCCCCAATGTTTTCCCATAGTTGTGCCTGTTTGCCCTCAAATCGGTGCAATAATAGTGAGCCATATTGTTGACGACGCTCTTAATGTTTTTGTTGACAATATATACCTCCCCACTCTCGTAAATAATCTCCGTGCAATCACCCGTACCACTAACATATTCAGGTCGGATTGCCAAAATGTCATAGTATTGGATTTCCGTCATCCTCTCCTCCTTGTTTTTTTATTTGCCTTTTTATTCGATGAAAAACAAAAGACCCTTATATTCTATCAAAGATAAATATCAATTCAAGGACTTTCGTTCATTTATTAACAATTTTTTAAAAACTTTTCACTTTTCCCTTAGAGGACTTGTTGAAAGTACAGCCTGTACTTTGAATAAGTCCGCCTTTTTATTATCCTAAAATCTTTGATAAGCTCTCCCTAGCCGGAACTAAATTACATGAGAGCGCTCTCCTGAAAAGGAGACACAATTGAATAAGAAAAATTCACAAGAGTTATTCAACAGATGGTTGGATAAAGCAAAGAATGATGATGTGAAAGCCATGGAAATCGTGATGGAGATGCTGACACCACTGGTCATATCATCCGCCAGGAAGTATTTTCTGGGTGATATGCCCTATGAAGATCTGATGCAGGAAGGCTATCTGGTGATTGCGGAGTGTATGGACCAGTTCGATGATGACAGAGGAATCCCATTTCTGGGATATGTGAAGACCATGCTTCGATTTCATTTTATGGATCTTGGTAGAAAGACGATAAAAGAGCAATGCGACTCGCTGGACCGTCCCATCAAGAGTGCAGATGATGATATAACTCTAATGGATGTGATAGCGGACGAAGAAGCATCAGCAGATGGTGCTATGCTACATGACGAGAAAATGAAAGCGCTGATGCAAGGTATAAAGACCCTCAGTCCGAGAGAGCTGCAGGTCATCAGTCTAAACTACTATGTAGGGCTCAACATGATCGAAGTCGCACGCGAGCTGGGTATCGCATACCGGACAGTTGTCAACACCAAGGTCCATGCATTGCGTAAGCTGGAGGTCTATCTGCGGTAACATTGCCTAAGATACCAAATAACCACCAAGGCTTCAGTTAGCACTATATGGTATTCAACATCAACGCTAAACGCTTCAAACATTACTCTTGTATGAGCTCAATGACTTGCTAAATTTTCAAAAACTCACCTACGGTTCAGACACTTGAAAATTATTAACGCAAGTCATCTGCGCTCTTCTATCTGATATAACTCAGCAAAGTTTATCTTATGATAGTCGAATACCATACTATTAGATCGTTGCCAAGTGATTATGCTATCGATACTGTGTCAAAAAAGGAAACTGGCTACGAAGGCGTAGCCAGTTTCTTATCTTCAATATGAATCACTTTCCCATCCTCACTCTTATTATAAGTATACTCCGGTACCAGCTTCTTAAGGTATTGGCGGATATCCTCCTCTTCCCCCTTGTTGACCATTCCCTTCAATATCTCCAGATGATGAACCAGATGGCTCAGATCCGAGAATATTGACTTCCCAATAAATATCTTGCTATGGGCTGTTTCAGAGACATCTTCCTCCGCTAGCAACAATTCTTCATATAGCTTTTCACCTGGTCTCAGACCAATAAATACGATATCAATATCCTCATAGGGTGTAAATCCCGACAGCCTGATAAGATCCTCCGCCAAATCGATGATCTTGATTGGCTCACCCATATCCAGAACGAATATTTCGCCACCCTTTGCCATAGCCCCCGCTTCCAGCACCAGCTGGGAAGCCTCCGGTATGGTCATAAAGTATCGGATGACTTCCGCATGGGTGACTGTCACCGGTCCCCCCAGTGCGATCTGTTTTTTGAATAGGGGTATGACACTTCCGTTGCTGCCAAGGACATTGCCAAATCTCACCGCAGTAAACTCCGTATTGCTTTCTCTATCATAGCTCTGGACAATCATCTCACAAATACGCTTGGTGGCACCCATGACATTGGTGGGATTGACCGCCTTGTCAGTCGATATCTGGACAAACTTCTCTACCTTGTATTTGTCAGCCATGATAGCAAGATTCCAGGTGCCAAATATGTTGTTCTTTACCGCTTCATGTGGGCTGTTTTCCATCAGTGGCACATGCTTGTGAGCCGCCGCATGGAAGACTACATTGGGCTGATAATGGTTGAAAAGATAATCCAATCTATTGAGATCCCTGATGGACGCGATAATATAGATAAATTCGATCTTCAAATGGTCTTTTGCCAACTTCCGTTTAATCTCCTGCTGAAGATCATATAGACCATTTTCGTTTACATCAAACAATATAACTTTTTGAGGCTGATATTTGATGATCTGTCTGACCAGCTCCGACCCGATGGACCCCGCCGCTCCTGTCACCATAATTGTCTTCCCTCTGATGAACTGGCTGATGTTGGTAACATCGAGCTGAACCTCTTCCCTGCCAAGAAGATCCTCTATTCCGACCTCTCTGACCTGGGAGATATTGACAGAGCCGTCTATGATCTCATAGACACCCGGTAAAATCTTGAGCTTGCAGTCTGTCTTTTTGCATTCGTTGACCACTTCCTTGATCTCTCTCTTGGATGCGGATGGAATGGCAATGATGATTTCATCTATTTCTTTTGATTTTGCGATATGGACAATATCATTGCGATTTCCCAATACAGGAATACCATTGATATTTTTTCCGATTTTTAGCCTGTCATCATCAATCAATACCACCGGCAGGCTGTTAAGCTGGATATGTTTTCTCAGTTCCTTGATGACCATGACACCGGCCTCACCAGCCCCAACAACCATCACACGATTTTGAATTCCCTTGTTGAATAGATTGCCTTCACTCTTGTATTTTCTCAGCAACCGGTAGCTGAACCTTATCCCGCCTATTAAGGCTACATCCAGTATCCCCACAATAATGAAGATGCTTCTAGGTACAGAAGCCTGAATGAAGAATAGATAAACCACTGCAGCTCCCTGTGCCACTACCGCTGCGGTTATGATTTGTATCATTTCTTCGATAGAGGCATATATCCATAGACTGTTGTAAAGCTTGAAGAAATAAAAGACGGTGATTTTGATCACTATTGTGATAAGCAGGTGCTGGGAAATCACTTCCCGGTGAACTGCTGGTATAGCACCGTCAAAACGTAGCATATATGCCAGGATAACCGAAAGAGCCAACAAAATGATGTCAGCAAAAATTAGCAACAAGTTTTTGTAATTTCTATCCAAAAGTCATTCCCCCCTATTAAGTTGTCGCATTCTAATTATACCCATTTTTGGCGATCTATACAATTATTTTACCGTATTATATAACTTTTGCGTATTTTTATATAGTCTTATAGTGAATTTAATTTATGAATTTTTCGGAATATGTTATGATTTGAAATAATTGGTGTTGCCACTACAGGTTGTCAAAAACGGGAGATTATATGATAGTCGGGTCTTTGACTATGGGAAAGCCTAGCGCTCATATTTATCCGATGACTAACAGTGCTAAGACTCCCACTTCTATAAGTGGGAGATAAGCACTGTATAGTCCCTGGATAACGATTTCTAAGGTTCAGATGGCGTCTCAAACGCCACCTGAACCCAAGAACTCTGTTGATCCTCTATCAGTAATAATCTATTGACCTGTCCATTATATCAAAAAAATGCTGATAATACATCGCCATTATTGATTAATCTGTTTATTTCCCTTGTATGAATTGTTATACTGTAAGTAAAGAAAAAATGTACTGGCAGTAAGGATTTCTTTGACGTAAATTTGATAATCAATCAGGAGGCCAACCTATGAAAAACGATAAAATCAATTACCCACCGGGCACACTGATCTACACAGGAGATTATACCGATCAGGAAACAAAAATGGAGCTGTACTCCTTTGATGAAAGCGAATATACCATAAGGCAAATCAGATCAATCGATGAAGTGCCTTCAACCCCACAGAAAAAATGGCTGAATGTCATCGGTCTAAACAATATTGATATAATCCGGGAGATCGGTAATCGTTACGGCATCTCTGATCTGGTGCTTGAGGATATATTGAATCCAGACCACAGAAGTAAATTGGAATATATTGATGACAAGCTGTTCGCGGTTCTGAAGATGGTTTATTTAAAAAAAAATAAAATTGTTCATGAACAGCTCTCTCTTCTCGTATTGGATAAACTGATCATCACATTCCAGGAAATAGAAGGAGATGTGTTTGATACTCTCCGCGGTAGGATTAGCAATGGCAAAGGCTACATCAGAACGCTTAATATCGATTATCTTTTCTACTCAATGTTGGATGCTATTGTAGACCACTATTATACAGCATTGGAGTTTGTCGAAACACTGATTGATCATGTTGAAGAGATCGTGATGAATGAAGAGAATGATGCGATGGATAGGATTTATTCCACCAAAAAGGAGCTTATATACCTGAGATCTTCCATCCTTCCTATCAAGGATTTGGTCAGAAACCTGACATCAGAAGATTTCGGTCTGGTCAATGACTCGACAAAGGCTTTCTTCAGTGATTTGAATGATCATCTGGTGGAGATATCAGATGCTTTGATGCTGGATAGGGAGCTTCTCAGCAGTCTAACAGAAACCCATATATCAAATATTAGCAACAACATGAACAAGGTGATGACGGTTCTGACTATTTTTTCAGCAATTTTTATTCCACTATCTTTCCTGACAGGATTTTTTGGCATGAATTTCTCTACTTTCCCGGGGATTCATTATGCCTATGGTGTTCATGTCTTTATTGTCGGCTGTATTGTCCTTGCCGTCAGCATGATTGCTTTTTTCAAATACAAGGGTTGGTTATAGGTCGATAAAAAAAGTCCCTTATGAGGACTCATTGAGTAAAACATTTGCTGACTGGATCGGTTGAAACTTAATCTGCATATCCATGTAGCTCTCTTTCCCATAGAGATAGAGATTTTTCTTGATTCTGGATTCCACTACATTCAGTCCTTCATTACTGATATTATGCAGCATGATGAGCAACTGCGTGTCGTTCCAGAATGAGAACACATCTCCCTTTCTAAGGCTTTTGGATAGCACTTTTGTCATGTTATTTGACCATTTTTCTATCTCGGTCTGATCATGCCTCGGAATTTTTGATTTAGCCAGGGTTACCAGCGCGACGTAATCAGATTCATTGGTTCTGAGTGACTTTCTTTTTTGGATATTGTATAAAAACTTGAAATACTCATATTCACAAATTAAGGCACCTGAATCCGGTCCTTCCTCCAGCTGGTCTTCCAGTCTGATGATGTCCAGCTCGCCTTTTTCAACAAAATGACTCTGGATTTTTCTAAACATGCTCTTAAGTGCGGGCGATGGCTCCATATCCATTTCTTTATGAAGCAGCATCTCAATGTATTCATAATGATCCATCGCCTTTTTGGACTGTCCTATCTTTAGCATCGCCTTAAGCAGATGAATATGGACATTCTCCTCATATGGTTCCAACAATAAAGCCGCTTCGCAAAGCTTGATGATTTCATCATTTTTATCCTGGTCGGCCAACATCTCGATCAGTCTGTTTAGTGATTTGAGATATAATCTGCTATAATAGTTTCTAATGGGAACAAGCCAGACCTCATAGGGGTTTTGAGATAGGTAGGTACCCTTATAGATATTGAGGGCTTGCTGATAAAGCTGAATTGCTTCATCTCTCTCGTGTGGGTTTTTTCTGTCTCCCTGATCTATCAGGCTATCAAAGACATCAATATCCAGCTCAACCGCATCACCGACCTCCAGACTATAATTCCCGTTGGAAAACACGATATTCAGATGATTGCCCTCATCTGTGTGTTTCTGCTCCATTTTTTTCAGCATTTTTCTGAGTCTGAAGATCTGGGTTCTCAATACATTTTTGGGATCGTCTGTATCACTACCGGTCATCAGGTTGTCAATTATGGTATCAGGCAATATCTTCCTGTTTCTGAACGTGATAAAATACTGCAGCAGCTTATATAGTCTGTAGGTTCTGTTGGAGGGATTGAAAAGGCTTTTTTCTTCATCCCTGATATCAAATTCTCCCAGAGTGGTAATGTAAATTTTCATAAAAGCACATCCTTGCCAATTGAAGGTTTAGCATCTGCATTCTTTAGTAAAGTGTTATATATTATATCATAAAATCTATAGAATTGAAACAATTACAAATCATTTGTCAAAATCTAAAATACAAATCATATATATATGTTAGATTTGACTAATTCTTAATGATAAGTATTGTATACCCATCTGTTCCTAATATATAATGGTAAGAGTAAAAATTTTCAAAATATCATGCAATCATATGGGAGTTTCTATGAATAGAGAATTTTCTACCGGTTTGATTTATAATTTATCGCTGTTGTTGGTATTGTCAATGATCTTCTCAATCGTCAACACAAAATTTGACAAAACAAAGCATAGACGGGATTTGCTTGCAGGTATTCTCATTGGTGCAATCGGTATCGCTATCATGAGTAATCCTGTTCATTTATTGCAAGGTATCTTCTTTGACGGCAGGTCAATCCTTTTAAGTATTACAGGCTTGTTTTTTGGTATTATCCCTACCATGATAGCTGTTCTTATTACGGGTGTTTATCGATTGTTCATCGGTGGAGATGGCGCTCTTGTCGGGTTAGCGACAATCCTGACCAGTAGTTTTATCGGTTTTATTTGGCGTAGATATCGTCTCCAAAAGTATATTCTGGACAAAGTGTATTTTCCAGTTGTTGAGTTATATTTTTTCGGTGTTGTCGTCCATATAGTCATGCTTGCAGATCTGTTTCTGTTTTTACCACATCAGTACGCTGTGCTTCGTGTTGTGGCCCTACCAATTATTACACTTTATCCTGTTGCCAGTGTTTTTCTGGGCTTGGTCATCAAGAATCAGATTGATAAAAACAGAATAATCCAAAAGATGGAAGAAAGCGAGCAACGCTATCGAACCATTTTTGAAAACACCTATGCAGCCATGCTGATTCTAGACCCCGAAAATGGTAATATATTGGATGCCAACATATTCGCTTCATGCTTCTATGGCTACAGCATCGAAACGTTAAAGACCATGAACATGACAGATTTAAACGGTTTAAGTCATAACGAGCTTAAATCCGAGATGGAAAAAATTATTCTTCATGTGAAAAACACCTTTGTTTTTATACACAAACTATCCAATGGTGAATCGCGAACGGTTGAGATCCATTCCGGTCCACTGACAGTCAATGGCAAGCAGGTTCTCTACTCGATCATCCATGATATCACTGACAGAATCAACAGAGAAAAGGAAATCGAATACCTCAGCTTTCATGATCAACTGACCGGACTTTACAATAGACGGTTTTACGAGTCTGAACTGAAAAGACTGGATACGTCAAGGAATTTGCCGATATCCATGATTATGGCTGATGTCAATGGCTTGAAATTGGTTAACGATGCTTTCGGGCATCAAGAAGGTGACAATCTCTTGATGATGGTACGGGATATCCTTAAAAGTGCTTGTCGTGAAGATGATATCATCTCACGGGTCGGGGGGGACGAGTTTGTGATCCTATTGCCGAAAACAAGCTATGGGGATGCCTACGCTATCGTTCAGAGAATGAAGAGTAATGAGTCGGATTACAGTCTCAATGGTCTGGAGATTAACATTTCTTACGGTGTTGCCACCAAGACTACTGAAAACACGTCAATTGCCACCGTTTATCGGAACGCTGAAGACAATATGTACAAGAATAAATTTTTTGAAAGCAGGAAGCTGAAAGGCAACATGATCGACACGATTATGAAAACCCTGTACGAAAAGAATCCCCGAGAAAAGAACCATTCCGAGAGAGTATCGACTCTATGTCAGGAGATGGCCAAGGCTTTGGATTTCAATCATGAGTCAATAAATGAAATCGGTGTCGCTGGTTTACTGCATGATATCGGCAAAATTACGCTTGATGAGACCATCCTCAATAAAAAAGGTCTACTAAACGATGATGAGTGGTTTCAAATGAGAAAGCACCCTGAGACGAGCTATAAGATACTGAGCTCAGTCAATGGCCTGGCAACCTCTGCCGAGTATGTTCTGTCTCATCACGAGAGATGGGATGGTGAAGGCTATCCTAATAAAATCAGTGGTGATAGAATTCCGTACTTTTCGAGAATCATAGCGCTCGCTGATGCCTTTGATGCAATGGTGAGTGAGAGAACCTATAGCAGAATGCTGACATTTGATGAGGCGATTTTAGAGATAGAAAAAAATGCGGGGACTCAGTTTGATCCCCAGCTGGTTGAGATTTTTATCAAAACAATAAGAGTTCAGTCGAGCATGCTTGACTGAACTCTTCAAATTTTCAATTTATTTCCCACGCGATTGAGGATATAAAAACCCTTATGGTTGGTGGTGTTTTTTCTGTTGTAGGTCATCTCTGTATCGTCCATCTGCATCAGTATTCCACCGGCTTCTTCGATAATACACTGCATGGCTGCCGTATCCCACTCCATAGTCAACCCAAAACGATAATAGATATCCGCTTCTCCTTTTGCAATCAGACAGCCCTTGATGGATGAGCCAGCATGCACTATCTCACCGATTTTCTCTCTGTTATTCTCGATTAGACGGTCTGTGATCTGGTGTTGGTGGGATCTGCTGTGTAGCATTATCAGATTTTCTGTTTTTGATGAGACGTTGATTCTTACAGACCGGTTAATGTCCTGATGAGTGGAGTATTCTTCTATATAATAGGCGCCTTGCCCTTGACATGCATAGTAGATTTCATCCCTGACAGGAATATAGATGACGCCTAAAATAGGCCTGTGCTTGTAGGTGAGGGCTATGTTGACGGAAAACTCGCCATTCCTTTTGATAAATTCCTTCGTGCCGTCCAATGGATCCACCAGCCAGCAATAATCATATCCAAGCCTTTTCAGATCATCAGCTGATTCCTCTGCCAGTATGGCCATATCCGGGTAATCCATCCTTAAGACATTGACGATGTGGTCATTAGCCAACTTGTCCGCCTTTGTCAATGGTGAGTCGTCATCCTTATAGTCCACCTTGAAGTCGGTATGGTATATACCCAGTATGATTTGCCCCGCATCAAAGGCTATGTTGATGACGTTTTCAATCATTTCTGCCTTGTGACTGTCAAATGGCCACATAGCTCTTGATAAGGATCATTTTTCCTTCCAGCTCATAGGGTCCCAGTATTGCCGGTATGAGATAGGAATCCCCCTTCGCTATCTTTTCACGCTTGTCTCCACCATAAAGGATTTCTCCTTCTCCCGCTACACAGGTGAAAATATGGAATCTGTTCCTGTCCGATGTCTGGTACAGAGAATCCAGTACTTCATATACCTCTATGTTGAAATCCGCAGGCAGGTTGTATTCCTTTATTTGGTTTCCTTTGTGTGTCAGCAGCATATAATCACTTTCAATGTCTTTACTGTCAAAATCCAACACCTCGTAGGCTTGTGTCAGGTCCAGTTCTCTGCCCCTGTTGTAGTCAAATATTCTAAACTCTTTTTCCACATTCTGATGGATCTCAAGCAGGGTGATATTCTCACCAATTGCATGCAGAAGTCCGCTCTTGACATAAAACATATCCCCTGCCTTCACGTAAACTTTATTGATACAATCCTCATAATGCTCATTTTCAAGGGCTTCCTTGAACTGTTCTTTTGTGCAGTCCTTAATACCCAGATACAGATAGGCATCCGGTTCAGACTCAATCACATACCATGCCTCAGTTCGACCACCAGACAATCCCATTTTGATTGCATACTCTTCTGACGGATGAACTTGTATTGAAAGCTTCTCATCGGTGGTGATTATTTTGATACTGATTGGAAACCAGCTGGTATCCACTTTTTCTCCCATCAGTTTGTGTCCATATTTATCAATCAGATTCTGAAGGGTCATCCCTTTATAAGCACCATTTTCCACTACACTGACTGCGTGTTCATGACATACGATGTCCCAACTCTCACCAATCTTTATATTTTCTGGTAGGTCATCTCTAAAAGAAGCCAATCTCTTTCCGCCCCAGATTTTCTCTTTGTATATGCTTTTAAACTTGATAGGGTACATGTGTTTCACTCCTTATAAATCTATTTCAATCGTATATTATACTATTATACTCATTTTATCCAGTATTAGCAATATGACATGATTTTCATGTGACATGATTTTCATTAATGAAAATCGTGTTGTTTTTAGTTATAGCTGCTTAATAATACCTTTTCTATAGGCATCCAATAGATTGTTCAGTATCTCGATATTGGCCTTGATTTCCATACCGGTATCCGTGTCCGCTACCAGTAGTCTTCTTTCCTCTTCTCTCACATAAACCTCATTTGGCACCATATCAACGTTTTCCTCTATGGATGCCTCATGGGTCTCAAATGGCTCATGGGACACCAGTATGACGCCCTGGGAATTGAATATCAGTGTGTATCCGGCAATGCCCGTCACCGATTGATAGGCTTTGGAGAATCCGCCGTCAATGACAAACATCTTGCCATGACCCTTGACAGGATTTTCCCCTTTTTTGGTTTTCACCGGCACATGACCGCATATGATTCTTCCTTTTTCAAGACTTAAGCCAAACTCATCCAGTATTTTCTCACAGGTGTCCAGCTGATCCCTTATCTTGAAATAGTGGTTGTAGGTCTCTTTATGGGTCGTCTTATCATCGATGAAATACCGCTCGAAGGTGGTCATCCTGTCTTTTCCAAACAATGGTGAAAACGAGCCGCACCAGGCATACCAGGTCAGATCCTTGTCAAAATGATTGCTTGCTTCGTGCTTGTTGAAATAGGCCTCTCTTAGCTGGGCATCAAAGTAATCGCACAGGGATTTTCCGGAATAGCTCTTGCCTGCAATTGAAAAGCTTAAGAATTCCCCATCCTCATCGAAGGGAACACAGGCATGGTATAAGAGATTGTTGTTGCAAATCAAATAGAGGCTTCCCTTGGTGTACAGGAATTCCGCGTGTTGCTGCAGCTTTTCCGAATTCTTAAAGCTGATCAACAGATTGTCCATGAGCTCCCTTTCTTCTTGAGTCAATTCGTAAGGATCAATGGCGCTAAGTGTTGGAAAAAATGTGTCCTTCATTGGGAATTCCTGGCCATTGATCATGACTCGTGATCTGTCTTTGGATAGTTTATCTAAAAATAACCTGTCCTCCATCCTGTAACTCGGTTGTCTTTTGATGATCTGCCCTTCCAGCTTGAATTGGATGATGGCGATAGCTTTTTCCATCTTTGACATCAGCTGGATGTCTTTTGCCTTGAAATTGTGTTTGTCTTTGAGGATGGGTTGGAAAAACTCTGCCGGATCATCCTTGTAAATCTCATTGGCGAATTGGGACAATGGCATAAGATTGATTCCGTAGCCGTCCTGAAGGGTCTCAAGATTGCCATATCTCAGAGATATCCTGACCACATTGGCTATACATGCTGCTGAACCTGCCGCCGCACCCATCCACAGGATATCGTGATTGCCCCATTGTATATCCACATTGTGATGTGCCATCAGATCATCCAAAATCAGATGGGCTCCTGGACCTCTGTCAAATATATCACCCACAATATGAAGCCTGTCAACTACAAGTCTTCTGATGACATCTGATAATGCCATGATAAAATCATCCGCCCTGTCGGTTCTGATGATGGTTTTAATAATCTCATGGTAATATCTCTTTTTGGATTCCAGCTCTTCTTGTTCCTGCACCAGTTCCTCAATTACATAATTAAAGCTTTTGGGCAGGGCTTTTCTGACCTTTGATCTAGAATACTTATAGGCCGCTTTTCTCAATACTAGAATCTGCTGATAGATGGTTTCCTGATACCATTTTTCATCTACCGTCCCCTGCTTTTTGAGATAAATCAGTTTTTCTCTGGGGTAATAGATTAGGGAAGCTAGTCTTTCTTTCTCTGAAGAGGTCATCTGATCGCCAAAGGTTTCGTTTATTTTCCGTTTGACCGTTCCTGAAGCATTTCTAACCACATGGGTGAAAGCCTCGTACTCGCCGTGAATATCTGTCAAAAAATGCTCGGTTCCCTTAGGCAGATTCAGTATCGCACTAAGGTTGATGATTTCTTTGCTGACTTCATCAATGTTGGGAAATTGCTTGGCCAACAGCTTGTAGTAAGGAAGAAGTTCCATTATGACCTCCTGGAAATTTCTTATCGTTAATATTATATGCTATGTGAGATTATATGAACAGTTATTACCGCAACTGCTCTATATAGATTATTGTTCCTTGCAGACATCCACCCATTTTCCTTTTGTCACTTCCGCCAGATAATCAACGTCTATTTTGACCGCGGTGTTGCTACCTCCACCTGCCGGAAAGACATAATCAAATGCCTTGAGGGACTCATCCAGATAGATATCCAACGGCTTGATCAGCCCAAAGGGACAGACACCACCTACCGGATGACCTGTGGCTTCCTCCACCTCTTCAAGCCCGACAAATTTTGCCTTTTGTTTGAATGTGTCCTTGAATTTTCTGTTGTCCAGCTTCACATCTCCCTTTGCCAGCAACAGGATATCCATTTCCTTCAATCTGATAGCCATTGTTTTGGCGATGCGTGCCGGTTCGACACCAAGAGCCTGTGCTGCCAGTTCTACTGTTGCCGTTGAGGTATCCATTTCGATTACCTCAAGCGGTAGATTTTCATCCATAAATTGTTTTTTCACCGTTTTTATGCTCATTTCTGACCTCCTAAAATCATAGGTGTATCTTATTATATTTTTCAAGAGATTTCAAGCGGAGGAAGTGCTATTCTTTTTTGATATTCTATTTTATTTGACAATTGTTATCATTTAGTGTATAATCAATTAATATAATTCAATAACAAAGTTGTTAAGGAAGTGAAATAGATGAAAACTAATCGTAATAAATTGGTGGGAGCCAACCCTCCAGAAGCATGGGCAACACCTACAACGTATGACGAAGACACTTGTGTTACAAAGCCTTCAGAGGAAGCAGTCGTAGAGTCGAAGCTCTGGGTTGATGAAAACCATAAATAAATAGTGTACCGTGACCCCTATTTCAGGGGTCATTTTTTTAGTTTTTTATCGGTTTATTATTTTTAGATAAATGGTATAATAAGTATTATTGCAAAAAAAGAGGAATAATATGAATTCAAAGCAAATAATCTTAGTATTTTTATTGGTTTCTGTACTGGTTTTGACCGGATGTGTCGCCAATACAGACGAAAATATCAGTCAGCTTAGAAAAGAACTGAGTACCGAAAAAAACAAGACTCAAGCCCTTGAATCTAAGCTTATGGAATACAGCGACACCATCAATGAACTGAGACTCGAAATAAAAGATCAAGAGAAAATCATCAGTGATTTTCAGGACAGCCTCATCGTAACTGCTCCTGTCCAAGGCAATTCACTTTTGACAGAAGCACTGAACGTCATGGAAATAATCTCCATTCATGACATCCAAACCCTGAATGCTTTTGTGAGCCCGACCAGGGGTGTCAGATTATCACCCTATGCCTATATCCATGAGAATGATGATATGCTTTTTCCCCCAGGAAATGGACTGATCAATCTCTTCAATGACACTACCGTGTATACATGGGGAAGCTACGATGGCAGTGGTGAGCCCATAGAACTCACTTTCACAGATTATTATGAGCGATTTGTCTATGATCACAATTTTGCCAATCCTCAAATGATTGGTATCAATCAATCAATCGGTTCAGGTAATACAATCAACAACATGATAGATGTTTACCCGAATGATGCTTTTGTGGAGTTTCATTTTACAGGGTTTGACCCTCAGTTTGAAGGTCTCGATTGGAGCAGCCTGACGCTTATCTTCGAGAATGACAACGGAGTCTGGTATCTTGTCGGCATCGTTCATAGCGAATGGACCATTTAACACATGAGAAATAGATAGATTTAAGGGTGGATAATTTGTTAATCTCCACCCTTTTTTATGTTGCTATAGATGATGTTGCACTGCTCTCTCACACGATTGGCCCGAGCGTAGTTTTTCCCGATCCACTCGGCGAGTTGCGGCATCATTTGATTGAATCGCGAGCTATCGTTGACCATGTAGCGTTCAATGTGGAATACTTCCCTGTCATAATCCGGCATTTTCTCTAGTCCTGATTCTTTGATGTTTTTGGGGCAGGCTTTCTGGCATATGTCGCATCCCACCAGCCTATCTGCCATCAGAGGCTTATATTCCTCTGGAACTTCAACGCCAGTCAGCATGTAGTGTCTGAGACACTGTTGTCTTGAGAGCACATAGGGCTTGTCAAGCGCTTGGGTCGGGCAGGCTTGGACGCACAGCTTGCAGCTACTGCAATCTGAGGCTTCCAGATTCAATCCATTCCAGTCGATTTCTTCGTAGACACCAAGGGCTATCATAAAAAATCTGCTGCCAAACAATTCATTGTGTATGATGCTGTTCTTGCCGTAGTAGCCGATCCCTGAAAGATTCGCCAGGGATTTAAGGTGGGTATCCTTAAGGATTTTTATCTTTCCTGTCAATGATAACTCTTTCAATAAGGGATTATAACACCTGTAATATTGATTGGAAAAGTAGTAATAGGGCGATATGCTCATACAGCCTTTCGGCACATCGGGATAATCCAGGTTGTACTGAAAAGCAATGATGCTCACGCCGGTCATGTGATCATCAAGCTCATCAAAATATAGATGCTGTGAGATCGGGCTGTCTCTGTTAAGATCTTTCCAGTTTTTTATATCATCCATTTTGATACTTCTGATCAGATTTGGCGCGGTTGTGTCCGCTATTTTTTTAATATCCAGCATTAGTGACATTCTATTCCCCTATTGATACATCTTATCAATTCTATTTTGAACCTCATCATTTTCCAGGAAATCATCAAAGTCCGTCAGGGTATCATACAAGCCTGCAGGTGTGATTTCGAAAATCCTGTTGGAGATAGTGTTGATGAATTTGTGGTCCTGAGAAGAAAACATAATTGTCCCCTTGAATGCCATCAGGCCATCATTGACAGCCTGTATGGACTCCAGATCCAAATGATTAGTCGGTTCGTCCAATAGCAACACATTGGCGCCTGAGACCATCAGTTTTGAAAACATGCAACGCACCTTTTCTCCACCGGATAACACCGAGGCCTCCTTAAGCGGCTCTTGCTCCGAAAACAGCATCTTGCCCAAAAATCCTCTGATAAATGCCTCTGACTTCTCAACGGAGAATTGTCTTAACCAGTCTATCAGATTCAGTTTGACATCTTCAAAATACTTGCTGTTGTCATTGGGCAGGTAATCCACTTTGGTGGTAATACCCCACTTGTATGTACCGGAATCCGGTTCCATTTCTCCCGCTAAAATCTTAAACAGGGTTGTCTTGGCCTGATCATTCTTGCTTAGGACCACAACCTTGTCTCCCTTGTTTAACGTAAAGGAGATATTGTTCAATACCTTTTGCCCTTGTATGGTCTTGGTTAGACCTTCTACCTCCAAGATGTCTTTTCCCGCTTCTCTTTCCGGTGTGAATCCGACGAAAGGATATCTTCTGGTGGATGGCATGATGTCTTCAATATTAATCTTATCCAGTAGTTTTTTTCTGGAAGTGGCTTGTTTTGCTTTTGAAGCGTTTGAGCTGAATCTAGCTATAAAGCTCTGAAGCTCTTTGATTTTGTCTTCTTTTTTCTTGTTCTGCTCTTTCATCAGTCTTGACATCAATTGACTGGATTCATACCAGAAGTCGTAGTTACCCACGTACATTTTTATTTTTTTGAAGTCTATATCAACCATGTGTGTACAGACATTATTTAGAAAATGCCTATCATGGGATACGACTATAACCGTCTTTTCGTAATCCATCAGGAAATTCTCAAGCCAGTTGATAGCCCTGAAATCAATGTGGTTGGTAGGCTCATCCATCAGCAATATATCCGGATTGCCAAAGAGGGACTGCGCCAGCAATACCTTTACCTTATCTGTAGGTGGTATATCCTGCATTTCTTTGCCATGATGCCTTTTGTCCACTCCCAATCCTGTCAGAAGCTTTTCCGCCTCTGTTTCGGCTTCCCAACCATTTAGCTCAGCAAATTCACCTTCCAGCTCGGATGCCTTTATGCCATCTGCATCTGAAAAGTTCGGCTTCATATAAATTTCGTCTTTTTCCTTCATGATCTGGTAGAGTCTTTTGTGTCCCATAATGACCGTCTCCACCACGTTATATTCGTCGTATTCAAAATGGTCCTGCTTCAAAACTGCCAGCCTCTCCCCAGGTGTGATATGGATCTCTCCCTTGTTTGGGCTCAATTCTCCTGACAGCATTCTAAGAAAGGTCGATTTGCCGGCACCATTTGCGCCTATGACACCATAGCAGTTTCCCAGTGTGAATTTCAAATCAACATCCTTGAATAGTTCTTGTCCTCCAAAGCTTAATCCTAAATTTGATACTGTTATCAATGTGTTCTCCTTTACATTCTATGATTTGCAGCAAGATTCTGCATGATTGTTGTTTCAAGCAAAAATATTACATAGCTTCCTATGCAATATTATCGGCTTAAGCATTATACACTTTTAAGGTGAAGATATCAACAGGGTTCTTGTATGATTCACCTGATTTTACGATTTTTAATCATATCAGTTTCGAGAGAATAATCACAAGGGCAATTGCCATTAGGACAATCGTCAGAAAATTCCGGACGCGTCTTGCCTTTTCTGTTTCCATCGGTTTGTAGTATGGTTCCAACTTCCCCTGGCAAAAGGGACACACCGCCATATGGTCAAGGACGTCCCGATTGCAATGGGGACAAGTAGTCAGATGCTTCTCATAGCCTGTTTTTGATTTTTTCATCATTTAAACACCCACTCTGCTACCTTAGCCATATTTTTGTTGAAAAGAGAATAAAGATCAGAAACGCGCCGACAAAAATAATTCCAATAATCAAGCCTGCAAATAAAGCTGTTTTCATCACCTGAAATGTTTCTTTTTTCGTTAAGAGCAGCTCCTGGTCAGAGCCTATTTCTATAGGATCCCTGCTTTTAGTTTGCCAGGGTGCCCCATCAAAGTTCATATCAGCTACTACCCTGCTGTCATCTCTGAATTTTTCTTTTTTCTTCATTTATAACCTATCCCCTATAAATCTGATTTTTGTGGGGTACAAATGGCAAGCAACCAAATGACCGCTTTCAATCTCCACCATCTGCGGATCCTGATGCTTGCATATCTCCATGCAGTGTCTGCATCGTGTGTGGAACTTACAGCCTGATGGTGGATTGGCTGGAGAAGGCATGTTTCCCTCGAGAATAATCCTATCTCTTTTTATATCTGGATCAGGTACGGGAATAGCGCTGAATAAGGCCTGCGTATAGGGATGCAACGGATTCCCAAATATGGTCTTCTTGTCCGAATACTCCACAATACTTCCCAGATACATGACACCTACCGTGTCTGAGATATGCTCCACCACAGAAAGATCATGGGAAATAAACAGGTAAGTCAAGCTGTATTTATTTTGTAGCTCCATCAGCAGATTGAGTATCTGAGCCTGAATAGAGACATCAAGCGCCGACACAGGCTCATCGCAAACAATAAAATCCGGATTGAGCGCAATGGATCTGGCGATGCATATCCTTTGCCTCTGTCCGCCTGAAAACTCATGGGGATATCTGTCCTTGTGATAGACCTGTAGCCCGCAGTCCAGCATGACCTTTGATATGTAGTCATCAAAGTCTTCTTTTGGTACCAGGTTGTTGTCCCTGACAGCCTCACCGATGATCTCACCTACCGGCATTCTTGGCGACAGACTGGAATATGGATCTTGGAAGATAATCTGTATTTTGGGTCTGATGGCCCTGAGGTCTTTTCTGTTCAAGGTATGTATGTCGATACCATTGAAGAGAATCTGACCGTCGGTCTTGTCTGTCAGCCTTATCATAGTCTTGCCGACCGTGGTCTTACCACAACCCGATTCACCGACTAGACCCATAGTTGTCCCTCTCTTGATATTGAAAGAAATATCATCCACTGCCTTGACATAGTATTTGACCTTGGCAAAAAGCCCGGATGACACGGGATAGTATTTTTTCAGATTCCTGACTTCGATAATATTGTCATCCTTTATCGCAGACATTTTGATCCTCCTTGTCATCCAGATATTGATAGCATGTCACCATGTGCGTTTCGGAGACAAATATTTCCGGAGGATATGCGCCTTCACATGCCTTGAAAGCCTTGTCGCACCTATCCCTGAAATAGCAATAGTCTGGCATGTCGACCGGATTCGGCACCGATCCCGGTATGCTGTATAGTTTGCCGGATTTTTTGCCGCCAACTCCCGGTATGCTTGCCATCAGGCCTACAGTGTACGGATGCATTTGATTGTGGAATATCTCACTGACGGTCCCTTTCTCTATGACCTTGCCGGCATACATAACGACCACGTAATCTGCCATTTCAGCTATAACACCCAGGTCATGAGTGATCAGCATGATGCTGCTGTTGATTTTGTCCTTAAGGTTTCTCAGAAGATCCATTATCTGGGCTTGTATGGTCACATCCAATGCTGTTGTGGGCTCGTCTGCTATAATCAGTTTGGGATTACAGGCTAGCGCCATGGCTATCATTACCCTCTGTCGCATACCACCTGACAATTCATGGGGATACATCCTGTAGACACCTTCGCCATTGGCTATGCCAACCACTTCAAGCATCTCGATGGTTCTGTTTTTTACATCTTCCGCATTCATATGGGGGTTGTGCAATTCAATGACCTCGTCTATCTGGAGACCAATCCTGAAGACCGGATTGAGGCTGGTCATGGGCTCCTGAAATATCATCGATATCTCGTTGCCCCGTATCTTCTGCATCTTTTCTGTTGGTGTCTTTGCAATATCAAAGACAAAATTGCCTGCATCGAATCGAATCGCTCCCTCGACGATCTGCCCCTGTGGTCTCTGTACCAACTGCATGATAGACAGGCTGGTGACCGACTTTCCGCAACCAGATTCTCCAACAATGCCGACGGTCTTGCCTTTGGGCACGTCAAAGGATATGCCGCTGACCGCTTTGATAACACCGATATCCGTGAAGAAATAGGTGTGTAGATTTTCAACTTCCAGTACATTCTTCGTATTTTTCATGATAGAACGATACTCAGACTCAGGCACATTGGTACGTTGATGCTTTGCTTCCAATTCATCAGTGATACGCCTGTTTTCTTTCGATATGCGTCTGACTTCGCTGCCGGACATGTAATTGGCATCTTTGGTTTTTTTGGTTGAATCTTTATTTTTATCCATACTGCACCTACCGTTTCATTTTAGGATCAAAGGCATCTCTCAAGCCGTCCCCTACAAAGTTGAATCCTAACACTGTCAACAGGATCAACAATCCTGCCGGAATCCAGACAAACCAGAAATTAGTCATCTCGTACGCCGTACTGACACCACTGATGATGTTGCCCCAGGATGCAAATGGAAACTTGACACCCAGCCCTAAAAAGCTCAATGTTGACTCATATAGTATGACACCACCCAAACCCAATGTCGCTAACACGATCAATTGGGGAATGACATTTGGTATCAAGTGTTTGAATATCCGTCTGGAGATGCTTAGGCCTGTGGCTTCTGCCGCCAGCATAAATTCCTGCTCCCGCAGGGACAGTATCTGGCCTCTGACCATTCTTGCTATTCCCGGCCAACTCATGATACCCAATATCAACATCAGATAATATATTCTCAATTGGGGATCCACATCCAGTTTGTCCATAACCGATCCCAATATGATCAGAATCGGGAGAAATGGAATGCAGAAAAATACGTCTACAATCCTCATGATGAGCATGTCCACCCATTTACCAAAGTATCCGGCCAGACCACCCATGATGATGCCCAAAGCAGTCTCCAACAAAACAACAATGAAACCTATCATCAAAGAGATTCTACCACCGTACATAAGCCTAGTCAGTACATCCATGCCGTGTTTATCTGTCCCAAGCCAGTGCTGGCTTGATGGCTGTTCGTGCATCGAAATCAAGTGTGTGTTGGTTTCTGTTTTTACCGTGTAAACATTGTTAATCCGATTGATATCATAGACAATCTCATTACCGGCATCGTCCGGATATGTAAACTTAGTCTCCCCATCGGCAATGGCTTTTTCCAATGCTGTCTTGAATTCAATTGTGAGCACCACATCACGCGATACGGCCTGGACAGCCATTGGAGAAATCAGTGCAAATTGTTCCCTGCCACTGCCCGTTAGCCTGTATACTGATGCCACATTTTCCTCTTCCTCGATCTGATAGGTATTGCCTTCAAATACAAAGGATGTGGAATCATCGGCTCGTAAAGCTTTCTCCGATTCCAGCTTGAATCCAAAGCCAAGGTCCTTGTTGGAGCTGACACCATCAGTTATCAGCAATGATTCTATAGCCACATCCTGGGTTGTCCCCAGTACGTAATCCCTGCCATCTCTGGAAAGCGTATATTGCTCATCTCCAAATATGAAACTCGTCTGTCCGCCGTCTATTGCCTGTCTGATTGCATTCTGAAATTCCTCATCATAAGAAAGTCCATCCTCCAATGGCGTCACACCCATTATGCCTCTGATGTAAGTGATTCTAGCCTTGGGATACGAGAGCACCACTCTGAAAAAGTCTTCCGCTTCCTGTATGATATGAAACGCTTCACCGCCGTGGGTAAAGACTGACTCGCCTTGGTTTTTAGCGAGGATAAATCTTGCATGGGTGGCATTGTCGTATGCCATTCCTTCTGCTACTGTAAAACGAAATTCTTCATTAATCGTGACGCTGACATATTCTTTGGACATACTGCCAATATACCGGAAGACCTCTGTTTCATCATATGGGGTTATCAGTCCGCCGATAAATGAGAAAAGGAACATAAACAAAATAATAATAAAACCAATGATAGCCAGTCTGTTTCTCAAAAATCTTCTTACCACAAGCATACCAGGCGATAAAACCTTAACACGCTGCACATCAGACAATCCATTGTCTATGTCGGTGTATTCCGTTATTCTGTTTTCTCTATCTTTATCCATTTTATCTTTGTCCATCATATGCCCCCTAATTGATTCTGACTCTCGGGTCGACAACAGCGTATAAAATATCTGCAATCAATGTCCCCAAAATTGTCAACACAGCCATAAATACCATATAGAACATGGTAAATGGTATGTCACCACTGACCATAGCACGATAAGCAGTATAGCCGATGCCCTGAATCTGGAAAAGTGTCTCTGTAATCAAGGCACCTGCAAACAATCCCGGCAATGATCCTCCCAGAATAGTGACCAATGGTATCAATGTGTTTCTGAAGGCATGATAATTGATGACTCTCTTCTCAGACAGTCCTTTTGCACGTGCAGTCCTGATGAAATCAGCATTTAGAACCTCAAGCATATTGGTTCTCGTGTATCTCATCAAACTACCGATACCGATGATTGTCAGTGTGAGAACCGGTAGAAAATAGTGCCTTGCAAGATCGAGAAATCTGCCGAAGCTATCCAGCAGCTCGTAAAACCTTCCCACCGTTCCATATAAAGGAAACCACCCAAGCCAGACGGAAAAAACCAATTTAAGCACCGTTGCAAAGAAAAATACCGGTAATGAAATACCCAACAGGGCAACGACAGTAATACCGTAATCCATTCGACTGTATTGTTTTCTCGCAGCTAATATGCCCAATGGAACCGCAATTCCAATCTCCAATATGAAGGCGATAGCTCCCAGTACAAATGAATACCAAATGACTTCAGTAAATTTTTGCGTTACTGGCACATTGTATTGCCATGAATCCCCGAAATCTCCTCTGACAGCGCTTTTTAACCACTGGAAGTAGCCTGGTATGATACCTCTGTCCATACCGTAGGTTTCGTTGAGCTGTGCGAGCCATTCTGAGTAGCTTTTAGCCCCAGGGAGTTGTGACAGCATTCTTGCTTGAGTCTCCACGTATGATGTTGGGATGCTTCTCATGATCGTATAAATGATTAATGATACAAAAAACAGTAAAACAACTGAAATTAACAGTCTTTTAAGTACATAACGTCTCATTTGCTACCCCTTCCTATTGTTGATATCAAATAAGCCCGCTCACTTGTAAGCGGGCTTATTAAACTTATCAGTACTTATTGCATTTGAAGAAGCTCTATATCGTTCATCCATCCCCAATAGGTTGTGATATCAGGGGTTACGGTT
Source organism: Clostridiales bacterium 38_11 (assembly GCA_001509345.1). GTDB lineage: Bacteria > Bacillota > Clostridia > Tissierellales > Dethiosulfatibacteraceae > 38-11. The sequence continues at coordinate 24,468 of LGGM01000014.1, forward strand.
TCCATGTCTACACGTTGTGTACTGAATATAACCAGATTTTGTCTCTGATAGTTTGGTATTTCAACGGCCCAATCCATGATGATATCCAGGGCTTGTTTGTAGGTGGCTTTTCTGAAGGCCTGATCCGGACTTTGTCTGGCTTCAACGATCAACTCATCCAATTGTGAATCTGCTATGTTGTAGTTGTTGCTGTCTGTCCCACCAAGTCCTATACCATTAGAACTGTGATATACCTGATACATGTCAGGATCTATGGTAGATCCCCATGCGGCTGTCCACATCTGGTGTTCATTGGCATCTATTGAATCCCAAAGCACATTGGTGTCAGATGGGTCATTGATAGTCAGCGTGATACCGATTTTCTCCAGTGCTGCTCTTGTATCTGCCAGTATAGCAAAGGCAGGATGGTCTCCAGTTCCATCTCCAGGAACGATTACTTCATATGTCAGGCTGGCTCCTGCAGGAGCTGCGGTGAATTTTCCACTTGCCTCGTCGAGGGTGTATCCTGCCGCCATGAAGAATCCTTTAGCGGCTTCCAATGCCGCTTCATATTTATCATCTGCTACCATATTGGATGTATAAATAGGGTTGCCATCAACATCAGTTGAGAATGCAACCTCATAACCAGGATCTGCTTTTTGAGGAGCTGCCCAGGAGGTATTGGAAATCGGGTAGTTGATAACATTGGCTGCGTCTCCGTAATAGCTATCGATGGCAACATCTCTGTATACTGCATAGACTGTTGCAAAACCTTTTCTCAGATTTTTACTTTCTTCTGAGGCAGGGTTTCCGCCTACATTAACATTTTTTGCATTGATTCCAATATAGCCATAACCCAAATTGTCGACTGAAACAGCAGTGATGACATCGCCAACTGCCTCTCCATTCGAGTTGAAGGCTTTCAGCTCTGCAAATTTAGCAACCGATCCTGATGGATTGGCTACGTCTATTTCTCCCGCTCCAACTCCTGCTATCATTTCAGCGTCTGTTGTTTCTTTCAGCTGCAGATATTGGGTAATCGGTGCGCCTTTGTAGTAGTTTTCATTTGCTTCATAATAAACTATCTTGTTTTCATATTTGATAAATTTGTAAGGTCCTGCTCCCATCGGTTCAGTCGTTTTTGATTCAACGATGGAAAGATCTCCTCTTTCAAAGCCAAATTTATTGTTTTCATAGTCATACATTGTGGCATCACCATAATAATGCAAAGGTGCAACATCTATTCCGCAGATACTATAGACTGCAGGGGCCTCAAAACCTTTGACCTTTACTTCAACCTCTGTCTGGCTCAGTTTCTTGATTCCCTCGATATTGAATACCTCAACACCCTCTGAAGACTCCAATTTTTGTGTCAATAGCATTTCACTGACTGGTCCTTCGACATCGGCGGCAAAATAGGATTCAGATCCACCATAGTTGACACCAAGGGTTTTCCAGTCATCTCCGTATTGGGCTAGAATATCATCCAGTACCTGATTCTCATCCTCTACAGCATATGAGTCATAAGTTTCATCTATACTGTAAAACATGGCGAATAAATCCTTTGCTACCGGATGCTGTTCTGTATAGCTTGCCCAGTTGGCATCACCATAAAGACTCTTAACCCAATCCAACTCTGATATCAGTATATCACTGACAAATCCCTCTATGAATGCCTGTGTCTCTTCGCTTGGATTTTCCAATTCAGCAGCTAATTCTTCCGCTGTGACAGATAGCTCTTCTGCCATGGAGTTGTTAAGTCTGTAATTGGTCATTCCCAGTATGGGATAAGAATAGAGTGTGGATGAGCCGGTGTAAGTAGGATCTGACAAGACATAATAGGAGAAGATTATATCATCCGCATCCATTAATTCTCCATCACTGAATTTGACATCATCTCTTATTTTGATGTTATAAGTTGTGATGTCAGCGACCTCGTCAAAATCAACTTTTATATTGGATATACCATCATAAAAGTAATCAACACCATTATAATTGTGTGTCTCCCCTTCGATGGCATTGTAGATGATTCCCCCGGTTCTGTCTGTTTTCAGTAGATTGACCTGTGTCAACAACTGTGCATCCATGTCATAAGCAGTGGTTGCAAAAAACGGACTGAACTTCTGACTGAATGCGGCATAGCCGACAACCAACGGTGTGTTGTTAATCGGCTCAACCGGTGCTGTTGTCGCCTCTGTCGAAGCTGCTGTTGGTTGTTCTTTAGGCTGGCAACCCACAACGGTAGACGCCAAAAGTACAAATACCAGCATAAAAATAAGTAATTTCTTCATGTTTTCCCTCCCATGATATATTGTTTGTATCTATTGAAACACCATTCATAGAGAGCCTTCGAAAATCTCAAAATGAGTGATAATTAATTATATTACCAGGTTGGAATAATTACAATACATATGACAATTTTTTCATATCTAACAGGATTCTAATCACTCATTAATGAACCTTTCAGTTTACTAATATATAATAATCCTATCAACTATTATCGTGGTGAATTTCCATGAGTAGAAAAAAAGGCGTATTGCTTTTAGTCATCATATTGGCTACCAGTTTTATCATAATGGGATGCATGTGGTCCTCAAATCCATTATCTCTAAGGAACTGGTGGTGGATGTTCTGGTCAAAGAGCTGAGAATCGTTGAAACCAGTGGCAACCAGGCGACTGTAGATCTCAAGGGGTCCACCAATTCCGGCAAACTGACCATCAGATAGTATCATAAACAAATCAATCAACCACTCACCCGGGGGCTGGAAAATCCAGTGTCTTTTATTCCAATTTGGAAATTTGTTTAACGGAACATATTTAGATGAAAAACGTCCAATATAATGATACAATCAAGTTGTATTGATGTGTATCAATCGTGTGTTTAAAAGAAATGGATGAAATACAAATAAATGGAAGGTGATTATTTTGAAAACAAGAATTTTAGCGGCATTACTGTGCTTGACACTTATTGTCACCGCATGCTCCCCAGGGAATAAAACACCTGATCCCACAACTGATGCCCTCAGTGGCTTGGGTGAATGGGATTTTAGCGTCACACCATTAAAGTCAGACAGTGCGGGCATCAATTTGGATACCGGATTCAAGGTACTATCCAGGAATGAAGTATCCCCTGAATATATCAGGACAACCGTCAAAATATACCCTGAAACAGACTTTGATGTGACGGAATCCACCGGCAATGAATTTATACTAATGCCGGATGAGCCTCTCAATGACAATACGGTCTATCGTGTTGAATTGACTGACCCTGAAAACAACTACAGTTACAAATGGGCATTTCAGACTCAAAAGGAGCTGAAGATCATTGGCAGTATTCCAGGAAAAATGTCCACTTATGTTCCAGTCAATACAGGTATTGAGGTGATTTTCACTCACAAGAATATTGAGAACTTTTCAGAGGTCTTCTCCATTGAGCCAGCTGTAGATGGAACCTTCACATCCAATGGGTATTCCATGATTTTTGTTCCTGACCAGCTCGAGAAAAGCACCACCTACCAGGTAACCGTAAAAGCCGGAGCCAAAGTCAAGGACAGCGACCTGGTTTTGGCCGAGGACTATGTTTTTTCTTTCACTACTGAGTCATCTGGCAAAGAGCAAATTCTCAGCATCAATAACCTGATCAATACCTTTACCACGTCTCAGACCCATTTCATTTCTGCATATGTCAATCGCAATGCAGCAAAATATGAGTATGATGTGGCGGTTTATGCCTTTGACAGCTCAGATAGTTTTTTGAAGGATATCAAACAGTATGATGAGGCCTTCGCTTATTTGAAGATGTATGAAGCTATATCAGATGAGGTTCCAGCGTATCTTGATCTGGTAGAATCATTCAAATCTGTCCCTGTGGAGGTGGCCTACGGCTATGTGAATTTCCACTCCTTTGAGATGCCAAGGCAACTGGATCCGGGCTATTACCTGGTCAGGATATCATACGATGATAAAGACTATTTCTCGTACATTCAGGTCAACGATATGATGGTCTATGACAGCCAATTTGAAGACAGCCATTTCCTGTGGTTGTTGGACAGCAAAAATCATGATCCGATCGGCGATGCAAAGATTACCATCAACGATCAGTTTACCGGCACATCCAAACAGGATGGCACAGCTACAATCAGCTATACAAATGACCCTGAAAGCTATACAACCTATGCCAAGATTGAGGCTACTGGGTTTAATGATTTTATCATGAGGAGTGTCGGGAGATTTGACCCTTATTACAGATTTGATGATGCCTCACTTCGTGTCCCTCAGTTCTCCGAGACATCCAATGACTATTTCAAGTATATCTTCACCGATAGAAGCACCTATCTACCGACTGATACCATCCATCTCTACGGCTATGTGAAGCCTAAGCTCAAAAGCACAGGTCAGTACAGATTGAGCCTCTATTCTATGGTTAACGGTATCTACCAACTGGATAGCAAAAGCATCACCACCACCAACACCGGCACACTGACCGAAAGCTTCAGCTGGAAAGATCAGTCACCAGGATGGTACTCTATTCTGTTGGAGGATGGAGATGATCTGGTCCTGAGACACGAGTTCTACATCAATGAATATACCAAGCCTGTCTATAAGGTCGAGGGTGATTTTGACAAGGAATTTATTTCGGCTGGTGAAACAATCAGCTACACCATCAAATCCAGCTTCTTCGACGGTGGTGTTGTACCGGATATGCCATTTGTTTATTATATGCACCTAGGTGGTTCACTGGAGGGTAAACTAACAACCGATACTAACGGTGAAGCCAGCGTAACCCTTTCACCGACTTATGTCACTGACAACTGGAGACCGGTATCGGCTAGTATTGAGGCCTATAACCAAAATGCTGAGAACTATCCAATAAACGATTATGCCAGCTTTGTGTTCCTGCCAAAAGATAAGATGGTAGAGCTTGAGTACGATGGGGATTCCGATATTCCACAGGTAACCATCAAAGGACATGAGCTGGATTCTAAAAAATACAGAACCGACTTTGACTTCAGCTATGATGATCTCAGAGGGACTCCCCTCAGTGTGACGGCTAGTGTTACCGTCACCGCCACCTGGTTCGAGAGCAGAGAGACCAGACAGGTCTATGATTATATCAATAAGGTAAATCGCAAGACCTACGAATCCATCAGAAAAACTGAAGTGGTGGAAAAAATGGATGTTTTGCTGGTCAATGGCACTTATGTGCTGCAAATGCCATATGTCAAGGATTCCGAAAAGAGCTATGAGGTTGTTGTGACAATCAATGATGGAAATGGGGGTAGAATTGTAGAACAGACATCTTTTAGCCATCAGAAAAGACCGACCACAGACCCCTTTGCCAATTACTATACCATTCAGACAGTGGACAATAAATACAATTACAAAGTCAACGAAACGATCCATTACTTTTTGGACAACGACGGACAGGTAGAGGAATCAGACAATGACAAGATGATAGTCATGTACCTGCAGGATGGCCTGCTGAAATATGAAATAAAGGATACATTAACAGGCAGTTTTCCATTCCTTGAGAAACATATCCCCAACATTCTTATGCAGGCAGTCTATGCCAAGGATGGTTCCATTTATAAAACTGCTTATCCTACTTACATCAACTATGACTACAGTGAAAGAGAAATAGCTATCACCGTCACAGCCGATAAAAAAGACTACGGCCCTGGTGAAGAGGTAACACTTGACGTGACTACAACCGATGCCAGTGGCAATCCATACCCGGCTGACATCAACCTGAGTATTGTGGATGAGGCTTACTTCAATCTATACTCACAAACCGCCGATATGCTGGCAAATATATACACCGGCGTTTACAGCACAGGCATAATCAGCGAGTATGTATCTTCTGAAAACAGTGGTGGTTTCTTTAGGTTCGGTATGGGTGCCGAAAAGGGTGGCGATGCCGCTGAGTATTATGTCAGAAGCGAATTTAGAGACACCGCGACGTTTATGACCCTGACAACCAATGCCACTGGAGAGGGCACCATTACCTTCAATCTTCCTGACAATCTGACCTCATGGAGAATCACCTATCAAGCTATCAACAATAAGATGGAGGCTAGTACCGGCTGGATCAACATCAATGCCAAGCTGCCGTTCCATGTTTCAACAATTCTCAGCAAATACTTTATCACCAGTGACAATCCATCCATCAGCCTTAGGGTGTTTGGCGAAAAAGCTGTAAAGGACAAGGCGGTTGACTACAGAGTGGTGCTGGAAAGAAAAGGATCGGACACCATCAAGGAAATACAGAAGGACGGCATGATAGGCCAATACACTAATATATCTCTGGGAGAACTGGAAAAAGGAGAATATGTGATTACCTCCTACGCAGCAGATGGCGAGTTCACAGATGCCCTCCAGCAATCTTTTGAGGTGGTGGATTCGACTGTTTCGTTCAACAACAAAAAATATTATGACATCACCACCGGCACCCGATTTAGCGATGTGCTCTCCAATGCGGAGGTTACCTTCTTCAATGAGAGCAAATCCAATTTCTACAACAGCTTGCTGGATTTAAGGTTTGCATCAGGTGTCAGGATCGACCAGCTGCTATCAGGAATGGAAGCTAGACGTTTTATCAAGGAAAATTTCGAGCCGGACCTTGCGCTTTGGGATGATCCGATTACCAGATATCAGAACTATGATGGCGGTATTAAGCTGCTGCCATATGGAGACAGCGACCCCTTCATCAGCATGCGAGTGGCATTGTTGAATTACGACTACTTCAGTCGCGAGTCCCTGAAAACATATTTTTACAACATCGTAAACAACAGTGACTCAGATCTTCAAAGTGTGGTTTATGCCTACACCGGATTGTCACTGTTTAAAGAGCCTGTATTGCTGGATATGTACGAGCTCCTGGAGATGGAAGGTTTGGCAGATATCCACAGGATTTCTCTTGCGCTTGGTCTGGAATCCATCGGTGACAAAACCAGAGCAACTGAACTCTACAAGGATGTCCTAAGTCGAACCGTCAAGACAGGTGAGAAAACAGCAGTCTCGATCAGTCAATCAGACGGCGAGAACCATGTGGCTGCAGGATTATTGGCTACACTGGCTGCCAAGCTTGGTGACTACACCAATGGAGACTTGTTGTTCGATTACGTTTATGAGGTGCCTTCAATTTATGAGATCGCTTATATAGAGCAGCTGTCTTACCTAAAGAATAGAAACATCATGGATAGTGAAGAGATTAAAGCCTTGTCCGGCAATGTCATCGTTGAATATAACGGCAAAGAAGAAACCTTTGAGATATTCGGGTTTGAAACCAAAACCCTCACCGTATCCAAAGAGGATCTGAGAAACATGACAATCAGGGGTGTGGTCAGTGACCTTGGAGCCTATGTATATGCTTTGAGCGGGGTCGCAGACTTGAATGAAAACAGGGTTGACGAGTACAGCCTGAAAAAACAATATAGTGTCAGCGGCCAAAATCAAACCGAATTCAAACAGTCTGACCTAATCAAGGTAACCATCACACCGTCTGTAGATGCCGATAAATCGTTCAGTTATCAGATTACAGATTTCATACCGGCTGGATTCAGATTTGTCAAGGTTGACAAGAACTCCAACTGGTATGAGCAGCAGGAACAGAAGCTGGTCTTCTACTACTGGAATTCGGAAAACAACAAGACCATCTCTTACTACATGCAGGCAGTGATGCCAGGCACCTACACAGCGGACCATGTTGTCATGACCAAGATAGGCCATGTGGGACTGAACTACACAGATCAGGAAGTATTGAGAGTCAATGACTGAAAACCAAATAAAAGCCAGTCATTCAAAACGAGAAAGGTGATTTAGCTAGTATATTATGATCAGAAAATTGTTTCCACTATTAATGATTGCTTTAATCCTCACCGGTTGTGCTGTTTCGGAAGGGCAAGAGCAAAACGTCACCACAAATGCCGAGCAACCCGGTTTATATATTAGCTTGTCGGATTTTGATGAGGCCCTGTTTTGGGTTACCCTAAAAGACAAGGAGCTTCAATCCTATGAAGATGTAAAGGGCATCATCTCCACACACCATGCCCTTGCATCCGAGATGATTCATAATTTGTTTCGCTCAATTCAAGTCAATGACTATGACAGCGTCATCATCATAGGTCCTGACCACAACAGCCGTGAAGGACTGACAATCATAACATCCGATGCAGGATGGAGTACGCCGTTTGGGACCCTTGAATTGAATAAAACCTATCACCAAAGGCTTCTCCAACATCCCTATATGGCGGTCAATAATATCGTTATGAAAAATGAGCACTCGAGTGGTGCCCTTATTCCCTACATCAAATACTATTTTCCAGATGCATCTATCAACACCGTTGCAATTCCAGCTACCATGAACCTGAATGAATCTGAGGAGTTTGGTGTTTTTCTGAGCGAAATGATAGATGTTGAAAACACACTACTGGTCGCTTCCTTGGATTTCAGCCATTATCTTCCTGTCCCAAAGGCCTATGCAATGGATGAAATAACTATAAAAGCGATCCAAGAAAAAAACTACCGCGAGATCATGCAGTTCACCAACGACAACGTTGATTCTCCCCAGACCTTGATAGCTTTTTTGACGTATATGAATGAGATTGATTATTCAAAAGAAATTCTATTGGATCACAAGAACTCGTATGACCTGG
>LGGM01000068.1 GCA_001509345.1 Clostridiales bacterium 38_11
CATTTTTAATTATTTCATCAACAATCAACCAGTTCATTTTCTAAATCCTTTCTAACTTCCTTAATCATTCTTATGACCTCAAGTCTATTCTTCCTTGAAACTTCGTGACCATCCTCTATTGAAAAAACCTTATCAGAAATGTAATCCTTATATGCTTCTCCTACGCTTGTTATGGATTTCATCATATCTGAGGCAGCTCTTCTTGAGAAGACTAGACATTCCAATAATGAGTTGCTGGCAAGCCGGTTCCCACCATGGACACCTGTACAGGCACATTCTCCTGCAGCGTAGAGATTATTAGCTCCCGTTCTACCAAACAGATCAACTGATATGCCCCCCATAAGATAGTGTTGTGATGGGGCAACAGGTATTCGGTCTTTAGCTATATCAATGCCGTATTCGAGGCATTGAAAATAAATTTTAGGAAATCTCTTTCTAATATTTTCCCTTCCTTTATGAGAAATATCAAGATATACGCAAGGGCTTCCCGTTTTACCAATCTCTTTGAATATGGCTGCAGCAACTACATTTCTAGGTAAGAGCTCATCAACAAAACGTTCACCTTCCGAATTATGCAACAAGGCACCTTCTCCCCGGAGGGCTTCTGATATTAAAAATCTCCTTTTACTACTGCTTTTATCTGTTAAAAGAGCAGTAGGATGAAATTGGATATGTTCCATAGAGGATACCTTAATACTTTCTCTGTTCACCATTCCGATTCCGTCTCCTGTGAGACAGGGTTGATTGGTTGAGTTTTTAAACAATCCTCCCACTCCTCCTGAGGCGATAAGTGTTATTTTTGCTACAATATATAGGATTTCCTTTTCATAAATAGAGTAACCTCCAAGACACAAGTTATTGACCAAGTTTAGGTCAAACATCTCTGCATTTTCAAGTATCTCTACATTTGGTAGGCTTTTAACGATTGAATACAAGGTGTTGAAAACCTCTTTTCCAGTAATGTCATCACAGTGAACGATCCTGTTTTTTTCATGACCACCTTCCTTTGTATACACAAAACCATTGTTAATCTTATTAAAAGGCACTCCAAGTCGGTCAAGTAAATCTATGTTTTCCATTGACTCCAGTACAAGGGTTTTCACTGCATCCTTATCGTTCAACTGCATACCTGCGTTCATAGTGTCATTCATGAAGGAATCTACGTCAAATTTGTTCAAGCACACAGAAATCCCACCTTGAGCTAGATAAGTGTTGCATTCATCAGCAGATTTTTTAGAAAGCATAGTAACATGATATTTCCTATTAAGGTTCAAAGCACAATAAAGCCCGGCAACACCTGTGCCTACTATCAAAACATCTGTATTAATCTTTCTCATCCATTATCATCTCTTTTCGCCGAGTCTTATCATATTGCTGAGTGCTAAAGCAGCTTTTTCGATTACATCCTCAGGAAGCAGAATTTCATTTTCTTCGTAATTAAGACACCTGTAAACATCTTCAATTGTTGTACGCTTCATGCCTCCGCAAATCATTTTAGGGAAATAAAACTTCTTTTCAGGACATTTTTTTCCAAGAATATGAGTGATACCCATTTCTGTCACTATGATGAAGGATTCTTTGTCAGATTTTATAGCGTAATTTAGGATATTACCTGTGCTCCCTATGTAGTCGGAAATATCTCGCACCTCCTTTTGACATTCAGGGTGAGTCAACACCAAAGCACCTGGATTCAGTTCTATAAGTTTTAGGACTTCTTCTGCTTTAACATTGTCATGAACATAGCATTTGCCTTTTCCGAGGATAATCTCCTTTTCAGGGCATTGCTCTGCAACATAGGAACCTAAGTTTTTGTCAGGAACAAAAATTATTTTCTTGTTTTCTATACTTTTAACTGTTGGTACTGCGCTGGAAGAAGTGCAACAGGTATAAGACATTGTCTTTATTCTGGTGGAGGAATTTACATATGAAACTACTGCCGCATCCTGATGCAGCTCCATTAGCTCTATGAGCTCTTCGTCGTGGAATTCATCTACCATTTTGCAATTTGAATCCGTATTGCCCCAAAACACTCTTTTGTCAGGAGACAATATTTTAGCGCTTTCAACCATAAACTCAACACCACAAAACACTATAAACTGAGCTGGTGATTGTTGAGCAATTTTGCTGAGATAATAAGAATCCCCTACATAATCAGCTATTTCTTGAATTTCTCCAGGCTGGTAATAGTGGGCTAGTATTATTGCATTTTTCACTTCTTTAAGATTTTCTATTTCCTTCAAAAAATTCATTTCATTTCTCCTTGAAAACGATAGTAAACAGCATACGAGGGATTAGGGAAGGTTTATTATGACCCATAGTTTACCATATAGGCTCATCTATGTAAATAATACACTAGTCGAAATCTGATGAAATCTGATGAAATGGTCTAGAGCTAATCTAGGTGTTGTAATTGATAAATTCTTAGTTTAAAGTATTCTACGCCCATCTTTCATTATGATATAAAGACAATAGTAAAATATATCATGATGTCATGTAATGATTTGCAAGAAATCTTCTATTTTTCTTCTATCTTTTTTATTGTCGGTTTCCACACCTGAGCTTACATCGATGCAATATGGCTTGACAGTGTCTATTCCTTTTCTAACATTTTCGGGATTTAATCCTCCTGCCAGTATGATTGAATGCTTGTGGCTTATGTTCTTATAGTTTGCCCATTGAAAGCTTTCTCCAGTGCCTCCGTATGACGTGTCGGACTTTTTATCCAGCAGAAATCTATCCGTGATTTCATAGCTTTCGATTTCCTCCAATACCTCTTTTTCGGTCTGGTGGTCAATTCGTATGGCTTTCCATATCTCAAAATCATAGTTGTTTTTCAAGAGCAGCAATTGACGCAAATATATCGGATCCTCATTGCCATGAAGCTGGATGACGCGCAACCCGTGTTTCAAGGTTTTTTCGATTAGTTGAATGTCAGCATCCACAAAAACCCCTACAGCAGATATCCTTGTATCAAGGTTTGCAATAAGCTTCTGAAGTGATTCAACAGACACCTTTCTTTTGCTTTCCGCTAACACAAAGCCCACATAATCAGGCAAGAATTCATTTACCAGCTTCACATCATCCACATTTCGCAATCCACATATTTTGACTTTAATCATGTCTTCCTCTCAACTCAACAAATTTGTTTTCAATATTCTCAGCTCTCATGAAAGCTTCTCCTATAAGCACAGCATCTGCACCCGCTTTTTCCAGATAAGCCATATCCTCTCTTGTATGGATACCGCTTTCACTTACCTTTGCAATAAACGGTGGAATGATTTGTATAAGCCTTTCTGTATTGCGGATATCCACTCCAAAAGTTTTCAGGTTTCTATTGTTGATTCCTATGATATCTGCGCCAGCCCTGAGTGCCATATGTATGTCCCTTTCATCATGGACCTCCACCAGACAATCAAGTCCAAGATTCCTTGCCAGATTCACATGACTGTCTAACTGAGACTGACTCAAAATGCCGCATATCAATAGAATAGCATCAGCCCCTATTACTTTGGATTCATAGATTTGATATGCATCAATGATGAAATCTTTCCTCAGAACCGGTATTGTCACTTCTTTTTTAATGCTCGTCAGGTATTCCCCTGAGCCCATGAAGTAATCTTCCTCCGTAAGCACCGAAATGGCATCAGCATGTTGATTGTAGGCCTTTGCGTATTCCATGTATCTGAAGTCTTTTGAAATCAGACCTTTTGAAGGTGATGCCTTCTTGATTTCAGCAATAATTGACAGCCCTTCCTTGTCTTTCAATGCATTATACAGGCTTTTGTCCTGGATGTTGCCTGAGGTCATTTTTTCAGCTTTTTTGGCGATTGTATTCAAGTCCATAATCATTTTTAATTGTTCAATTCGTTTTGTTTTTTTGCTTACGATTTTATCCAGCATGTCTCTTTCCCCTGGTAACTTCTCTCATGATATTAAGCCTTGCTTTGGCCAGGCCTTTGTCAATTGACTCTTCTGCTTTCTTCAACCCTTCCTGATACGTGCTTGCTATTCCTGAAATATATATTGACGCCGCCGCATTCAGTACGGCTATGTCTCTTTTCGGTCCTTTGACACCGTCGAGTATAGATGCCAATATCTCCGCATTAACTTTTGGTGTTGACCCTGTAAGATCGTCATCACTGCACAGTTCAAATCCATAATCACAAGGGTTTATCTCGTAGTCATAGACTTTTCCTGAGTTGACCTCTGATACGATAGATTTTCCCGTGAGTGTAATTTCATCGATGCCGTCTTTTCCGTGTATTACCATAGCTCTTTTTACACCTAGATCATTCAGAACATTTGCGCAGATATGCACCAGCTTCCCATCATAGACTCCCATGACCTGTTTCTCCACCAATGCTGGATTAACTAGTGGTCCCAAGAGATTGAACACTGTCCTGAATCCCAATTGCTTTCTGACAGGTACCGCATATTTGAATGATTCATGGTGCCGTGGCGCAAATAGGAATCCTATATTTGCCATATCAAGACATTCAATAATCGTATTCTTGTCCGGGGACAAGACCACTCCCAGTTTTTCAAGGACATCTGCTCCCCCGCTTTTGCTGGTGATGGAGCGATTGCCATGCTTCGCCACTTTTACCCCTGCTCCCGCAGCGATGAAGGCGGCAGTTGTGGATATATTGAAGGTATTGGAATAATCGCCTCCTGTACCGCAGCAGTCCACCAGATGATCATGCCTATAGTCAATCTTATCCGCCTTATGCCTGATGGACTGGGCGAATGCGCTTACTTCTTCTATGGTTTCACCTTTCATTTTCAAGGCTGTCAGAAAAGCTGCAATCTGGGACTCTGTGCAAAGCCCATCCATAATGGAATCCATAGCTTCTCTGGCCTCGCCACCTGTCAGATCGATACCGGCTACAAGTTTATTCAATATGGACATATTCATCTATTTCACTCCCTTATTTCTTTTAAAAAGTCATCTACTTTTTCTATGCCTTCTTCTTCAATGATTCTGGTAATTTTACTGCCGATGACTGCAATATCCGCATATCCCTCAAGAAATTCAAGATCCGCCTTTTCCTGTATCCCAAATCCTACAGCACATTCCATCAGTGTCCTTTGCTTTATTTGAAGGATCTTCTCTCTGACGCTGTCATTAAAGTCGGTTTTTGAGCCTGTTACACCTTTTCTTGGAACAAAATAGATAAACTCCCGTCCTTTTTCAGCTAACACCTGAAGCCTTTTTTCACTCGTATAGGGCGTGGCGATGACAATGGGATTCATCTGGTATGAAACGCATTTGTCATATAATTGGACGCCTTCGTCCACAGGGGCATCTGGAACAATGATTCCCCATACCCCTATCTCAGATGCTCTCCTCAAGAAGTTATCCAGTCCGTATTGATATATGATATTGAAGTAGGTCATAATCAGGAACTTCATGGGGTTTTTATCTATTGATTTTTTTATGAACTCGAGGCAGGCTTCGACAGTGGTTCCGTTTTGAATGGATAGCTGGTTTGCCTTGACAAATGTAGGGCCATCAGCCGAGCTTTCGGAAAAAGGTATCTGCAGCTCCACATATTCAACATTATTCTTTTTGAATATTTCCAATGCCTTTTCGTTTGTCTCGAAATCGGGATATCCGAGAACCTGATGTGTCATCAGGTTTATTTTATGAGCCATATCCATCACCTCTTTGTTTTACAAATTCTTTCCACTTTTCATCTGACAGGGCTTCTCCGATGTTGAAAATATCCTTGTCGCCTCTGCCTGACATGTTGACAACAATAATATCTTCCTTGGTTGTTGTTTCTATATCTTTAATCATAACGGCAAAAGCGTGGCTTGACTCCAGAGCAGGTATGATGCCTTCCTTCCTGGAAACGAGGCTGAATGCGTTGATGACCTCATTGTCTTCTGCCGCTGCCGTCTCCATTCTGCCGATTTCAGATAGATAAGCGCAGATCGGTGACACGCCTATGTAGTCAAGTCCTGCCGATATGCTCCATGTATCCAGCATCTGTCCGTCGCTGTTTTGCAGAAATTTTGTTTTGTAGCCCTGGGCTATGCCTGTTTTCCCTGTTTGATAGGCCAGTCTGGATGCGTGTTGTCCCGATTCCTTTCCTTTCCCACCGGCTTCGGCTGCGATCAGTCTTACATCTTTCTCGTCAAGGAATTCATGGAAGGCGCCTAGACTATTGGAACCGCCTCCCAGGCAAGCGTAGACTCTGTCCGGAAGCCTGTTTTCCTTCTGCATGACCTGTTTTCTGATTTCTTTGCCGATAACAGACTGAAAATACATGACCATTTCCGGAAAAGGATGGGGCCCGCAGGTTGTTCCCAGACAGTAATGGGTATCTTCGAAATTGGCTGCCCAGTCTCTCATAGCTTCGTTGATGGCATCCTTCAACGTAGCGGTTCCATCCTTGACGCTAATGACTTCCGCGCCTAAATTTCTCATCCAGAAAACATTGGGGTATTGCCTCTCAATATCTTCCGCTCCCATATAGATGACTGCCTTGAATCCCATTTTTGCTGCCATAATGGCAGTCGCGACGCCATGTTGGCCTGCGCCGGTTTCAGCTATTACTCTCTTTTTTCCAAGTTTTTTCATGATCAATCCCTGTCCAATAACATTATTGATCTTATGAGCACCTGAGTGATTCAGATCTTCTCTTTTAATATAGATTTTTCCTTTACCGAAATATTCTGTCAGGTTTTCAGCGTATGTCAGTGGTGTTTCTCTTCCACAATAATCCTTCAGAAGATTATAGTATTCTTCAAAGAAGCTATCGTCTATTTTCGCCTTTCCAAAACAGTCCTTCAATTCATCCAACACGGGAATCAACAGTTCAGGCACAAACCTGCCGCCGTACTCGCCATAGTACCCTTCAGGAAATCCTTCTAATATCTTTGCCATTTTTACACTCCTTTGCTATATTGATGATATTTTCTATGATTTTTAGTCCATTGCTGTTTTTAGTGCTCATGATGGATTCAGGGTGAAACTGTACGCCATACACCGGTTTGCGGATATGTTCAACCGACATTACAATATTGTCCTCAGTCATACTGGTAACAATAAGTTGATCCGGAATCTCCTTGCCATGCAGGGAATGATATCTGCCAACAATGATTTCGCCCGCCATATCACCAAAAATTTTGCTTTTTTCACAGACAGTAATAGCTGATTTTTTACCGTGATATGGAATCGCCAGCTGTGCGAGCTTCCCACCAAAGTATTCAACTATTCCTTGGAGCCCCAGACAAACACCGAATACAGGTATGTCCTTCTCCATACAGATGTCAATTTTTTCTTTCAAATTAAAGTCCTCCGGTCTTCCAGGCCCAGGAGACAACACCACCAGATCATATGTTGACTTCTTCAGGTAATCCATGGCATTTGTGTGCCTGATCGTTTCTGTCTTGGCGCCAAATCTTCTGAAGTAATCGCCTAAGGTATGTACAAATGAGTCTTCATTGTCTATTATCAGAACGTTGAATTCTACATTTGACCCAACGGCTTTTTTTACTTCTTTGACTGATTCTACTTCGGTCAAAACTTTAATCATAGCGGCAGCCTTGATGTATGTTTCCTCTTCTTCCATTTCCGGATCAGAGTCATATAAAAGCGTCGCACCAACCCTGATTCTTGCGATCTTATCTTTCAGGTGAATGGTTCTTAGTGTCAGTCCTGTATTGATACTGCCATCAAATCCAATAAAACCTACAGAGCCAGCATACCACTCCCTGGGAATTTTCTCATTTTCCTCAATCCATCGGACCGCTCTTTTTTTCGGTGCGCCGGTGACCGTGACCGCCCACATATGGGTGATAAATGCATCTATGCCATCAAATTCATCTCTAAGCGTTCCTTCTACATGATCTACCGTGTGTATCAGATGGGAGTACTTTTCGATTTGTCTTCTACCTATAACTTTGACCGAGCCCTGTTCACATATTCTGGATTTGTCATTGCGGTCAACGTCCGTACACATTGTCAGCTCGGACTCTTCTTTTTCTGAATTCAACAGGGTCATTATGTTTTCGTAATCCTCTATAGCGTCCTTTCCTCTTTTGATTGTGCCGGATATAGGGCATGTCTCTATTTTTTTATCACTGACTCTAACATACATCTCCGGCGAAGCACCAATAAGACTGCTGTCTCCTAGATTGATATAGAATCCATAGGGGCTCGGGTTGATTTCTATCAATCTGTTGAAAATTCTAGAACCCTTGCGGTCTGTCTTGTAGTCCATAACCTGCGAGGGAACCACTTCGAACAAATCACCTCTTTCGAAATACAGCTTCGCTTTTCTAACCAGATTTGCATATTCCCCTTTAACCGGCTTCACAACCTTATTTTCTAGTTTTTCTTTCACAATAATATTGCAATCATCATAGTTGGTTTTATCTTTTCCCTTAGTATCCAGGCCTCTGAAGCTAAAATCATATTCATGTATTCTGGCATCGGACATCTTATGATCCATTATGAAAATCTTGTCCGGGATATACAATACAATGTCGCTGCTCTTATCAGGTCTTTTTTTTGACTTCTGCAAATCTTCAAATTGGTAAATAAGATCATATGCGAAGGAACCATAAAGACCCAACACCCCGTCACCAGGGTGATGAAACATGTCCCTAATATCACGCAACAGCGTAAAGATGCTTCTTTTTTTACTTCTGCTTTCTTCTGCAATATAGACTTTCTGGTTTTTTATCAATCCTTTGAGTGTATTGCTATCCAATGTCAGGGAATCATAATGATCTGTATCTGACAAATGGCTGTAAATCATTGCTATGATGATTGATCCCTTTTCATTCAATCCATTAATCAAAAAAAACTTTTCATTGGTTCTAATCTCAACCGGAGGACTTAAAAACCCCATATCCCATCTTGTATATCTTCCTGGGTACTCGAAGGAGCTGCAAAGATAGACCCCTTTGTGTCGGTCCAGTCCTTTGATGATCGTATCTCGTTCTTTATGAAAATCCGAATTTCTTGTTTCCCTTTTTATCCTTATATTTCCCTTTGTTGTGTAAATCATATGTTTTCTCCCATCAAAAAAGTCCCTTGTCCTATATTGCATAGGACAAGAGACCATATCTCCTGCGGTGCCACCTAAATTGGTAAAAAGTTACCCACTTATTTCATGTACCATCATACATGTCTCTTTGATAACGGGGGAGATTTCCCGTTGGCTCCTACATTTCGGGCCACACTCATGAGTCCATTCACAATGATTATCCATGCCTTTTCCCACCCAACCAGGCTCTCTGTGATATCCAATCAATGCTACTACTCTCAATCAACGCTTTAACTTTACACTATTCTACAACATTAATCAGATTAATGCAATAAATTTTTTCTAGATGGTTGCGTTAATTTACTATAGGAAAAAGAAGAATAGAGGGATCCCTCTTGTTAAGATAGGTTTGCTAATTTCTATTTTAGCATATTTCAACGGGAAAGTGTGATGGTTTTTCCAGCA
>LGGM01000069.1 GCA_001509345.1 Clostridiales bacterium 38_11
TAACCAATAGGCTGTATAATCAAATATTTTAATGTTTTCTGCGAATTCAGCCAGAATCGATGGCCCGTAAAAGCTTGAGAGATTGGCCTTCAGACAAATAAAATGAGTGATGGTGGTATCGGAGTAGCCAACAAGTATCTTGGGGTTGTTCCTTATGACATCAAAATCTATATAGGGTAGCATTCTGATGCTGTCATCCCCGCCTATGCATGTGAAGATAGCCTTAATGGATGGGTCTGAAAAAGCTGCCATTAGATCCTCTGCCCGTTTCTGGGGATTTTGGTACACAAAAGCCGTCCCTTTCAATGTATTGGGCATCTCAACCACATTCAATCCGAATTGTTCTTGAAGTCTCTTTTTACCCTGTTTGTATCTCCAAATCAGATTAGCATCACCGGCCCCACCCCATGACAGGCTGACTGTGGCAACCTTGTCACCTCTATTAAGCCTTTGTGGCTTGGTTAGATTCAACATTTCTTCTTCCTCCAATGCAGTTTCCCTAATTCCCATTTCTGACACGTCCTTATCTGTTGAATTTCACTATGGACTTGACATATATTTTATGCTAAACTGTATTAGCGTTAATATAAAATTTAATCATGCGGGTGTTGCTTAGTGGTAGAGTTCTGGCTTCCCAAGCCAGCTGTGTGGGTTCGATTCCCATCACCCGCTCCATATTTGATTAAAAAGTTTGTTTTAGGATTGGATAGGTATATCCGGTCTTTTTTTCTTGCCTTTTGATAGCAACTGGTATTGGGAATAGGAAAAGAATCCCAATCCTATCCAGATGAGACCAAAAGAAATGGCTGAAACCATGTCAAAAGGCTCTCCGAAAACCAAGACACCCAATAACAGCATGCCTGTCGGTGCAATATACTGAAGGAATCCCATGATGCTTAATGGTAGACGCTTGGTTCCCTCTGCAAACATGATTAAAGGAATGGCAGTGAATATTCCACTAAGTGAAATCTTCAGCCAAAAGTGCCACGGCAGATTGCCTGTGATACCAATCCCGGTAAATTCATTGAACAATAAATACGGCAGTAAAAACAGACCTGCAATCAAGGTTTCAAATCCCAGACCATACAGGGATTTCAGAGGTGATTTTTTCTTCATAAAGCCATACAGTGCAAATGATATGGCCAATGCGAATGAAACATAGGGAATCTTTCCATAGTAGAATGACTTGATTACAACCCCTATAAAAGCAAATGCAATACCTGTTTTCTGAAGCTTGTTCAGACTTTCCTTCAAAAAAACAAGACCCAATAGCGTCAATACCAATGGATTGATGTAATAACCCAAACTAGCTTCTATTACAAATCCACTGTTGACTGCCCATATAAACAAAAGCCAGTTGACAGAAATCAACATTGAAGGGAGTATAGCGGATCCCCAGTTTCTCCTGTCAGAGACTAACTTGATAAATAAGGACCATTCACCCCTATACACCATCAAAACAGTGACAAAAACAAATGACCACACGACACGCTGTGAAAATACCTGATAGGGGCTAATTGCGCTGACAGTTTTCCAATACAATGGCAGCAGTCCCCAGATGGCAAAAGCGCCTCCACCATTGATAAGTCCTTTAATATACTCTTTTTGATCCATATAATCCTCTTAATACTAATACTTAGAATGTTAACGCTAATTTTAACATAAATGATACCTGTCCACAACTGCGACTATTCTTAATGATATTCCGTCCCTTAAATCCTATAAAAATGTCTTTCCAAAGAAATACTCAACAGGATATCCATCAAAGGTTAGTCCACCCTTGACCATATGGGCCGGTGTATCTGTTCCCGGATAGAAAGACATGTTCAGATTTCCGGTTAATGGGTTGCAATAAATCTCCCAAATAAAAAAGTTCTTTCCATGACAGTCTCTTATCTGCTCCTACCATGATTCGCACGGCTTTCTGCTTTATCACTTTCTTTTTTATTTTTTCAACAATCCAATTTTTCTAAAAAATATACCCACATCATCTCTAGTTTTATCCATCAGCATTTTACCACAACGCTCCGTCCAGGTTTCTGTGATTTTGCCCTTTGTTCGATCAGTATAGTATTTTTTGACCACTTCATCATACTCTACAATCAAGCGTTCCTGCTGACTTTCATCATAAAAATCAACCTTGCAGATTTCATCTATTGGCAATCTTGGTTTTAGTTCCGGTGTGTCATCGGGATATCCCAAACATAAGAGATACAATGGTGCTACCATATCTGGAAGCTTAAAGGTTTTCGATATTTTTTCCACATTATTTCTGATGCCTCCTACAACCACTCCCCCCAATCCCATACTTTGTGCAGCGATAAATGCCTTTTGCATGGCTAGGGATGCGTCCACAACAGCGACAGTGTAGCATTCGGTATTGCTGAAAACTTCCTTATCCACACCTTTGTAAAACTTACTCCCTCTGTGCAGATCCGCGCAAAACAATAGCACCAGAGGTGCTGTCTTAATCCATTGCTGTCCTCCTGAAATTTCAAAAAGCACCTCCTTTTTCGATGGGTCCCTCACTTCGATAATCGTATAGGCCTGGTAATGGCTGGATGTCGGTGCCATTTGAGCACATTGGATAATGATATCTACAGTCTCCCTATCTATGGTTCTATCTTGATATTTTCTGATGGATGTGTGATTTAATAGCATTTTTATTGTTTCGTTCATGATTGATCTCCGTTTTTTTGACTTATCTTGAAATATTATAGATAGTTTAACACAGTATTCAAGCATCTATCAAATATTATTATCTAGTATAGTGTATGGAATGGTTATGATAAACTGACTTCCTTTACCAAAGTCTGACTCGACATTAATAGAGCCTCCCAAAGCTTCAACATTTTCTTTGGCGATATAAAGCCCCAAGCCTTCTCCTGTGGTCTTATGGGACTCACCGCTGTGATAGGCGTCAAATATTTTCACAATCTCATCTTTTGGTATGCCCGCCCCACTATCCTCAATGTCTATGATAAGTTGGTTATGAATTGCTTCATATTTTACAGTCACCGTCCCATTTGGTTCAGTGAATTTATAGGCATTTGTCAAGATATTATAGATGCTTTGACTAAGTTTATATTTGTCTGACTTAATATAAACCTTCTTAACTGATAACAGTTCCAAATCAATGTGCTTTTTGTCAAACTGAATCTTGATTCCAGCGATAATCTGACTTATCAGCTGATGAAACTCAAATTCTTCAATGTTAAGAATAATCTCATCTTTCCCGACATCAACAATGTTGCTTAAATCAGAAATGATAGATGTCAGGTTATCTATCTGCAACTCACATGTTTTTATTTCGTCACGCGTCATATCAATTATTCCATCATCTATGGCTTCCAAATGGTTTTTAAGTATGGTTAGTGGTGTTCTGGCCTGGTGTATCAGCTCGTCTACAAATCGCTTTCTTGCCTTTTGCTTCATTTTTAGTCGTGTATTGAGGGCTTCAAGGCTAGTCTGAATAATTCTGATCTCTTCGATTCTCGATGTTTTTCTTTCAAATCCTTTTCCCAGATCAATTCCCATTGCCATTTCTGCAGTATTAGCCAGGTCAGTGCTAAGAACCTTGCTGATTTTGGAACCTGCCAATACAATAAATATCAAAACCAATCCGAAAGAAATAATGCTATAAGTTATCAGTGCTGCTCTAAACATTCTCGTACCAAATGAATTTCCAATAGAACTATACCTGGTAATGGTAATCTTACCTAGTAATACGCCGTTATCAATAATATCGAGTGTCTCTGTTTCGTTCGTGAAATCATTTGTCATTCTGTTCATCATTCTATTCATCATATTATTTCTCATCATGTTATCGATTATTTCAGCCGGCTCGTCTACATCCACCAACAATACCAGATTCCTGTCATAAAGCCTGATTCTGATAATTGGGTCACTCAGATGTGATTCAAGTTGACTTTCTATCTGTTCTATTGAAAAATTGTCATCTTTCAAGGCTGTTTTAGCATAGGTAATGATTTGAGAAAAATGATCCTCATATTGTTCTTCTGTATAGTTTACAAAATAACGGTTTATTAGCAGGCTGAATACAAATGAATTCACTACTACAGATAAGGCTGCCGTTAGAATCAATGCAATCAACCATTGCTTTCTGATGGTCATTTTTGTTCACCTCCAAATACATAGCCTGCGCCGTATTTTGTGATCAGATATTGAGGATGTTTAGAATCCACCTCGATTTTTTGCCTTATTCTTTTAATAAAGCTATCCACATTTCTGTCATAACCTTCATATGAATTGCCAAATGCCAGTTCTATCAGTTGATCTCTATTTAACACCTGTCCCTGATTCTTAAACATAATAAGCATGAGGCTATACTCCGCAGATGTCAGCAATATTTCGACATCATTGCGGTATAGCTTCATGCTCTGTGTGTGCAGTCTTAAATCTCCACAAGTGTATACTATTTCTTGTCTGTCATGATAAATCCTGTTAATTAGTGTCTGTACACGCTTTACCAGTTCTTTGACACTAAATGGTTTGACAACATAATCATCCGCTCCGGTGTCAAAACCTTTCAGTCTGTCTTCTTCATCTTGTTTGGCTGTCAACATGATGATAGGAATCTCGGATATTTTGCGTATTTCTCGAAGGACATCGTAACCATCAATGCCTGGAAGCATAATATCCAAAATCATCAGATGTATTGTTGTGTTGTTGAAGATACTCAATGCCTTGAATCCATCCTCTGCAATGCAAGTGTTGAACCCTTCATTATCAAGATATTTCAGTACAATCCCACTGATTTCAGGCTGGTCTTCTACTATCAAAATGTTGTATTTCAAAATAATCACCCTGCCTTCATTATACTATAAATCAGAAGAAGACAGTATATATTTAAAGCTCAGCATCCTACTCTAGTATATTTTTTCGTTTCAGGTACTCTTCCTCTGTTATTTCGCCTTGTGCATATTTCATTTTCAGCATCTGCAACGCCTCGTTATCTCTTTTCCCTTTCCCAGTTCCTGTTTTTTTGGTAAAATAGACTACCCCTATGACTACAACTGCTACTACGATTATCAATAAGGCCCCACCAAAACCGCCACGCATTATTCCCACACCTCGGAAACAATTGTCCAATATTCCAAATCCTCGTTCATACATCATTTTTCAAACCTCCTTATTTTTTAATCAAACTCATCATTTTCAGATAAGTCGCATCGTCTATCTCTCCGTTTATGTATCTGAGTTTCAATGTTTCCTCAGCTTTTAATGAATCATTTTTTTCGAATATTTTGCCATCGTTGTTCTTATATACATAGTATATTCCAAATGCAATCAATATTGGTATAATAAGCATCATTGTTCTTCCTCCTTCCGAACGTTCTTGAAAACTGAATTTCATCTGGTCTAAATATACAATACAATTATGTCAGAAATATGATAGCAGAAAAAGGTAGCTATCCCTGTACTGATGCCTTCGAGGTATATATGGCTCACCTGTTGCCAATCAGATTCTTTCATATCGTCAATAGTATAATTCATAGTAGCCTCCAGTTATTTATATGCCTTGACTATCGCGCTCGCAAAAGCACCATCTAGAGATTCCTCATCCAGTCTCTTGTAAATATCATCCAGTTTTTTTGAGGTTGCAACGCTTTTTAACATCTCTTTAGAATACAAACTGACCGGTGTGACCTCTATACCTTTGAATCCAGCCATTTTTAGTATTCTTTTGTATTCTTCCATTTCTAAAGCTCCTGAAATACAGCCCACCCACAGTTCAATGCTTTGCTTGATTTCATCACTGACTTCCTTAAGCTGCACAATATCTGCTATAGCTAATCTTCCCTTTGGTTTCAACACACGATATGCTTCCTTTATGGCGTCTTCTTTGCTTTCGCTGAGATTGATCACACAATTGGATGTGATGACATCCACGGTTTCATCATCAAGTGGGATATCTTCAATGTAGCCTTTGATAAACTCAACATTCTTAATGCCGCTCTTTTCCTTGTTTTGTATGGCAAGCTTAAGCATCTCTTCTGTCATGTCCAGTCCGTAAACCATACCGGTTACTCCGACATATCCAGATGCTATCAACACATCTATTCCACCTCCACTTCCCAGATCCAACACCTTCTCACCTGGTTTAAGGTCTGCAAAGACCAACGGATTGGCACAACCCAAGGATGCGTTTATAGCCTCTTTAGGCAGACCTTCTATATGTTCTGGATCATAAAGCTCAGCGTTTTCCGTATTATCACCGCAGCATGACGAGCCACCGCAGCAAGAGCTCTTAGCGTTGGCAGTCACACCTTTAGCGATACCGCCATAATAATTTCTAATCTTACTTCTCTTTATACTTTCCATATGTTTTTATCTCCTCTTAGTTTATTGATCGTTTCTAATTCAACAGCATTTATGTTTTTTTACCGCGTCTTTCAATATCTGCAAGCTCTCTAAAACCTGATCTCTCTTGTCCTCTGGAATAGCATCGAATATGCCTTGATAATAGGTAGCCATGGTTTTTTCAATATTATCAAAAATCGTTTTCCCCCCATCGGTTAATTGTATGTTGACATATCTCCTATTGTTTTCATCAATATCCCTAATGACCAAACTTTCCTCTACCAGGTTGTTGATTGTCCTGCTCATAGTGCTTTTGTCAACTCCTATCAAATCCGACAGATCAGTAAGAGAAATAATCCCCACTCTACCTATCTCGACTATTGCATGGCATTGACCAACGGTTACACTACAGCATGATGCATCATTTTTTTCTAATATGCCAAGATTTCTTACCAGGATGCGTATTAATTCTCTTAATTGATCACTGTTTTCTTGAGTCATCTAATCACCTCGTGACTATTTTAACATACAACTGTTGTATTTTGCAACCATTAAATACGAATCGCCAATTTAAATTTTCATAGATTGGCAATCAATCAGTACGGACTAAATCTCCCTCCTTCAAACCGGAAATTATTTCGATATAATCCCTGTCCTCCAATCCTTTTACAATCTGTTTTTCAATCATCTGATAGTTTTTACTCGGATTTTTAATTTTAAAAAGAATATTTCTCATTTCTGACCTCGCAATTAGTTCTTTGATACCTAGCTATAGCAATTTTCTGATATTACATTCATTATACTAGTACCTAGCCATGAAAAAATCCACATCAATTAACTCAACGTGGATTACGATGCTTATAATTAAACGATCTCTCCGTTTGTTCTGATTGTTACCTCGCTATATGGTACTATACGCTGGGCATCAAGCATTGCTTGTCTGACCGCCTGGATTATACCTGAGCAACAAGGCACATCCATTCTGACAACGGTGATACTCTTAATCTGGTTTTCCTTCAGTATCGCTGCGATTTTTTCTCTGTTGTAACCGTTATCATCCAGCTTTGGACACCCGATCAACGTAACCTTGCCCTTAATGAAATCTTTGTGAAAATTACGATAAGCATATGCTGTGCAATCTGCAGCAACCAATAAATCAGCATTCTCAAAATATGGTGCGTTGGGACTGATAAGTCTAAGTTGAACCGGCCATTGCATAAGCTCTGATGGCAGATCGTCTGCATGTAGCTCCTGTACCGCTGTTCTGATTGTCGCCTTAGGTATTTTTCGTTCAAGGCTTTTCATCGCGGTGCCGGGACAGCCGCATGCCATGGTATCAGGTGATTTCTTCTCTTCCTTTAGTTTTATGTTCTTTCTGCTATTGTCGAAGTTGTCGGACTCTTTCTCAACGATGTGGATAGCGTCCACAGGACATTTGGGTAGACATATTCCTAAACCATCACAGTAGGACTCACTAACCAGTTTTGCCTTGCCCTCTATTATTTCAATCGCACCCTGCATGCAGGCCCCTGCGCAAAGTCCGCAACCAATACATTTATCCTCTTGAATTTCTATGATATTTCTTTCCATTCTATCCTCCCATAAGGTTCATTTACTAACCTTAGTGTACATGAGATTGCAAGAAAAGAATGTAACATATGTTACAAATTAAGGATATTGTTTGCAATATTCTTTTTTGAATCTATACATCCGCTCATCGGCTACCCTTAGGAGCTGGTCAAGCTCTGTGCCATCAACTCCAAACTCGGCAATCCCAAAGCTAAAGGTGCAGAGAATAGAAGCATTGGACAACTGCACGAGATTATTCTCCATGTCGTTTAAAAACTGGAGCAACCTTTCATTTAAGGCATTTTTATCAGCATTAAAAAACATTCCCATAAATTCATCTCCAGCATACCGCGATATGATATCACTTTTTCTCACTATATCCGACAATCGTTTTGAAAAATCTACAATGACAGCGTCACCTGCATGGTGACCAAAGTGATCATTGACATATTTTAGTTTGTTGATGTCAAATATGACGATATTGAACTGTTCTCCGTATCGCAAGGCTTTTTCTCGGTTAGTATTAAAAAATTCTGCAAAATATCTTCTGTTATATAGTTTGGTCAAATTATCGTATCTTGATAAGTAAAGTGTTTTTTCAAACATCAAATGTTTTGTGATAGCAATCTCGATATTGTTCTGAAAAAAAGACATCATTTTTTCATCATTATCATCAAATCTATTGATATCAAGAGAGTCCAAACTAACCATGCCATATAACTCTTCGGCTACATAAATCGGTGCAATAATCGTTGATTGAATATAAGCATTTTCATTTTCTGTCGTTTTGATGAAATAAAAACTATCAAGAATCTTAACATCATCGATACGCACCAAACGATCCATTTTTCCGTCGGTTGCTTTGTATAGGAACGAATCCACAATCGGAATATTGAAGTCTTTAATACTATTGCCCTCAAATCCAATATGTGACACAACTTTTAAATAGTCGCCATCCTTTATCATAATTGTACCCAGTTTGGCATGTTTGATGGATTTAAGGGCGTTTTTCAGTATGATTTCATAGATTTGATTCAGCTCATCGGTTTTCATAATGGACTTGGATATTTCCAGCATCGATTCCCTAAGCTGGAAACTGTCTTCCAGTTCTTTGTTTTTATTGATTAGTATTACTTGATTCTCTTGTGTTTTATCAAAATACTCCCGCATCTTGAATAACAGTCCATTGACTGTCTGTCTCAACTCAAAGAAAATATCCTTTTCATCCATGTGGAGATGGTAATCTATTTGACTGTCTAGTCGTATTGAAAGAATATCCCGATTCAATGACATAACTGGCTTGATGATATGTTTTCTTAGAAAAACGAACAGCAGTAAAAATACAATGA
>LGGM01000070.1 GCA_001509345.1 Clostridiales bacterium 38_11
AGCCCATGGCGTCCATGGACACCCGATACATACGGTGAAATAAAGTAAGGATAGCAATAAAGTAAGGATAGCAACAAAAAACAAAAGGAACCGTTCCTTTTGTTTTTTGTTTTTTGCAGATCAGTTCCTTTCGGTGATTTCAATGGCAGCGCCATTTCTTAAGGTGTTGCTGATGGTACATCCCCGCTCTACCATTATCTTTAGTTTTTTCCTGTATTTGGGGTCAAGTTCAGGAAACTTGACAGACACGGAAAAACTGGTGAAGCGATTTTCGATGCACTCCGTCTTG
Organism: Clostridiales bacterium 38_11; assembly: GCA_001509345.1. Classification (GTDB taxonomy): domain Bacteria; phylum Bacillota; class Clostridia; order Tissierellales; family Dethiosulfatibacteraceae; genus 38-11. The sequence goes on from LGGM01000070.1 coordinate 290, forward strand.
TTGGCCACTACCTCAATATCCACTCCACTATCGTCATAAGGGATACCATCACGATCCAGGATTCTAGTCATGGTAATTGAGATGCATAAGCCAAGAGATGCCTCCAGAAGCTCCTTGGGATTTAGTCCGACCAAGCCTTCAGCCATGCTGCCCTTAAGCTGGTGGCCAGCCGTATTATATATTTGGTTTTCTCCGTTTTTATATTTTATGGATATCATTTTTAGTCTCCCTTTTTATTATCTTCCTCGCTTACACATAATGACATGCGACAAAATGTTGTGGTTCTATCTCCCGCATTACTGGTTTTTCCGCAACACAGAAATCGGTTGCTTGCGGACAACGATGGTGAAACGGGCAACCTGTGATTTGCATCGCATTGGATGGGATTTCCCCTTTTAGTATTTTACGGCTCTTTTGGTTTGGGTCTTTCAAGAAATCAGGCACAGCGGAAAACAAAGCCTTTGTATAAGGGTGCAAGGGCTTGAGAAACAGATCATCCGTCAAGGCTTCCTCCACGATGTTACCAAGATACATAACCCCTATTCGGTTTGATATGTGGCGCACCACACTAATATCATGAGTAATGAAAATCATCGTCAGTTTCAGTTCCTTTTGCAGCTTCATCAAAAGATTCAGAATCTGGGCCTGAATGGAAACATCAAGCGCCGATACAGGTTCATCGCAGACAACAATGTTTGGATTGATGATTAAAGCCCTTGCCAAGCCAATGCGCTGTCTTTGACCTCCAGAGAATTCATGGGGAAATCTAAAATAGTGCTCCGGTTGCAGACCGACAATATCCAATGTTTCAAAAACCTTTTCTTGCCTTTCCTTTTGATTTCCGATTTTATGAATAATCAATGGTTCTTCTAAAAGCGCCCCTACACGTTTTCTCGGATTAAGGGACGAATATGGGTCTTGGAAGACAAGCTGCATATCTCGCCGATACTGCTTGAACTCTCTGGGCTCAAGTGACATCAGGTCCACCCCTTGATAGATGACTTGCCCACCGTCAGAATTGTTCAAACCAAGTATGGTTCTTCCGGTTGTTGTCTTGCCGGAACCACTCTCTCCTACCAATCCATATGTTTCCCCTTCAAAGAGATTAAAGAAGACGTGATCCACTGCATTGATAAAGTATTTTGGCTTTCTCAGCCGACCCCACGGGCCATATACCGGAAACCTCTTTTGCAAATCTATTACCTGTAAAATCGGGTCATTCATCAAGCGAAGTACCCCCTTTGTCCAAGCCGTTGATTTCCTTGTAATACCAGCATTTAACCATGTGATTTGGAATAGTGGTCTCTTCGATAGGCGGTTCTGTTTCAAAGCATTGATGATCTGCCCATTCGCAACGGGTGCTGAATCTGCATCCCTTGGGAATATCCAATAGAGATGGAACTGTTCCCTGGATCACATATAGTTCTTCCCCTCTTTTTCCTTCCAATAAAGGTATTGATCTGATCAAGCCCTTGGTGTAGGGATGTAGTGGATTTTTGAACAAATCACTTGTGCTTGTATCCTCTACAATCTGTCCCAGATACATGACCCGAACACTATCACATATTTCCGAAACCACTCCCAGATCATGTGTGATAAATAAGACTGCCATCCCCAACTCTTGGTTGAGTTTTTTTATCAGATCAAGGATTTGGGCCTGGATGGTCACATCCAAAGCAGTAGTCGGCTCATCGGCTATTAGCAGCTTGGGTTCGCATGCCAAAGCCATAGCGATCATAACACGCTGCTGCATCCCGCCTGACAATTCATGGGGATACTGAGTGATGCAAAGCCTGGCATCAGGGATGCCGGTCAGTTTTAGCAGTTCAACCGCCCTTTCCATTGATTGATTCCTGCTCATTCCCTTGTGGAGCATAAGTACCTCCGCTATTTGATTGCCTACGGTATAGACAGGATTGAGAGACGTCAATGGATCTTGGAATATGATTGAAATCTCATTTCCTCTCAAGGCGCGCAAATCTCTCTGGTTCAATTCAAATATATCTATTTCTTCAAACAATACCTTCCCTGAATAGATGACAGGGTCAGTATGTTCCAATAATCGAACGATGGACTGTGACATGACGCTTTTCCCGCATCCGCTCTCGCCCACAATACCGACCACCTCGCCGGGGTTTACAGAAAAGCTGACTTCATCTACCGCTGTCAGTATTCCTCTATCCGTTTTAAACTGTACTTTTAAATGCTCCACTTGAAGTAAAGGGGCATTATCCATTTGATTCACTCCAGACTCATAGTTTAGGTCATTCATGTTATTTATTCCTTGCACTGATATGGGGATCAAAGTAATCCCGCAAGCCATCTCCCAGCAGATTAAGGCTTAGCACCGACAGAATCAGCATGACACCAGGAAATACAGCAACCCACCAGGCTTTGTTGATGACCAGCTTGCTTGCCTGAAGGATGTTGCCCCAGCTCGGTTCAGGTGCAGGGATGCCTGCGCCTAAAAAACTCAATGCGGCCTCTGACAAAATAGCACTGGCAAATATGAAAGTAGCTTGTATTAATAGGGGGGATAGCACATTGGGAGCAATATTGCCCCAAAGTATACGAAAATGACCAGCCCCTTGCATATAAACAGCCTCAATGTAAGCCTGTTCTCTGATAACAACAGCACTCGAACGGACCACCCGGGCGATACTTGGTGTAAAAACAACCGTCAAGGCTATTACCACATTCCAGATTGAACCCCCTAACGCCGCCATCAAAGCAATCGCAAGCAGGATACCTGGAATGGCTATCAACCCATCACTAATACGCATCAAGATATGATCCAGGGTTTTGAAATAACTGGCGTATAGTCCAATGATCAGTCCAAAGACAGATGAGAGAATTGAAACCGCCAAACCTACGAACATTGACACACGTGCTCCATACATCACCCGAGTCAAAAGATCCCTGCCAAACTCATCTGTCCCCAGAAGATGCTGAGCGCTAGGAGGCATTAGACGATTGGGCACATTCATGTCACTTGGACTATAGGGGGCAATAAAGGGTGCTAAAACAGCAATCAAAACCATAGCCAATAGTATCAAAGCCCCTATTAAAAGACTTCGGTTGCTGAGGATTTTGCGTCGCTGCAATTTCCGCTGCTGGTTTAACAAACGATTCCGGATTTCATTGATATTCTCTTTTTGTTTTATAGTTTCCATGTCAGTCCCTCACTTTCTGTCGAGACGTACCCGTGGATCGATGACGCCATACATCAAATCGACGAATAGATTAACGCCCACATAGATTAAGGTGATAAACAGCACAACGCCTTGAATCACCGCAATATCACGTCGTTTGATAGAATTTAACACCAATTGGCCCATTCCAGGAATATTAAACAAGGACTCGATAACCACTGCACCAGTCACCAATGTCCCAAAGCTCTGGCCTAAAACAGTCAATATGGGAAGGCTGGCATTCTTGAGCGCGTGCTTTAGCAGTACGACTTTTTCCTTTATCCCTTTCGCCCTTGCTGTCTTGATATAATTGTTATACAGCACATCCAACATGGAGGAACGTGTCATCCTAGCAATCAAAGCTGCCTGCACAACCCCAAGTGAGAAGGCCGGCAGTATCAGATAATATAAATGGGTCCCCAAACCCATACTCAGCGGGCGATAACCCGCTACTGGCAACCAACCAAGTTGAACGCTAAAAAGGAGCATCAAAAATAGACCCAATAAAAAACCGGGTGTTGCCATACCAAGCAGTGAGACACTCATCAGAGCGGTGTCTATAGGCTTGCCACGTTTATAGGAGGCGATTATGCCTGTGGGTATCGCAATGATCAAAGCAATGAGCTGTGCCAAAATGGCAAGGCTCATAGTTGGAGGGAAATAGTCCCTGATGGCGTCCGCAACGGGCATTCTCATAAAAATCGAGTCCCCAAGATCTCCCTTAAAAACATTTTTTATCCAGGTAAAATATTGAATATAAATCGGCCTATTCAATCCCATTTGCTCATTTAGAGCTTCAATCTCTTCCGGTGTCGCTTCTAGTCCCAACAATACAGAAGCCGGTTCTCCCGGTGTTATATGAATAATCATAAATATGGCAATTGAGACAACAAATAGGACCGGTACAATGGAAACAAGTCGCTTGAAAATATATGTCAGCATGTAATCACCCATTTCTTGACCAAGATTTGTTTACTTAATATTAAACTTATTTTGTGACGACAACGTTCCAGTATATCGGTAAATCGAAATACACAAATCCATCCACACTATCTCTAGTCGCCATCGAAGTGTTGTAATGTCCTATTGCTGTCGATGAGCCATACTCATACATGAATTGCTGAAGGTCAGCCCACGCTTGTTGCGCCTCTTCGTAACTTCCAGCTTCACGGATTGCTGCCAATCCTAAAGCAACCTCAGGGGCATCAAATCCTGCCCAAGAAGAGTTTACCGCAAGAATCATTGGTGGAATGATATTGTAGCCATTGCTAGTGATAAAAATATCCCATTTGCCAAAGTCTCCTTTTGTTGACATAAACGATGGAAAATCCAGTGCAATGACTTCCACCGTAAATCCTGCTTGTCGGAGTTGCTCTTGCACCACTAAAGTTGCCGTATACATTTCCTGATAATCAGGGGTCGTGAGAAGGTTGATTGTCTCGCCATTATAGCCTGCTTCGGCCATCAATTGTTTTGCTTTATCAGGATTTTTCTGGTTATAAAACTCACTCCCTGTTTTGACCGCCCATTGAGGCTGGTTGAGATTCATATATCCCGGATCAAGTGTAAAGTGAGCCGTGTCAGCATAGCTTGCCAGCATTATCTCATCCATACTAAGGGCTGCCATTACGGCCTGACGCATTTTAACATCTGACAAAACCCCTTGTTGTGTGTTAAAGAAAGCATTAAGAGACCCGCTTGGTTTTGAGTATAATACAACACCTTCTGCATCTTTCAACTCATCATAGTTCTCTAAAGGCACATTTTCGATAATATCATATTCACCGGTTTTCATACCCGCAATACGCGTTGAATGATCCTGAACAAAGTAGAAAAATAGATTTGGAGTAGCAGCTGACTTTAACCCTGAGTATGCACTTGACTCACCGGGAATTGTCGTATACTCATCGTACTTGACCAGATGGATATACTGATCCTGTTTCCATTCCACTAGCTTGTATGGGCCTGTGCCTATATATTCTTGAACGCCTTCAGGAGTAGCAGCCTCTATGACTTCCTTTGGCATAATAACCGGGAAGAAGGTCCTGGTGGCTATGATTGTTATAACATCACTCGTAACCTTTGGTACTGTCAATGTTACTGTATAATCATCCACTTTTGCAAAAACCGATCCACCTAATAGCGTTTTTCCTCTTGCAGAAACCTCCAGCCAACGGTTCATGGATGCTACCACGTCGTCTGCAGTCATTTCTTTTCCATTATGAAACTTTACGCCTTCTCGCAGCTTGAAGGTATATACCAACCCATCATCGCTTACAGTATAGCTCTCTGCCAAATCAGGTGTCGGTTCATAGTCTTTGTTCATGGTGTAGAGCTGCTCAAATATATTGCCAGCAATCGTCAGAGAAACCTGAGAAGCTGTCAACGAGCCATCCAAGGTTGGTGGCTGTGCGGTTGTTGCAATGATAAGCGTATCCTTATATTCTGGAGTCGTACCAGGAGCTGTAGTAGTTGCGGTTTCTCCGTTTCCACCACATGCACTAAGCGTGAGCAGTAAAATAAGGATAATCGTTATTATTTTAATTTTTGAATATTTTTTCATCAAAATATCCCACCTTTCTTTATTGTATGGGAGTAATTTTACCACTAATTTGGCTTGATAGCAATAAAAATACAGCAGACAAAAAACAAAAAGGAAAACAAAATGGACGGTTCCTTTTGGCTACATGCGATGCAAATTTTGATGATATTCTCTCCAAAATGGCAGACGCTATAGTGTATCACAAAAATAAGTTAATCAACTATTTTTCCAATACTCTTTGAAAAATGCGGCAAACACTCCCATCATACCGCCTAAAACAAGTGCGATGGCAAGTGTCAAAGCTTTTCTGGGTGCAATTGGACTTATGGGTAGACTTGGTTGAACACTCATTTGCAGTGTTGACTCCATGACATTGAGCACATCTTCAGTGGTATTGGATGAATCACCAGTCAGTAAGTAAGTTTGCACTGCATCATGCTCATTTCTTAGTTCATTGGAGTATCTTAAGTTCTTTTCAATTTCACGTTCAGTGTTTTGAATGACCTTTCTTAGATCGATAATATTACCTTGAATCGTCAAATAATGGGGATTGATTTCTTCTTGAAGCATTTTTTCACCCGAAAGATCATCAATACTTATTCCTCTTGATTTGGCCAACTCTGCTGCATATACAGGATCACTTGTGACTAACTTTTGAAGTGTAATGACCGGAGATACATCATCAAATTCGGTTTCAAGCTCAACAAGTTGTTTTTGTTGGTTTTGAAGCCTCTCTTCAAGTTGCTTGGCCATGACATTATACTCCCTGATGAAGTATTTAATAGCACTATCTTTGTACTTCATATGAATTTCTTCCAAAAAAAGATTGCTTAAAACAACTAAGCGATTCATAGCATCTTCTGGCGATTTTCCAGAGATTTTGAATACAAATCTTGAAGATTCTTCTTCAGTTTCAATCTTTATGCTACTTCTAAACTCTTCAACTGAAACTTCTTCAAGTTCCATTTTCTCTACGAATTTTTGAAACATTGCATTTGAATAAACTTCATTCAAGTAATCCATCTTATTTGTTGTCGGGTATGTATATACACCAAACCGAGTACTCGTAGTTTCTGGAACACTGATAATTCCCTCAATCGATGATTCATATACATCGTCTGCAATAATCTGTATATAACCCACAGCTAATACTGCTGCTACTACAATAAAAACACAAACCAGTTTCCAATTGTTAACCAACACCATTATTAGTTCTTTTAATGATATCTCATCTGCATAATGTCTATCTTCCATTTCATTGTGCTCCTTGTTGTTTTTTTATATTGCATTTTAATCTGTTTCGGTTTTATAACACATTATATCAAATTCTATTGATTGTACACAAGTCAAACAGTAAAGTCAAACAGTAAAGTGTAAATGACTTAATAAAAGTTGACTACTGGGGGTGTGGACGTTCTGTTCGGTAACTATCGTTTTAATTTTCATGTTTCTTCAAACAAAAAACAAAAGGAACCGTTTTTGTTTTTTGGTCCCTTTTGTTTTTTGAATCAATGCAGATTATTTTTATTCTGCTAAACTTTTTAAAGGGTCTTCTGCCTCTTCATAAACTAAATTGAGTTGTTTTTCTGTAGTTAAAATGTGAGCCTGAATAACTTTCTCAGCTTTCTTACCATCTCTTTCTTTAAGAGCTTCTAAAATTTTATAGTGTTGTGTTGGAGTGAAGTATTTTTTTTCTAACTTAGGATCATTTAAAATATATATCAGATCATATACTCCTGTCTTCACAATGATGTCTCCTATATATTCCTTAAGAAATCTATTCTTTGCTTTTTCTGCAATCTTTAAATGAAATTCTGACCCAAAATTATATGCCTTACTTCTATTTTTTGTCTTATAGGCATCTGATTCCTGATCTAGTATTTTTTCTAATTCTTTGATATCATTATCTGTTATGTTTTTAACCGCTAATCTAACTGACATTTTTTCTAGTTCACTTCTCACTTTAAAAGCTTCTTCTATCTCTTTATAAGTTTTCTTTGTAACAAATGCTCCTCTATTTGGAATTATTGCCAATAACCCATCTTTTTCTAGCAACTTTAATGCTGTATGCACCGGTGTTCTACTTACTTTTAACGTTTCGGCAATCTCCTTTTCAATTAATTTATAATTAATAGAAAATTTTTTTTGAATTATTGCATCTTTTAATTTCTCATATACTTTATCTTCAAGTGATTTTTCCCCAGACAATGAGCATCCACTCCTTTTATATTTCGTTATGAATCAATTCTCTTTTCCTTATACATGAAACATAATGATTGTCACCTATTAATTCTAATTCAGGAACAATCACTTTGCATTCATCTTTTACATATTTACACCTTGTGTGAAATCTACAGCCGCTTGGTAAATTTATTGGATTTGGCATATCACTGTCTAAAATTAGACGTTCTTTTATTTTTTTTGGATTTGGTTCTGGTATAGCAGATAAAAGAGCTTCCGTATATGGATGTACAGATTTATTAAAGAGTTCCTTACTATTGGCAACTTCAACTAACTTGCCTAAATACATAACTCCAACTCTATTGCATATAAACTTGATAACACTCAAATCATGAGAAATAAATATATAAGTCAAATTAAATTCTTTCTGCAGATCTTTAAGCAGATTTAATATTTGTGCCTGAACAGAAACATCTAGCGCCGATACGGCTTCATCACACACTATTAATTTTGGATTTAAAGCTAAAGCTCTAGCTATACATATTCTTTGTCTTTGACCTCCACTGAATTCATGAGGATATCGGTTATAATGATCTCTGCTTAACCCTACTGTTTCTAATAAATTCTGAACTTTTTCTTTTCTTTCCTTTTTATCTGGAATTATATTATAAATTTTCAAGGATTCTCCAATTATATTTCCAACCTTCATTTTTGGATTTAAAGAAGCATAAGGGTCTTGAAATATTATTTGAATATCTCTTCTTAATTTTCTCATATCTGAAGAGTTCAAATCATAAATATTCTCATTGTCATTAATAGAGCATGTTCCTTCAGTAGGTTCTATGAGTCTAATAAGTAATCTGCCTAGTGTACTTTTCCCGCATCCACTTTCACCTACTATTCCAAATGTTTCACCTTCAAACACATTGAGAGATATCCCATCTACAGCTTTAATATAACCTTTTATAGTAGAAAAAACGCCTGATTTTACAGGGAAGTATT
>LGGM01000015.1 GCA_001509345.1 Clostridiales bacterium 38_11
CAGGATATGCTCGAATTGATAGATACTGAAAGCTTGGGAGATAAAGCGTTACTAGCGTACTAAAAGGAGGCAGACATGGATTTAAGAATGATTCTTATAGTCGTTTTCTTCATCATTATGGTCAGCATACAATTCACACTAAACAAAATTCTGACAGAGCTAAAGGATATCAAGAAAATCCTTAAGACCCACAAACCATTTTAAGGAGTGAAGATGAGTTATTTGGAATTTGCAGAAATCTATGATAGCTTGATGACAGATATCCCATATGATCATTGGGTGGATTTCATCAAACGGAAAATAGGCTCAAATAAAAACATACTTGAGATAGCTTGTGGAACAGGCAACATCACCCGATTGCTGGCTGATGACAATTATAAGATCACAGCCTTTGACTTGTCGGAAGAGATGCTGGTCAAGGCCTATGAAAAACTCAGAAAATACAGCAATGTGTCAATCCTTAATATGAACATGCTGGATTTTAAAATCGATAAAAGCTTCGATGCTGCTATTTGCTGCTGTGATGGTATCAACTATCTTCTGAATGGGGAAGGAGTCTTGGAGCTTTTTAGCCGTGTTTATAGCCATTTATCACATGATGGGATTTTTATTTTTGACTACAGCACCATACACAAGTTCCAAAATCAACTTGGAAGACACACCATTGTTGCTGAAGAAGATGATATTTTTATGGTTTGGGAGAATTTATATGACGACGAAGACCATACCTGTGAAATGACTCTAAACTTTTTTGTGATTGATAGCAATGGTCTATACAGAAGAATAGAAGAATTTCAAAAGCAAAAGTCATACGGATGCGACAGTATTTGCTCGATGCTGAAACAAGTCGGATTTTCTTCCGTTGAAGTCTTTGACGGATACTGTGATGAAGCTTATAACTTGAATTCAGACAGAGCCGTATTTGTGTGCAAAAGGAGAACTGAATGAGATATATAATCAGGGGAATAGACAAGAATATAACCTTCAGATTTTTTGCAGTTGATACAAAAGAAGTAGTGGAACAAGCAAGAATCTACCACAATACAACACCGGTTGCTTCTGCAGCTCTAGGCAGGGTGCTTACAGCATCTCTGATGATGGGCTATACGCTTAAGAATAAAGAGGATATGCTATCAGTTAAAATAAATGGAGGAGGTCCTCTTGGCACCATTCTGGCCACTGCGGACAGCATGGGGCATGTTAAGGGTTATGTTGATAATCCTCAGGTGGATTTGGATGCGACGGGTTCCGATAAACTGGATGTAAGCGGAGCTGTCGGCAAAACGGGATATATTCAGGTAACAAAAGATATGGGTTTAAAAGAACCCTATTCCGGTAGCGCAATGCTTGTCTCAGGGGAAATAGGTGAAGATGTGGCTGCATATTATTACAATTCAGAGCAACAACCAACAGTCGTAGGGCTAGGGGTTCTTGTCGATACGGATCATACCATTAAAAGCGCTGGTGGATTTATGCTCCAGTTAATGCCTGGATTGAATGATGAAGAGATTACAGCGATTGAAGCTTCCATAGCCAAAATCAAGAATGTGTCTTCGTTTTTTGAGAAAGAACAGGATCTTGAGCAGATAATGGGAGCATTGTTGCCCGATTTTGAATTGATCATCACGGAAAAAACTTCAGTCAGTTTCAGATGTGGCTGTTCACTCGAAAGAATGAGAGAAGTCCTTGTATCGTTGGGTGAAAAAGAGATTGAAGACATTATCAATGAGGATAAGAAGGCCGAGATCCATTGCCATTTCTGCAATAAAAGGTATCAATTCGATGAAAATGATTTGAAAAGCATACTTGAAACGATTACCTATAGTGATTATTTGAATGATAATCAGGATATGTTATAATGGTTGGGATAGATAGAGATGATTTAATCGCTATAGTTGATTATCGAATGAATGAGACAATCATCAAACAGCTGAATCAATACTGCTCTGAAATTATCATGACACGCCCACATCCATATCTGATGGAACCTGTCAATGGCCATCCGGACATGGTCATGATGCAATATGATGACCGGACTTTAATTGTATGCCCAGAAGAATATGAATACTATCAAGGAAAGATAGCCGGTAAAGGCATCAATATCATTAGAGGGACCAGTCGACTTAATCGCAATTATCCCTGGGATATACCATATAATGCAATTCGGATCGGCAAAACAATAATCCATCATATCGCTTATACTGATAAAATGATAGTTGAAAAAGCCACCGATGACAAACTCCTGCGTGTGGATGTCAAACAAGGCTATACCAAGTGCTCTGTCATTCATATGAAGAACCATGGTATCATAACAGCTGATAGGCAACTATATGAGATTGTAAACAGTTTAGGAATTGATAGCCTGCTTGTAAGAACCGGACATGTCGAATTAAATGGGTTTGATTATGGTTTTGTAGGAGGCGCATCAGGTTATCACAATGGTCGCTTGTTCCTTACAGGGACATTGGTTCATCATCCAGACTGCTGTCTTATACAAGAATTTCTTGAATCTAAATCTATGCAAGTTGTTTATTTATCAAATAATCCATTATATGATTATGGAACAATAATCATTCTAAACAGGGAGGAAAAATGAAAAAGGTTTATATCAGTAATTTGTCAGAAGGCGACAAGGTCGAAGATTTTTTTATGATAAAAAACACCGATACCAAAACAGATAAGAATGGTAATTATTATCTTGATATGGTCGTGGGTGATAATACAGGTGAAATGATCTGCAGAAAATTCAGAGCATCACCTGAAGAGATTGAAATGATAAGCGTGGGTGATATTTTCAGGATTAAAGGTATTGTCAAGGAATATAATAGCAATAAGAATCTTAATGCCATAGCCATGGAAGCTGCTATGGATAATGACAAGATTAATATGTATGATTATGTGTCAGCTGCTCCCGTGAAACCTGAAGAAATGCTTGAAATAATAAAAGGGTATATCAAGAAAATCAGCAATAAGGAAATCAAAAATTTAGTTATTGAAATATATAAAATACATAAGGAAAAATTGATGTATTATCCCGCAGCAAAGTCCAACCATCATTCAATCAAAAGCGGGCTCCTGTATCATATGTTGAGAATGCTGCAATCAGCAGAGGCACTAGGTGCTGTCTATCAGAATGTCAATATGGATCTGATGTATGCAGGGATAATGCTACACGATATTTGTAAAATTGAGGAAATGGAATCCAATAATCTGGGAATTGTATCCGATTACACAATGGAAGGCAAGCTTCTTGGACATATCATAATGGGAATCAAGCTGATAGAAAAAACAGCTGTGGAAATGGGCATAGACCCGGAAATATCCATTATGCTCGAGCATATGATTTTGTCCCATCACTATTACGCTGATTTCGGCAGCCCTAAAAAACCAATGTTTCTAGAGGCTGAATTGCTTCACTACATTGATATGATAGATGCCCGTGTCTATGATTTTGAAAATGCATCTGAAAACATAAAACCAGGGGAATTTTCAGACAAGATTTGGGTATTGGACAATAGAAATGTATATAATTCAACTTTCGATAAAAACACCCGTACAATGAGTCGTGAAACTGAAAATAAGCAAGAACAACTCAAGCTGGAATAGACAAGGGGGAAAAATGAGCTTTGAACTAATTACTGGGGGGCATCATTCCGGGAAAACCAGGTATGTTTATGATAAAATCAAAATGCATTCTAAAGATGTTGAGCAAGAATGCATTCTTATTGTACCCGACCGGATTACCTTTAATAAAGAAAAGGAATTAATCAGCTGTCTGGATAAGGTCGGTATTTTAAACATTCAAGTGCTGTCATTCAATAGGTTGGCCCACATTGTCCTGGAAGAGACGGGAGGTCTTAAGACAGAGAGTATAAATGACTACGGAAAGATGATGCTTCTTAGAAAAATCATTTATGAAAATCGGGACGAATTTATGCTTTTTAAAGACCACTATAGTCAACAGGGAGTTTTAAAAGAGATGAACAGCTTGATCAATGAATTCAAGAACTGCAATATTTCTGTTCAATTCTTATCTTCGGTGAGAAACACACTTAAAGAAGGGGATAGCTTTAAAAGTAAATTGATGGATATTGAATTAATTTACAGGAACTTGAATGAATTTATGGAAAACACTTATCTGGATGATTTGGACCTTATAAAACTTTGTGCCAGTAAGATAAATGAATCATCTTTGGTGAAGAATGCAGTAGTTTTCATAGATGAGTTTTTGGATTTCAATGCCAGTGAATTAGAACTGATTAAACAGGTTGCAATTGTTTCGAAAGACATGTATGTAGCTCTAAATGACAATAATGACGACTATTTTGATCCAGAGGGTGAATACAGTATTATCAAGGATAGTATTCAAAGAATAAAGACTGTTGCAAGTGATATAGGGCATACCATCCGCTCCGTCGAGTTAGCCGATGCTCCGAAGTCAGGCACTGATATGGACTATTTGAGCTGCAATTTCTTTGCAAATACTCAAGAGTCTTATACAGATATCCCAAATCACATCAATTTGTTTTATGCCCTGAATCCTCATAATGAGATTGTTGAAATTGCTGAAAGGATTGTAGGAGAGGTAAGAGACAACGCATATAGATGGCGAGAACTGGCAATCATCATTGGCGATGAAGAGGTTTATAAAAAAACGATTGAGAAGGTATTTGAGATTTATGAAATACCATATTTTTTTGACATGAAAAGGGATATATTGTTCCATCCGATGGTCACCTCCATATTGTCAATGATGGACATATCCTTATACAACCAACAAGCGAAAGATGTTTTCAGATTTTTGAAATGCGGCTATGTTGATCTGACAAGAGATGAGATTGAGGAGTTGGAGAATTACGTCATCAAACATGGTGTGTATGGATATAAATGGAAAAGGCAATTCAAATATGATGATCCTAAAACTGAGCGAATGGAAGGAATTAGACAAAAAATTGAAAAAACCTTTCGGATGCTTGACGGATTGAAGAAAAAAAGCAGTGTCATTCATAAAGTAAAAATACTGACGACAATTCTTGAAGATATGGATATCTATCAGAAGTCAAAAGAGATTACCCAAGATTTGAAGGCAAATGCCGAGTTTGAGAAAGCCTATGAAAATGCACAAGTATGGAATGCTATTATGTCTATATTTGAGCAAATCGTCAGTATATCAGAGGATACAGTTATTGACATGGAAGAACTTAAAAATCTGTTGAAGACTGGATTTGAGGAATACCAACTCAGTATCATTCCGCCATCTGAGGACAGTGTGACTATAAGCACTGTCAGCAAAGCAACGTTTGTTTCTGTCAAGAATGTCTACATGGTTGGAATGAACGAAGGTATGATACCTTCAATTATGGCTGATAAGGGAATCCTATACAATGATGAGAGAAGTATTCTAAGTAGTCTGGGAGCTCAAATTCACCTAGATGAATACAATATAGAAGTGGGAAGACATAGTTTCAAAAAATTGCTCAATGCCTATTCTGAAAAGATATCTTTCTCCTATTCCCTCAGTGATGTCGAAGGCAAGTCACTAAGACCTTCAATCCACGTCAGTAGATTGAAGCAATTGTTTCCAAAACTCAGAATTGATGGTGGGGTAATGGAGAAAAGTCGGATTGCCGAGGTTGTCAAACCATCTATTAATTATTTGTCCGATATGATTAGACTAAGGATGACAGGAGTAGATCTGTCGGATACCGTAAAACAGTTCTATTTATGGTTAAAAGATAACAAGCCGAAACTTTTTAGCTTAATTGAAGAAGGTATGCTATATGACAATAAAGCAGCAATAGAAGACAAATCATTGATTGGACTATTGTATGAACATCCACTGAAATTATCATCATATGCAATAGAGAGTTACAATAGCTGCCGCTTCAAATATTTCACTGAAAGAGGATTGTGTCCGGTTCCCAGACAGGAATACAAAATTGATTATAGAGATATTGGTGACATCTATCACAAAACGATGGAGGCTGTCACAGAGAACATAATCAATGATGAAGGATTCCTATTAGAGGATGAAAGCACCATAAAACTGAGAATAACTAAATTCGCACAGGAATCAGTTGATGAGGTTGAGGCCCAAAATGACATTCTGAATGACAGTTTTAGAAATCAATACATCAAGGGCAAAATCCAAAAAACCGCGGAGATTTCGGCCTCTTATCTTGTTAAACAATTACAAAAAAGCAAATTCAGACCGGTTATCAAAGAAGCCGGGTTTGGTTTTGAGAACGCCACGCTGAAACCTATGCGAATAGAATTTGGAGAAGACGAGTGGGCGGTTATTAATGGTAGAATTGACAGGATTGACATGTATAGCTCGTGCGACAAAAGATATGTGACAGTTCTGGACTACAAGTCATCAAGTAAAACGATAGATTTGAACGAAGTACTCAATGGAATAGGCTTACAACTGTTCCTATATCTAGATGTGGCATTGGTTTACAACAAAGATGTTTTCGGTGAGAATTTGTCGTTTGGAGGATTGTTCTATTTCAAAATAAGCGATCCCTTGATAGATGGTGATAAAATTGAAGATGTTGAAATTGATGAAGAAATATTCAGAAGATTTTCTTTACAGGGTTATGTCATAGATGACGTGGATATAATAAAAAATATGGACATTGATTTGATTGCAGGGGAATCATCAAAAATCCTTGGCTCAATAAAGCTAAAGCAAGATGAAGAGTTAAGCAGTAATTCAAAGACACTTGGCGTGTCACACATTTCATCAATAATGACAACTTTAGAAGATATAGTTAAAGAAACAGCTCAAGGTATTTGCTTCGGGAGCATTGATGTCAATCCCTATCAATATAAGGATAGAAAGCCATGCACTTTTTGTGATTATCTGGCTATCTGCCAATTTGACCAGGCTTTACCGGGCAATCAATACAGACGTATTAAACAGAAAAGTGAAAAAGAGATAATTGATTCCTTGGAGAAAGGAGATGATCATATCAATGAAATGGACTGAAGAACAAAAAATGGCTATCGAGAGCAGAGATAAGAATCTCTTGGTTTCTGCGGCAGCTGGATCAGGTAAGACAGCGGTTCTGGTAGAGAGAATCATACAGACAGTCATAAATGAAAAAGTCAATCTCGACAGGCTTCTGGTTGTAACATTTACAAATGCAGCTGCAGGCAGCATGAAAGAAAAGATTCAGATTAAAATAAACGAAGCTATTTTTAATCAAGATGCCAACTATTCATTCTTAAAAAAACAGTTGCGTTTGATCAATAAAAGCCATATTTCAACAATACACTCATTCTGTTTCAATGTTTTAAGAAAATATTTTTACCTGATTGATATTGATCCCGGATTTAGGGTAATGGATACCAATGATTCCAATATGATGCTCAATGAAACCATAGGAGTAGTATTGGAGAGACACTACGAAAAAAAAGACCCGGATTTCATGAGGTTTGTTGATTCATATGCGGAAAGCAGGGGGGATTCATCAGTTTCAGACATAGTGTACAGGACCTATAAGATTCTGATGAGCTATCCTAAACCATTCATCTGGTTTGATGATGCAATAGCCTCACTTGGTATAGGAGAGAATGGACTTGATGATACAATATGGATGGTTATCATAAAAGATGAGATTAGAAAATTCATTGAATTTGCATATCAGCAAATTCAATTCGCAATGAAGATTTGTCCACAGGATATGCCATACATGGAAGCTCTGACAAGAGACTATGAAAACATTACCAGCTTGAAAACCGACCTGTCTAGTGATTATGAAAAATTTCGTGAAAACATAAGGAACATATCTCATGAAAGGTTAAAACCCGTAAGCGCTAAAAAAAAGGAAATCTATGGGGCTGAGTTGATTGATATTATCAAGGCGAAAAGACAACTCTACAAGGATGTTTTAGATAGAATCGTTGGATTTATTCCTCATAAAAGCTTCCGACAACTGGCAGATGAGATTAATGAAATGTATCCTATCATGAAAGTGTTGTCTGAACTCATTAAAGAAATCAACTCAGAGTTTCACCGAGAAAAGTTATCAAAAAAATGCCTTGATTTCAATGACGCCGAACACCTAACATTGAAAATTCTGGAATATGAAGAGGCATCTAATTACTATCGAGACCGATTCAAGTATATTTACATAGACGAGTATCAAGATAGCAACGGCGTTCAGGAAGAAATTATCAATAAGATCAAATGTAACAATAACGTTTTTATGGTAGGCGATGTCAAACAGAGCATCTATCGATTCAGACAGGCAGACCCCACATTGTTTATAGACAAATATAATCAATATAAATCTGAAAATGAGCTCTATAGCAACAAGCTGGTGCTTCTAAATAGAAATTTCAGAAGCAGACCAGAAATACTCGATTTTATAAATGACGTTTTTCAAAATATAATGCGTGAGGATTGTGGGGAAATAGATTATGATGCGGATTCTTTTTTACTGAGTGGAGGCATTTGCGATAAAAAAGAAAATTGTGTTGAAATAAACATATTAGAAAAAAGACCGGATGATGCGCTAGACGAAGAACTTCAAGAACTCAAAACAAGTCAGATAGAAGCCACCTTCATCGTCAATAGAATAAAAGACCTGGTTGGAGATAACGCATCAGAAGTCAAATACAAGGATATAGTCATTCTATTGCGGTCCGCTGTCAGGTGGTCAAGCGTTTTTGATGAGGTTTTTTATGACAATGGTATTCCTTTATACGCTGATATTACCAGTAGTTATTTTGATACAATGGAAATCAAGGTCATGATAAATTTATTACGCTTGCTGGATAATACAAAACAGGATATTCCCCTTCTAAGTGTTATGAAATCCCACATAGGTGGTTTTACAATAGACGAATTGATTAGAATAAGATTGGGTTCTCCTAAAAAAGATTATCATGAGGCAATCCATCATTACATATCGATTTGTGATGACTATCTAAGTGAAAAAATTAAAAGTTTTCTCCGCAAGATAGAAGATTGGAAATGGAGAAGCAGGTATACCAAGCTAGGATCTCTAATATGGGAAATTCTGACAGAAACCGAATACTATTATTTTAATGGGATGCTTCCTAATGGCAACTTGAGGCAGGGAAATCTGAGGCTATTGTCAGATCGGGCAGCTATATTTGAAGCGGATGGAAACACAGGTATCTTTGATTTTATAACCTATTTGGAGAAGATAGGTCAATCCTATGGAGATATGTCAACCGCCAAATTGTTGGGAGAGAATGATAATGTAGTGCGGTTGATGACCATACACAAGAGCAAAGGTCTTGAATTTCCGATCGTAATATGCGCGGGTTTAGGCAAGAAATTCAATATGACTGATTTGAATGACCAGATTATAATCAGCAAGAAATGCCTTATTGCACCAAAATTCATCGATCCCAATAAACGGATATTTCGCGAGACACTGCCCAGATACGCATCAAAAATTCAGATGAGAAAAGAAAGTATTTCGGAAGAGATGCGGGTGCTTTATGTAGCATTGACAAGAGCAATAGACAAATTGATTCTTGTTGGAACCGTAAACAATTTTGAAAAATGGGTTCAAAAATGCAAGGAGGAATCTTGTGATTATTACCATATAATCACAAAAAGAAACTATCTCGACTGGATCGGAATTGTCCTTATGAACCATTGTAATGATAGATATACCGTCAATAGAATCAGCATAACAGATATTGAAACCATCAACAATAAGAATATACCGGATGCCTACACAACTATTAAGAATGAATTGGAAAAAACAATTATCGATAATAAAGTCTTTTCTCTATTGGATAAGCGATTCAAGTGGAAATACCGGTTTAAGACGAGCCATTCTCTGCCTGGGAAAATAACCGTGACTGACATTAAGAATATAAGCTTGAAGAATCAATATGAGTTTAGGTATAAAATTCCATTTATGCAGGAAGTACCATTGTTTAAGAGCAAGTTGAGTGGATTCACTCCTGCGGAGATTGGCACAATAAACCACGCTGTACTACAGCTAATCAAACTTAATAAACCTTTCAGTAAAGATTATATCAATGAATTTGTGGAAGGTATGGTTAGAAAAAAACAGCTGACAGAAGAAGAAGCACAGGTGGTCGAGTCAGATAAGATTCTTAATTTTTATCGTTCTGAACTGGGAATGAGAATGCTAAAATCCAGTACTATCAAAAGAGAGCAACCATTTATTTTAAAAAAGAGTGTGGGCGATATACTTCAGATTGCGAAAGATAACCCGGAGGAATCTGTTTATGTGCAGGGAATAATCGACTGTTATTTCTACGAAAGTGACGAGATTGTTTTAATTGACTATAAGACCGATAGAGCTGGCGATGATCGAATCGAAGAATTGATTGATAATTACAGCACGCAGATACGTACATATAGGGAGGCATTAAATGCATTAACCGGTAAAAGAGTCAAGGAATCCTATCTGTATCTGTTAAATATTTCGAAAGCGGTCAAGATAGACTAAATCAAAATCAATTCAAATATTGTATGCAATATACAGTTTGTTGATAATTTGATAATTCAATGGAATTAGATTATAATGAGATTAAGAGAATAGCCTGCGATGTGCGAGGGACCATTTAATTCAACCGACATAATTTATACGGGAGTTTGGAGTTTGTGCAAGGATGACGAACCTGCTTGTCAGGATATCAGAGATGCATGACAGGACACCCACCTGCTAATGAGCGGGTATGAATTACTTGGACCGCGGCAAAGCGGGTTTTAATTAGTTAGGAGATAAACTATGTATGACTTTCATGTTCACTCTATATATTCCGCAGACTGCAAATATAGTATAGAGAGAATGGCGAATGAGGCGATTAAGCGAAAAATCAAATTGATGTATATTGCTGATCATTATGAATTGAGTGAAATACCAGGTCATGATATGACATTTGGTTTAAATGAATATAGGAAAGGAATCCAGACGGTCAACAAGAAACTTCCGGAAATCGAGGTTCTTTCAGCTTTGGAGTTGGGATGTGAAAAAAGCCAATTCTCAAGATTTGATGAACTTACCAAACAAGATCCATTGGATATGATTATCCTCTCCACTCACAGAGTAGGAGGAATCTATCTGAACAACGAAAAGTTTTATTCAGAAAAACACACACTGAGGATCTACGAAGAGTACTATTCAGAAATCCTCGATACTATAAAATCCTTTGATAATTTTGATGTTCTTGGTCATCTGGATATTATAGATAAGTTTAAGGACAGGTATTACATGGATCTTGAATTTGGCAAATATAAAAATCTGGTCTCTGATATATTGAGAGAGCTGATTAAACGAGACAAGGCTTTAGAGATTAATACCGCTGGTTATCATACAATTCTGGCAAGGCCATATCCTAAGCTGGAGATTCTCACCATGTATAAAAAATTAGGCGGAGAGAAACTAACAATCGGGTCCGATGCACATCTACCGGATATGATTGGTTTCAAGCACAAAGCACTGATTAATACCGTCAAAAAATTAGGATTTGCACACATCACCATCTATCGTAAACGGAAAGCACATCTTGTGAGACTATAGGAAGGAAATTAAATGGCTACAATACTGATAAAGATTCTGATACTTGCAGTTATAGGCTCTGCTATTGGTTATATAACAAATGTTCTAGCGATAAAAATGCTATTCAGACCATACAACGAGATAAAGATTCCAATCCTTAATGTTAAATTACAAGGGGTAATACCCAAAAGACAGGAAGATATAGCTGTCAGCATCGGGGAGACAGTGGAAACTGAACTGATTAACCTGGATGATATTATTGAACAATTTGCTACAGAAGAACGAATCGAGAGTCTGCTCAAAACGATCAAAGTTGATTTCAAGAAAATCATTTCCAATAAGATCATGGAATATCCACTCCTGATAGGTTTTAAAAATATAATTATAAGCTATATAGATAAAGCAATTGAGAATGAAGGAAAAGAAAAAATCAGAGAGATGATTGTAAGTTTGGGAGAAAAAGCCCAGGAAGACATAAAAATAAGCAAGATAGTGGAAGAGAGAATCAATTCTTTTGACCTTAGTAAACTGGAGGCATTAGCCTATGAGATTGCCAAGAAGGAATTGAGGTATATAGAGGTACTTGGTGGTGTTCTTGGTTTCATGATAGGAATTGTACAGGGCATTATAGTTCATTTATTTTAGACTTGTAATTTTATTTGTAATGGCATATACTAACACTATTATTTAAATGAATATTGGTTGAAGGTTGCGGAAGTCATGTGACGACCGTTTCTGGACAAACCTCTGGAGAGACTCTATGTGAGCACCGAAGGGGAAAACCGAAAGGTGAAACTCTCAGGTAAAAGGACAGAGGCAGATTAGTTTTTTATTCTGCGGGCCTTTTTGTGTCCGTTTTTTTATGAAGGAGGCGTATTATGAAAGCTGTTTTGACAATCATCGGAGAAGATAAGGTTGGAATTATTGCCAGAGTCTCAGGGGTTCTTGCTGAATGCACGGTCAATATCCTCGATATTAACCAGACGGTAATGAGAGAGT
The DNA here is from genome assembly GCA_001509345.1 of Clostridiales bacterium 38_11. Taxonomy (GTDB): domain Bacteria; phylum Bacillota; class Clostridia; order Tissierellales; family Dethiosulfatibacteraceae; genus 38-11. The sequence continues at coordinate 12,522 of LGGM01000015.1, forward strand.
ATTTTACAATGATTATGCTAGTGGATTTGAAGAAAATGGAGATTTCAATCGAGGAGCTTCAACAGAAATTTTCTATAGTCGAAAATGAGATGCAATTATCCATTAGAGTACAAAGAGAAGATATCTTTAAAAGAATGCACGAGATTTAGGAGGCGGGATATGATTAACAGAAACAACATAATGGAAACCATTGGAATGGTGGAAAAACACAAGTTCGATATCAGGACCATAACCATGGGAATATCTCTATTTGATTGCTCCCATGAAAATGGTGAAATCGCCAGACAAAAAATCTATGACAAGATAACCAAAAAGGCAGAAAAATTGGTAAGAACCGTAGAGGATGTTGAGCGTGAGTACGGGATACCTATTATTAATAAAAGAATATCTGTTACACCCATATCGCTGATAGCAGGGGCTAGTTTAGACATTAATTATGTTGAATTTGCAAGGATATTGGACAAAGCAGCAGAAACGGTAGGGGTTGATTTTCTGGGTGGTTTTTCAGCGCTGGTACAGAAGGGTTTTACCAAAGGTGATGAAATACTGATTAATTCCATTCCCGAAGCCCTTGCGAGCACAAAAAAGGTATGTGCTTCTGTCAATGTGGCAACAAGCAGGGCAGGGATTAACATGGAAGCGGTTAGGTTGATGGGTGAAATTATAAAGAACACCGCTTATCTCACAAGAGACAAGGACAGTCTAGGATGTGCAAAACTAGTTGTGTTTGCTAATTCCGTAGACGATAATCCATTTATGGCGGGTGCATATCACGGAATAGGCGAGTATGAGACATCCCTCAGTGTTGGAGTAAGTGGACCAGGAGTAGTCAAGGCAGCGCTTGAGGATATTAAGGGCGAACCATTCGATGTTGTCTCAGAGACCATTAAAAAAACAGCCTTCAAAATAACAAGGGCGGGAGAGGTTTTAGTAAGAGAAGTATCGAGAAGATTGAATGTGCCGTTCAACATAATGGATCTGTCTTTGGCACCAACACCTGAGATAGGAGACAGTGTCGCTAGAATTCTAGAAGAGATGGGTCTTGAAAGGTGTGGGACCCATGGCACGACTGCTGCTCTAGCCTTACTAAATGATGCAGTCAAAAAAGGCGGAATCATGGCCTCATCCCATGTAGGCGGATTGAGTGGTGCTTTTATCCCGGTAAGTGAAGACGAGGGGATGATGGAAGCAGTGAGAACCGGTGCGATTACCTTGGATAAGCTGGAGGCTATGACATGTGTTTGCTCTGTAGGATTGGATATGGTTGCAGTACCAGGAAAAACGACAGCAAGCACCATTTCAGCCATTATTGCTGATGAGTGTGCTATTGGTGTCATCAATCACAAAACAACTGCGGTTCGTATCGTACCGGTTTACGGTAAAGATGTTGGTGAGGAGGCATTTTTTGGAGGATTGTTGGGAAGAGCGCCTATAATGGCAGTCAATAAATTCTCAAGTGAGGCTTTTATCAACAGAGGTGGAAGGATCCCTGCGCCTGTTCACAGTTACAAAAACTGACAAAAAACACAAAAAACAAAATGGACGGTTCTTTTTGTTTTTTGTCAAATAAATTGGATAGTGCTATAATGTTTTAAATTGGACAAATCAGGAGAGCATATGGAGATATCACCATCAAAGTATTTTGTGTTTATAGGTTTGTTGTTTTCATCTGTGTCATCAATGTTCATTCGTATCATAGATGCGCCACCAATAGCAATCGCCACCTATAGACTTCTGTCAGCATCTCTATTCTTTATGGTTCCTTTTACAGTCAATTACTTGAGAGATAAATCCACTTTGAATCAAGAGGGTGTTTTATTGTCCATAATCAGTGGTTTTTTTCTGGCAGGGCATTTTGCAACGTGGATTAGCTCTTTAAGCTATACAACAGTATCCAGTTCTACTGTTCTTGTTTCACTGAGTCCATTGTTTGTTGCAACTTACAATGTGATTGTTTTAAAGGAACGCATCCTGAGAATACAGATCATCGGAATTTTGATCACCATCATAGGGGCAATCATCATTTCAGTCGGAGATTTTAAAATATCCGGGAATGCTATTTTTGGAGATATTCTGGCATTTTTAGGAGCTATATTTATTGCGGGCTATCTTATTATCGGAAGGAATGTAAGAAAAAACATGGCACTGGTAGATTATGTATTTGTAACCTATTCATCATCAGCGGTCTTTCTATTTGCATTGTCTATGCTTTTAAAAATTGACCTCGCGGTCCAATCAACTATAAACCTGACGCTGATGGTGTCACATGGTCTTATCAGTTCAGGACTGGGACACACCATCTATAACTGGATGCTGCAACACACCACTTCAACATTTGTTTCAACAGCTACTTTAGGTGAACCAGTCTTAGCCAGCATAATGGCATACACGTTTTTAAGTGAAACACCATCAATTCAGACAATAATCGGAGGTATAATAGTCATAGCAGGATTGTACGTATTTTCTAGGAACAGTTGATTATAAGGCTTAAATGTTAAAAAGAACCACACCTCTAATTTTATTAATTCTCATAACGGTTTTAATCTTAAACAGCTATTATATATTCAGTCTTGTTATCATGTCCTTCAGCAATAATGATAATATCAAGAAATCTGGAATTAGTGTGCAGTTATCGGATCTGAATCTTATAACACCGCCTGGAGATTGGTATCCTTTAATGAATGCGTTTTTAGACACTACTTTTTCTGATTATGTTGAAAAGGATGTGGATCTGTTGATCTACTACTCCTATGGAGATTACACAAAAGGATCATCCACCGTATTCGACCCCGATAGCAAGTATTTCAATAGTTTTTTTGGCTGCTACGTCATCAGACAGAATGAAACGGGATACTATGGATTTCTGGAAGATAGTAGTCTTGATTTGGAAGCAATCCTGCAGGTGCCAAAATATGACTATGAATATTTGGTAGCTGGATCGTTAGGATTAAAACGAGACGATATCTTAACCGATTATAAAACTAATTCAATTAGTTTGGTAGATGGGAACCATTATATTCAATTAACTATAGAAACCAATAGCGTGTACCATCAATACAAACAATTCAACCTAAATTATCTACAGTATGGCTTTCCATATATTAGAACCGGGCAGCAGGATTTTTTTCCTATTCAAATGTCAGGTAAATTCAAAATCACCAAATATGATGAAAATATAACACTAATCTATTATATATTTTCACAGGATCAAGCTATAGTTAAAAACTGGGACATATAGTCCGAACGGTTAATCTACGGAGGCACAATGAAAATCTATATAACAAGACATGGCGAGACAGATTGGAACAGGAAAAGGATAATTCAAGGATCAATGGATTCCCCATTGACAGAGGATGGCTTGATAGGTGCGGAAAGACTATCGGTCAGACTGAGGAAAACTCATTTTGACTTAGTGATTACTAGCCCCCTTAATCGTGCGTATAGAACTGCTATGATTATTTTAAAAGACAGGAACATACCAATCTTAAAGGATGACAGTCTTAAAGAAATAAATTGCGGGATTTTCGAAGGGTTTACCTTCAATGAGATTTGGCTGAAACATCCGGAACTTAAATCTATGCTATATTCAGATCCATTAAATTTCAGATACCCAGGTGGTGAGTCCCTCAATGAGTTTTATGACAGGGTCAAGAATGGATTTGAGAGAATAATAAAAGAGCATTCAGACAAGACGATTCTGATTGTAGCCCATGGAGGCACTATCAAAGGTCTGACCTCTTACATGATAGAAAAAGCTGATCCGTCATCATGGTTCAGAAATGTGGTTGACAATTGTAGTCTGACTGAAATAGACTATAATGACGAACAATTCACTATGGTCAATTATAACGACACATTACATTTGAATATAGATTGGGTGAGTTGAAAATGTTTCTTGAGATTCCATTTGAAAAGACAAAAAAAAATATTATTTATATAGATGTTAGAAGTGAGGGAGAGTATGAAGAAGCTCATATACCGGGAGCTGTCAATATCCCTCTGTTTACAGATGAGGAAAGAAAGATAATAGGTACAGCGTATAAAAATGATAGTGTGAGTGAAGCACGAAAGCTTGGTATTCAATTCGCTTCTGCAAGATTGCCACAAATATACGAAATGATTGTGAACTTAAAAGATAGTCATGACCGACAGCTTGTTGCTTATTGCGCAAGGGGTGGATACAGAAGTACTTTCTTTGCATCTGCATTTTCTTCCATAGGCGTGGGTGTGCTGAAGCTTGACGGCGGTTACAAGCGATACAGAAATTATATAATCGAGCAATTGCCTGAGCTGAATAACAAATTGAATTACATTGTCCTGCACGGCAATACCGGCACAGGGAAGACAAAAGTTCTAAAAAGCCTGATAAACTTTGGCTTGGATGCGTTGGATCTAGAAGGAGCGGCAAACCACAGAGGTTCAGTGTTAGGGAGTGTGGGACTAGGAGCTTGCAATAGCCAGAAACAATTAGAATCCAATATATTCCATCAGATGCAGTCATTTCAAACCCATGATATTTTTGTGGAAGCGGAGAGCAGAAAGGTCGGCAATGTGCTTGTACCAGGGTGTATACATGAAAAAATGAAAACAGGTGTGCATATTTTGATAGAGGAAGAGATTGATTACAGAGTTAAGGTGATAAAGGAAGATTATACGCAAAAAAATGGTTTTCAAGAAGAAATACTTCAGTCTTTGTTGTATCTGAAAAAGTACCTCTCCAAGGAGAAACTGGACAAATTATCACAAGCTATAAAAGAAGGCAATATTGATGATGCAATAGCTGATTTGATGATCAACTATTATGATCCTCTCTATAGCAATAAATCAGCCACATACGATTACCAACTAATTCTGAGTGGATTAGCTGATCCCGAAAAAGCAGCACTAAAGATAAAACAATGGTTTGAGAAAGCGGATAAATAACAGACTATAATTTGTGGAAGTCAAATTTCAAGCGTATTTCAATAAAGAAAAGAGACAATTTGAAAGTTCAATATCAACATGTACCTGTCAGATACAAACATAATGCGATTGAGTTCAATAAAAAGCAAATTACGAGTAGATATTTTAGAGTTTTAATAAATATTCAATAATCCAATCCTTAATAAATGCAAGATATGTAATATATCTTGCATTTAGTTATTGACAGACAGTCTTTTATTTGATAAAATAACTACATAATATGTGCAAGCGGCATAAACTGTATATTTTTTTAAGCTTGTATGAAATAATTAAAATATTACTTGCATATAACAAGGAGGACAACCAAACCATGGAAAACAATTATTCAAAAGTATTAGATGTGATAAAACCTAATTACTATCCTGAAATATTTCCTTACAGTAAATTCCCAGTTAGCCAATTTGACAACATCACATTGCCCTATGATCTCCCTGAAGACATTTGGATTACCGACACAACTTTCAGAGATGGGCAGCAATCCATGGAGTCTTTTTCAGTTGAACAGATTGAGAAAATTTTCAAGATGCTTCATGTCCTAGATAACAATAATGGTCTTATTAGACAAGCGGAATTTTTCATGTATTCAGACAGAGATAGAAGAGCTTTGGAGAAGTGTCAGGCTTTGGGTTACAGATTTCCCGAAATCACTGGATGGACCAGACCTAATATCGATGATATAAAATTAGCCAAAGAATGTGGCGTGAAAGAAACAGGAATTCTGATGTCTAGCTCTGATTATCATATTTTTCAGAAACTAAACAAAAACAGAAATCAAGCCTTTTCTCTATACTTGAGTGCAGTGGAAAAAGCGTTGGAATACGGCATCATACCAAGGTGCCATCTGGAAGACACAACGCGAGCTGATATATTTGGTTTTGTTATACCTCTTGTTAAAGCGATCAACGAAATGGGGAATCAAGCAGGCATTAAAATAAAATTCAGGATTTGTGATACGCTAGGGGTTGGAAAGCCTTTTAATGGTCACAAGCTACCCAGAAGTGTGCCGGGTCTTATGTATTATATCAAAAACGTAGCGGGATTAGATTCCTCGCAATTGGAATGGCACGGACACAATGATTATTATTATTGTACGGCAAATTCCACCGCTGCATGGATGTACGGCGCATCTTCAGTCAGCACAACCCTATTGGGGATAGGAGAAAGAACAGGAAATTGCCCGATGGAATCGATGTTGGTTGAGTATCATCAGCTGAAAACACCAAAAAACAAGATTAACTTTGAGCAATTGAATGACGTAGTTTTGTTCTTTGAAAAAGAATTTGGTTACAAGATACATTCAAAAATGCCTTTTCTTGGGACAGAGTTTAATTCGACAAGTGCAGGAATTCATGCCGATGGAATCATGAAGAATGAGAGTATTTATAATTCCTTTGACAGTAAAAAAATATTTGATAAAAGCATAAGAATCGTCGTCAATCAGTATTCGGGAGTTGCCGGAATATCCGGATGGATCAATCTCAATTATAATCTGAAGGAAGCGGCTAGAGTTCATAAGAAAGATAAGCGAATAAGTCTTGTGAAAGACCTGGTGGATGCGGAATATGAAAAGGGAAGAAAAACATCTTTAAGTGACAGTGAAATGAAAAGGATTGTTGAATCTATATTTGGAGATATATTCGAGAGGCAAGACGTATTCAATAAGCAGAAAACAGAATACAAATAAGTTTAGGGGTGAAATAATTAAAATAATTAAAAATAATGCTTGAAAAACTAATTTAAATTTGTTATCCTATTACCTAATAAGGACTTGATTTGGTGGAGTTTTATGCTCCACTTTTATTTTAATAAGTGATGGGAATAATAAGGTGGTGGTGAAATTATGAAAAAATTCAAACGAATTCTTGTTGCGAACAGAGGCGAGATTGCTATTAGAGTATTCAGAGCTTGTAGAGAATTAGGGATAAGATCTGTAGCAATTTATTCTGAGGAGGATAAGAATGCATTGTTTAGAAGTAAGGCGGATGAGTCCTATAGAATAGGCAAAAACAAAGGGCCTGTGGAAGCCTATTTAAGCATAGATGAAATTATTAATCTTGCTGTTACCAAAGGTGTTGATGCCATTCATCCCGGATATGGTTTTCTTGCCGAGAACTCAGAGTTTGCACGGAAATGTGATGAAGCCGAAATAGCATTCATTGGCCCGACTCACTACATGATGGATAGACTAGGAGATAAAATAAAATCTAAGATGGTTGCAAATGAGGTAGGTGTACCAACTATAGCTGGAATAGAAAAAGCAGTCACTTCAGATGACGAGGCAAAGGAGTTTTCTGACTATTGTGGATACCCTGTAATACTAAAGGCGGCTGCAGGTGGTGGTGGAAGAGGTATGCGTATTGTCAGAAAGGAAAAAGACCTGATTGCTGAATTCATCAGTGCCAAAAATGAAGCTAAAAAGGCATTTGGCATAGATGATATTTTTATAGAAAAATATATTGAGAAACCGAAGCATATAGAGGTACAGATTTTAGGTGACGGCTATGGCAATCTAGTTCACTTGTATGAAAGGGACTGCTCGATTCAAAGGAGACATCAGAAAGTAATCGAATTCACTCCGGCAATATGCCTAACGGATGAACAAAGGGAAACAATCTGCAATGATGCATTGAAAATTGCCAGAGTTGTGAGTTACCGCAGTGCCGGGACTGTTGAATTCCTTATGGACTCTTCGGGAAACCACTACTTTATTGAAATGAATCCAAGAATACAAGTAGAACATACTGTGACAGAAATGGTGACAGGTATCGATATTGTGCAGGCTCAGATTAGAGTTGCTGAAGGATATAGACTGGATTCACCTCAGATAGGGATTAGTTCTCAGAATGATATACAATCCCGTGGATACTCTATTCAATGCCGTGTTACGACAGAAGATCCTGCCAACAGCTTTGCACCTGACACCGGTACGATAGACGTGTACAGGTCAAGCTCAGGTCTGGGCATCAGGCTTGATGGCGGAAACGGATTTACTGGAGCTGTGATCAGTCCCTATTATGATAGCCTGCTTGTCAAGGTAACATCGCTGGGAAGAACTTTTGAGGATGCTGTCAACAAATCCTCGAGAGCGTTGCAGGAGTTCAAGGTAAGAGGCGTAAAAACAAATATTGCTTTTCTGCTTAATGTTCTCAATCATGAGACATTCAAGTCAGGTAATTGTGATACAGGATTTATACAAGATAATCCTAATCTGTTTGACATAAGAACCGGTGTGGATGAGGAGATAAGGATTCTCAAATTTATTGGAAATGTGACCGTCAATGAAACCAGAGGTGTCAAGCCACAATTTGATGTTCCGAGAGTACCTCATTTCGAGTTAGGACAAACACCAAGCGGTTCTAAACAAATACTGGATAAGTACGGGGCAAAAGGATTGACGGATTGGGTCAAAAATGAGAGACGATTGCTTTTGACTGACACAACCATGAGAGATGCTCATCAATCATTGATGGCAACAAGAATGCGTACGATTGACATGGTGAAAGTGGCTCCCGCAGTATCACATCTGGCAAAAGACCTGTTCTCGCTGGAAATGTGGGGCGGAGCAACCTATGACGTCTCTTACAGATTTCTTAAGGAAGACCCCTGGGAAAGACTCGAGAAAATAAGGGAAGCAGTGCCAAATATAATGCTCCAAATGTTGCTGAGAGGATCAAATGCAGTGGGTTATAAAAACTACCCTGATAATGTCATCAGAGATTTTGTCAGACAATCAGCCCAATCCGGTATTGACATATTTAGGATATTTGATTCTCTAAATTGGATCAAGGGTATGGAAATATCTATGGACGAGGTATTGAAACAAGACAAAGTAGTTGAGGCATGCATCTGTTATACGGGTGATATCTTGAATGTCACAAAAGACAAATACACCTTGAAGTACTATGTGGACATGGCAAAGCAGCTTGAAAAGTCAGGAGCTCACATATTGGGTATAAAGGATATGTCTGCACTACTGAAGCCTATGGCTGCTAATACTCTGATTAAAGCGCTAAAAAACGAAATTAGCATACCAATACATCTTCATACCCATGATACAAGTGGTAATGGCATAGCTACAGTATTGATGGCAGCTATGGCAGATGTCGACATAGTGGATGTCGCATTCAGCAGCATGGCTGGATTAACAAGTCAACCGGCATTGAATGCAGTGGTAGCAGCACTTGAAAATACAGCTAGACATACAAACCTTGATTTGGACAAGCTTCAGGAAATATCAGATTATTGGGATGCGGTAAGACCGGTCTATTCAAAGTTTGAATCCGGGCTTAAATCAGGAACCGCTGAAATATACAAGTATGAGATTCCCGGAGGTCAGTACTCAAATCTCAAACCACAGGTGGAGAGTTTTGGTCTTGGGCATAAGTTCAAAGAAGTAAAGGAAATGTACAAAACGGTCAACGAAATGCTTGGCGACATTGTAAAAGTGACACCGTCTTCAAAGGTTGTTGGAGATCTAGCTATCTTCATGGTTCAAAATAATCTCACAGCAGATAACATATATGAAAAAGCGGCAAGCATGGATTTTCCGGATTCGGCGGTGTCCTATTTTCAGGGAATGATGGGCCAGCCAATGGGTGGTTTTCCAGAAGATTTGAGACGACTTGTTCTTAAAGGCAAAGAGACAATATATGTGAGACCTGGTGAATTGTTAAAATCTGAGGATTTTACCAAAATCAAAAGCTATCTGGATTCGACATTCGAAATCGATGCCACCATGAAGGATTGCCTGAGTTATGCGCTTTATCCAAAAGTATTTGAGGATTATTTGAATTATAAAAAGGATAATGGTGACTTTCAACTGATGGGGAGTGATATATTCTTCCATGGTTTGGAAGAAGGCGAAACCTGTGAGGTGAAAGTCGACGAGGGTAAATTCTATATTGTGAAAATGGTTGAAATAAAGGAAGTTGACAAAGATGGAAACAGAGATATTGTCTTTGAATTAAATGGAAACAGAAGGGTCATCAAGATAAAAGACAGGAGTATTCAAACTCATCAAAATGGTACACAAATGATTTTGGCCAACAAAGACAAAAAAGGAGAAATTGGATCAAACATACCTGGAACTGTCATAAAAATACTGGTTGCTAAGGGTGATGCTGTGGAAGAAAATGCTCCAATAGCTGTAATAGAGGCCATGAAAATGGAAACTAATATCCTATCCCCTTTATCCGGTAGAATTGTTGACATAAATGTCAAAGTTGGACAGCAAGTAGAATCAGGAGAGCTGATAGCTTCAGTAGAATAAATTATTGATTTGTTAAGGGACAGTCCAAAAACAAAAGGGACGGTTCCTTTTGTTTTTTGTAAAAAACGTCCGACCATAGTATAATTATTATAGAATAAATTTCCGATTCAAACCATAGGAGGAATTGTATGATTGATAACTTAAGAATTTCCAATGCCATGACAATTAAGCTAGATCATAGCCTTCCGGAGCATCCGGATTTTGACGAAAGCTTTAGAAGAGCCCCCATGAGAGAACTGACTTTAACAGACAGAGAAATCAAACTGGCTCTAAAAAACGCCCTCAGATACATACCTGAAGAACATCATCCATTGGTTGTTGACGAGTTTCTTGATGAATTGTATACCAGAGGCAGAATATATGGATACCGATACAGGCCACAAGGCAAACTGTATGGCAAATCGATTGACGAGTACAAGGGAAAATGCATTGAAGGCAAAGCTTTTCAGGTAATGATAGACAACAATCTAGATTTTGATATCTGTCTTTACCCTTATGAATTGGTGACCTATGGAGAAACAGGCCAGGTATGTCAAAACTGGATGCAATACAGGCTTATCATGAAATATCTGGAGGAATTGTCTGATGAACAGACATTCGTTGTAATGTCAGGTCATCCATTAGGTCTATTTAAGTCCAACAAAACAAGTCCAAGGGTTATTATCACGAATGGATTGATGGTAGGGATGTTTGATAATCCTGATGATTGGGGGAAAGCTACCGCTATGGGCGTGTCCAGTTATGGACAGATGACAGCTGGCGGATGGATGTATATAGGTCCCCAGGGGATAGTCCATGGCACATACAACACTATACTCAATGCAGGAAGATTGAAACTGGGAATACCCGATGATCAGGATCTTAAAGGGCATTTGTTTGTGACATCAGGTCTTGGCGGAATGAGTGGTGCACAGCCTAAAGCTATAGAGATAGCCAATGGAGTTGGTATCATAGCGGAGGTCGACCTCTCGAGGATTAAGACAAGGCTGGACCAAGGATGGGTTTCAAAGATCACATCAGATTTGAAAGAGACATTTCAACTTGCCTATGAATATATGAGAAGGAAAGAACCAATTTCAATAGCATATCATGGAAACATAGTAGATCTTCTGGAATATGCGGTTGACAACAATATACATATCGAATTGTTGAGTGATCAGACATCATGTCATGTCCCTTATGATGGAGGTTATTGCCCACAGGGGCTAACCTTCTCCGAAAGAACGAAGATGCTAAAAAATGACAAAGTAAGATTCAACGGACTAGTGAACAAAACATTAATCAGACATTTTGAATTGATAAAAGTATTGACCGAGCGAGGAACCTACTTCTTTGATTACGGGAATGCGTTTATGCGGGCTGTTTTTGATGCAGGAGCAAAGGATATTGCTAAGAATGGAATAGACACAAGCGAGGGATTCGTTTTTCCATCCTATGTGGAAGATATAATGGGACCAATGCTGTTTGACTATGGCTATGGACCTTTCAGATGGGTCTGTTTGAGCGGAAAGAAGGAGGACCTTATAAAGACCGACCATGCAGCCATGTCAGTAATAAATCCTGATAGAAGAGGCCAGGATAGAGACAATTATGTATGGATTAGAGATGCCGAAAAGAATAAATTGGTTGTGGGAACCCAGGCAAGAATCCTTTATCAGGACGCCTTAGGAAGAAGAGATATAGCACTCAAATTCAACCAGATGATCAGAGACGGAGAAATAGGTCCAGTCATGCTGGGTAGAGATCATCATGATACAGGCGGAACAGACTCTCCATACCGTGAAACATCCAATATAAAAGACGGAAGCAATATCACGGCAGACATGGCAATCCAATGCTTTGCAGGCAACGCAGGAAGAGGTATGAGTCTTGTTGCACTGCACAATGGTGGCGGCGTAGGCATAAGCAAGGCCATCAATGGTGGATTTGGAATGGTATTAGACGGTAGTGACCGTGTTGATGAAATCATCAGAAAAGCGATCCCCTGGGATACCATGGTAGGTGTTTCAAGGAGAAATTGGGCCAGATGCGAAAACTCAATTGAGACCTCGATAGAATACAATAAGAATTTTAAGGGCGAAGATCATATCACCATACCTTATGTGGCCGATGACAATTTGATAGAGATTGCATTTGAAAAACGCAATAATTAGACAAACTTCCTTAGGAGTTGAAAATATGAGTAAAAAGGTGATTTTAAACTCATCAGAGGTTGTTACCTGTTCTGGGTTTGAAGCTAAATCAGGCACAACAATGATGCAAATAAATCCTATAAAAAATGGAGCAATCCTCATTCAAGATGGCTACATTTCGATGGTTGGAACTGAGACAGAAGTATTGAAAACCATTGATCTTGATGATTATGAGATTATCGACGCGAAGGGTAATACAGTCATGCCCGGATTTGTCGATTCACACACTCATTTTATTTTTGGGGGATACAGAGCTGAAGAATTCTCCTGGCGCTTGAGAGGGGACAGCTATATGGACATCATGGAAAGAGGAGGTGGCATTGTCAGCTCCGTGAGGTCGACAAGAGAATCCACATTAGCGGAGTTGGTAACTGTTGGCAACAAGAGACTTGACAGCATGATCAAATTCGGCGTAACAACAGTTGAGGGAAAAAGCGGTTATGGTCTTGATAAGGCAACTGAGATAAAGCAGCTAGAAGCGATGAGAATTCTTAAAGAAAAGAGAACAGACATCGATATTGCCACCACATTTTTGGGACCGCATGCCGTAGAAAAACAATACAAAGGAAAAGAAGACGACTTTATCGATTTACAGATTAGCGAGGTTTTGCCGATTGTCATACAAAAAAATCTAGCTGAGTTTGCAGACATATTCTGCGAAAAGAATGTTTTTACAATTGAACAATCCAGAAGATTTTTACTTGCTGCAAAAGGCTTGGGATTAAAGCTTAAGATACACGCGGATGAAATTGTACAATTGGGAGGAGCGGAGCTAGCTGCAGAGCTTGGTGCGATATCGGCTGACCATCTGCTACAGGCTTCAGATTTTGGAATTAGTCAACTGGCTGCTAAAAAAGTCATTGCTACATTACTCCCTGCAACTGCATTTAGTCTTAAAACGGATTATGCCAATGCCAGAAAAATGATAAACAGCAATTGTGCGGTAGCTTTATCAACGGATCTGAATCCAGGAAGCTGTTTTTCCAATTCCATACCATTGATTATTTCATTGGCTGCGCTTTACATGGATATGCGAATTGAAGAAATTATCACATCCCTGACTATAAACGGTGCAGCCGCCTTATCAAGGGAAAGGGAGACAGGTAGTATAGATGTAGGGAAGAAGGCTGATATTATCATACTTGATTTTCCATCCTATCATTTTCTTCCTTATCATATTGGTATGAATATTGTTAAAACAGTCATCAAGTCAGGCAATATTGTTGCAGAAAACTAAAGGAGCATTACTATGAAAAATCTAACCCTAGATCAATTTACAAAGGATACAGCCTCAGATTCACCAGTACCTGGAGGTGGCAGCATAGCCGCAGTATGTGGTGCGTTGTCAGCATCACTTACCTCCATGGTGGCTAATCTCACAATCGGCAAGAAGAATTATGTTGAAGTGGAGAATGAAATGATAATCATAGCGGAGAAAGCTGAGGGCATAAGGCAAAAAATGTTGGATTATATAGAAACAGATTGCGATGCATTCAACGCAGTATTGGACGCATTTAAACTACCCAAAGAGACAGATGAAGAAAAAAGCAATAGAACAGAAGCAATTCAAGATGCTCTAAAGAAAGCAGCATCCGTTCCATTTGAAATCGCGACTGCAGCCTATGAAATAATGGACCTCGCAGAACATGTGGTTCTAAAAGGCAACAGCAATGCGGTAACAGATGGTATTATATCAGCGATGACAGCAAGAACTGCAGTATTGGCAGCACTCTTGAATGTTAAAATCAATCTGGGCACAATAAAGGATGAAGCGTTTGTTGAAGATTTGAGAAAGAGAGTGAGTGAACTTGAAAATGACAGCATAAACGCTGAAAAGAAAATATTGGATTTGATTTCTTTTTAATATCGCTATGAGCTACCATTATTTCATCTTCAAACTCAATAAAAATAGAAAGGTGATATTTTGAAAAAAACAGGAATTGGTAAAGTTGCACTTCAGTTTGTTTTGGTGGAAGACACCCAGGAACAGGAGATTGCAGCACGATTTGGAGAACATGGTTATCAGATGTATAAAGGAAAAGCAGGGTCTATGGAATCAAAAACAATTTTTGCAGCTATTGAGACTGCTGCAATGAGACAAGATCTGATTAGAGAAAACTACAGGGAGGAACATGCTCTGTACCATGCGACAATGGAGGCTTTCAGTGGTTTTTGCAGAGGACAGGTAGATCTAGGGGATTTGCTGAGAAGTACAGGTCTGGTTTTTGCTATTGTAAGAGGAAACCTTGTTTTAGGGGACAGATCATCGGGAGATTGGCTGGCAGTTGTTTTATATGGACAGATAGGGTCACCAAGACAAGGATTTGAACATGAGGCAATTGGGATGGGGATACAACCGGTATAGTTTGACGCACAACTGAAGACATGATATATTTAATCAAATCAATAATATGTATGCCTATAGATAATAGATAAAAGGAGGCAAATCAGGACTACAAGTAGTTCTGATTTGCCTTTTTTAGTTTAGAGGAGGAAATAAAATGCAGAAGATAGTGATTGATGGTTCAACTCTTAGCCTTGAGGATCTCGTAAAAGTATGCCGAAACAATTATTCAGTCGAATTGAGTGAGGAGTCTCAAATCAATATACTCGCTTCAAGGAAAAAAGTGGACGAATTCATTGAAAGTGGTAAGACAATCTATGGAATCACAACAGGGTTTGGTAAATTCAGCGATGTCAACATAACGAAAAATGACTCAATACTACTACAAAAAAATCTCATTATTACCCATGCGGTAGGGGCTGGAAGTACTCTGGATACAGAGATAGTAAGGGGAATTATCCTATTGAGAGTCAACGCATTGGCAAAAGGATATTCAGGAATTAGGCTTTCAACTATCAACACACTTGTGGAAATGCTAAACAAAGGCGTTCATCCTTTGATACCAGAGAAAGGTTCACTTGGTGCAAGCGGTGATCTGGCACCTCTTTCTCATATGGTATTGCCACTGATAGGACTGGGTAAGGCTGAATACAAAGGGACTGTCATGACAGGTTCAGAGGCAATGAAAAGGGCTGGGATAAAAATGGTTGAGTTGGTAGCGAAGGAAGGTCTTGCACTGATAAACGGAACACAGGTGATGACAGCAATAGGCGCTTTGACTATCTACGATGGTCTGCAACTCAGCGAAATGGCTGATATGGCTGCAGCCTTAACCTTCGAGGCTTTAAATGGCATCACCACTGCTCTAGATCCAAGGGTTCATGAAGTTAGACCTCATCAAGGGCAGATTGATACTGCTAAAAATATGCTTAATTTACTGAAAGGTAGTAAAATGACAACCGTTCAGGGAGAATTGAGAGTTCAGGATGCATACTCGTTAAGATGCGTCCCGCAGGTTCATGGTGCAAGCAAAGATGCTCTTAGATACATAACGGAAAAAATACTGATAGAAATGAATTCAGTGACAGATAATCCAATTATATTCGAAGAAACAGGGATATCCGGTGGCAATTTTCACGGGCAGCCAATGGCACTCTCGTTTGATTTTATGGCTATAGCTTTGGCTGAATTGGCCAATATCTCAGAAAGAAGGATTGAAAGGCTTGTTAATCCTTCCTTAAGTGCACTTCCTGCTTTCTTGGTAGAAAAAGGAGGGTTAAATTCAGGTTTTATGATTGTCCAATATTCAGCCGCTGCTTTAGTTTCGGAAAATAAGATTTTATCACATCCGGCAAGTGTGGACAGCATTCCATCATCTGCAAACCAAGAGGATCATGTATCCATGGGTACTATAGGTGCCAGGAAGGCCAGAGAAGTTATGAAAAATCTCCGAAGAGTGTTGGCGATGGAGTTGATGTGCGCTTGTCAGGCAATCGATCTGCGAGGCAAAAAACAACTTGGAAAGGGAACCGAAAAAGCATATAAAATCATAAGAGACAAAGTACCGAAGCTTATTGATGATAGGGAATTATATGAGGATATCAACCAATGTGAGAATCTGATAATCGACGGAGCTTTTACAGACATTACACGGTATATCTAGCTTTACAGCAAGTCGTTACAGAGAAAATGAATCATCGTCTGAAACTGAAAGGCCTAGTGGATCAGTCTATAGTTTTAGAATACAACTTAAAAATATCATTGACAGCCAGTTTATTTTGGCTCCTTTTGCTAATGGATTGGAATTACCCCATGAGCTGTAATAACCATTATAGTTATTGCTGAGAATAAGCATGGTTAGAAATGGATGCGTTGGGTATTTAAAATTGAATTATCAGATAATCCAAATAATCGTGGGCATTGGGAAAATCGTGGATTTGACAATAAGGCGTACCTGTAATAGGATTATTTTCCTGTAAGATGGTCAGCAATCAGATAGACATCTCCTGCGCCCATGATCATGACAGAATCTGATTTTTTAACATTTTTTCTCAAATAATCCTCAGCCTCTTCAAATGTGGCACAATATAATGCTTCGACCCCTTTAGTTTTCAGAGATTTGACCAAATCCTTCGAATGAACCAAACCGGTATCTTCTTCACGAGCGGGGTAAATATCAGTGATAAGGACTACATCAGCATCACGAAAAGCTTCCGAGAATTCAGCCAAAAGTGAGTGGGTTCGTGTAAAAGTATGTGGTTGAAAAACACAAAAAATTCTTTTTTTAGACATGCCTTTAACTGTTTTTAAGGTTGCCTTTATTTCAGTCGGATGATGGGCGTAATCATCAATGATGACTGCTCCATTTAATTCTCCCCTTAGCTCAAACCTTCTCTTTGTTCCGCTGAAATCTTCTATTCCTTTCCTGATATCATAGATATTGATATCCATAGCCTGACTGCAGGCTGCTGCAGCCAGAGCATTATAGACATTATGCTCGCCGGCTACACTCAATCTAAATTTACCCATCAAGTTTTCTCCGTAATACAGATCAAATTCTGGATAAGGTGTGTATTTTAGATTTCTTGCACGTACAAAGGATCCCTTCGATAAACCGAAGCTGATTAGATTACATTCCAAGTCATCGAAAAGACCTTTGGAATTGGGATCATCATCATTATAGATTAGATAACCATCCTTGGGGATGTTTTTACCAAATTCGTGAAATGCATTTTGAATATCTTTTATATCCTGATAATAATCCAGATGGTCCTCTTCGATGTTTAACACAATACCATACTTTGGATTGAATCGAGTAAAGCTTCTCTTGTATTCACAAGCTTCTGTCAGCAGTATATCAGCACTTCCAACACGAATATTACCGTCAATCAGTTTATACTCTCCTCCTATCAGGATGGTGGGATCTTTCTTGGCCATAAGCAGTATCGATGTCATAAACCCGGTCGTGGTTGTTTTCCCGTGTGTGCCGGAAACCGCAATAGGATGAACAAAGTCTTTCATCAGCTCACCGAGAAAATCAGCTCTCTCAAGTGTTTCGATACCTAGCCTCAATGCTTCAGTCAATTCAGGGTTATCTGTTTTCACAGCTGAAGTAAAAACAACAAGATCCTGGGAAGCAATGACTGACCCGGAATGACCTATTGTGATATCCGCCCCCAAATCTTTCAGATGCTTGATCAAGGATGAGTAACTCGTGTCAGATCCGGATACCTTGCATCCTCTCTTAATCATGATCTCTGCTAGACCACTCATGCTAATGCCACCTATACCAATAAAATGTATATATTCATATGATTTCATGTTTATCACCTTGTCTTCTGTTTTTTACCATTATATCAGTAAACTAATATAATATAAAGTCAAATATACTCTTGTTTGTACCGAATGAAATAGGTATAATATACTTAAATAATTCGTAGTAGGTGAATAAATGAAAAAATATAGACGGAATCAAAGAGTAGGCGCATTGATGAAGATTTTTACAGATAGACCAAATCATATTTTTTCGTACAATTATTTTTCGGAATTATTTAATGCTGCAAAGTCGACCATTAGCGAGGACATTGTAATCGTTAAAGGATTAGTCAATGATCTGGAATTTGGCAAAATAGAAACAATATCAGGTGCATCCGGTGGTGTCATTTACATACCCAGCATGAACAGGAAAGAACAGGAGAGTTTATTGAATGACTTGTGTCAGACTTTCTCGGACCCTTTTAGAATAATTCCGGGCGGATACATATATATGAGCGATATATTCAATTCACCCTATTACTCACACAGTATATCTAAGATCATAGCAAGCCAATACTCAAAACAATCCATCGATTATGTGGTCACCGTTGAAACCAAAGGAATCCCTGTTGCACTGATGACAGCAAAAGAACTTGATGTCCCATTGGCCATCATAAGAAGAAATAGCAAGGTAACAGAAGGCTCAACCCTAAGTATCAATTATGTATCAGGCTCAACAAAAAAGATTGAATCAATGACATTATCAAGAAGGGCTATAAAGGAAGGTTCAAGGGTTCTGATAGTGGATGATTTCATGAAGGGTGGCGGTACAGCCAAGGGGATGAAAGATCTTATGCTAGAGTTTAATGTTGAGGTTATTGGTGTTTACGTCGTCATTTCAACCAAAGAACCCTTCAATAAATTAGTCAAGGAGTATAATTCTTTACTGGTATTGGATGATGTTGATGAAGAAAGTAGAAGAATTATTATAAAACCGAACGATGATAATAAAATAAGAATAAATAATTAAAGAGTTTTTGCTTTTTTATTTATTATGTAGTAGAATATAATTGTATTTGGACAGATTATCCTGGGGAAGGTGGTAAAACATGCAAATCACAGATGTAAGAGTAAGGAAGATTAACGCTGAGGGAAAGATGAAAGCCATTGTTTCAGTTACTTTTGACGATTGTTTTGTAGTTCACGACATCAAGGTAATCGAGGGACAGAATGGACCTTTCATTGCGATGCCAAGCAGAAAAATGCCGGATGGGGAGTTTAAGGATATAGCACATCCTATAAATTCACTAACAAGGAGCATGATTCAGGATTTAGTGTTTAAAGCTTACGAAGAGAAGCAGGCGGAAGAAGAGGAATAATATTAGAATAGTATTAACAGGGGGTCTTTGAAGGCCCTTTTTTATTGTTCTTTTGTAAAAGA
>LGGM01000071.1 GCA_001509345.1 Clostridiales bacterium 38_11
ACCTATAAGAATCTGGACAGAAGAGGAAAAGAACCTGTCAATGCACAGATGTTGATGCATCAAAAGGCAACAGAAGCTATTAGAAAAGCCAAAAAGGATATGATGGGATTATGAAATATGGAATAATAGATATAGGATCAAACACATTCAGACTGATCATTGCAGAAATTAAAAAAGACTCATACTTCATTATTGATGGATTCAAGGAGAGTGTGAGGCTTTCAGAGGGATTGGATAGCAACAGCATGTTGAGTGAGGGAAAAATGATCTACGGATTAAAGACGCTTAAGATGCTTGTGAACTACTGCCGGCAAAGCGGTTGTGAAGAAATCAGGGTTGTGGGTACGGCTGCCTTGAGAAAAGCCAACAATAGAGATGCTTTTATACAGAATGCTAAAAGAGATATTGATATCACAGTTGAGTTACTCCCAGGAGAGATGGAGGCCGAGTATGATTACGTGGGGTCCATCAATTCCATCAGCCTTGATGATTACCTATTCATGGATATAGGCGGTGGCTCTACAGAGCTGGGATTGATACTAGACAGACAATTAACAGAGAGCATCAGCTTGCCGTTCGGAGCTGTCGACTTGGCTGAAAAATATAATCTAAGAGATAAAGCGGATGAGAAGGATATCAAAAGATTGGAGAAGTATCTGACAGAGCAGTACAAAAGCCTTGATTGGCTGAAAGAAGCAAAGAAACTGCCTCTTGTCGGAATAGGCGGAACAATTAGGGAGATTGGCAAGATCCAAAAGCGAAAAGCGGACTATCCCTTAAGTGCTATACACAATTATCAGATCAAACCCCAAGAACTGGATGATATTTACAAAGCCGTCTCAACCGTTGGCTTTAAAGAAAGATGTGGCATTAATGGTCTTGGAAAAGATAGAGCCGATATTTTCGTAGGTGCATGCGGCGCGGTAAGGCAACTTGTGGATTATCTGGATAGCGATGGCCTCATCATCAGCAGAGATGGTCTGAGAGAGGGTCTTCTCTACGAAAAGATGGGCTATGGTATTGGCAATGTGACGGCGAATCCGTTAGAACTATCGGTGGAAAATATGCTGAAGGTATATAACATCGACCATATACATGCCACACATGTGTTGTTCCTGTTTCGCAAGCTGTTTGGAGAGCTACAGGAGATCCATCAGATTGAAGAGGATGTTGATGAAATCATATACACAGCCAGCATGCTTCATGATGTAGGAAAATTGCTGGATTACAAGAATCACCATGAACACACATTCTATATCATGCTCAATTCACTGCTAAGTGGCATCAGTCACAAAAAACAGCTGATGGCGGCTATCATAGCAGGCAATCACACAGACAGCAGGTTGAAAAAGAACATGGAAAACTACACTAGATTACTGACAAAGGAAGAACTTCAAACGATAGACAAGCTTAGCATTCTCATGAAGCTAGCAGAGGGACTAGATAGAGGATTGTCTTCTAAAGTCAAAGATATCATGTGCAGATATGTGGATAAATATGTCATTATCAAAGCTATCAACTATGACGATATTTCTTTGGAAATTGCCTATCTGAGAACGCTGGAGCACGATTTCGAAAACACCTTCAAGCTTAAGATGATTATTGTTTGATTGTTTGTGTTACTTAATAATAAGTTAAGATATGACTGATATACTTGTTTTACTTGAAAATAAGTGCCACCTGAACCCAAGAACCCTGTTGATAGTATATATATTGAATTAGAAAGGAAGGAGTCAACATATGCTGCAAAGTCTTTTACCCAAACTCCTAATGATACCGGCTATCCTCATAGGCATATCCATCCATGAATATGGACATGCGTTGGCTGCGGTCAAACTGGGAGATGACACACCACTATATCAGGGTAGACTGACCCTGAATCCGATAAAGCACCTAGACCCCATTGGATTCTTGTTTCTGATGATTGTTGGATTCGGATGGGCCAAGCCAGTCATGATCAATCCGAAAAATTTCAAGAACCCTAGAAGAGATGACCTAATCGTATCATTGGCAGGCATCACCATGAATCTACTGACAGCCATTGCCTTTACACTGGTCATCAAGTTTGTGGTTAGCAATTTCTATAGTTTTCTTGTGACTGAAGCAGGTCAATACACTATCACAATGCTGTATGCTGTGGTGCAGATCAACATTGTCCTGATGATATTCAACTTAATGCCCATCCCACCATTGGACGGTCACCACATAGTTCAGAGCATAGGTGGATGGAAAGTCACAAATTTTTTCAGGCAGTATGAGCAGGTCATCAGAATTGGGCTAATTTTGCTCTTGGTGACTGGCTATATCGGCAGGATAATCGGACCACCGGTCTATGGCATCACCAATTTCCTGTTCACAATATTCAATGTTTTTTAGATAAGAAATCAGAAAGTCTAGACGTCTAGTGCGGGTAGGCTTTTTTTTCTTTATTTTTTTCTCACTAAGTGGTTGAACAGTCTGAGAAATTATGGTATATTCTTAAGATGTCAGAATAAGAAACAGTTGTCCATAATATAAAAACAAATAACAGGCTAATGAAATGGGAGGGAATATGGAAACAGTCAGGATAGGAATTTTAGGGATGGGAACGGTTGCATCAGGATTGGCCCACATAATGGCATTGAACCAGGACATCATCCAATATAGAACGGGCAAGATTTTAGAGATAGAAAAAGTATTGGTCAAAAATCTGAACAAGAATAGAGATGTCGACCTGGATCGAACTAGATTTACCATAAATGTCCTGGAGATCATTGACAATCAAAATGTAGATATTGTAGTGGAATTGATTGGAGGTATTCACCCCGCTTTTGAATACGTAAGAGACGCCCTAAAAAACAAAAAACACGTAGTCACAGCCAACAAAGCCTTGATTGCAACCCATGGAGAAGAGCTGGAGAACATAGCATTGGAAAACGGCGTAAGGCTGATGTATGAAGCCAGTGTCGGTGGAGGGATACCGATCATCAATACGATGATCAACAATCTGCCGGCTAATGATTTTACAGAGATTTCCGGCATTGTAAACGGCACTACCAATTATATCCTGACCCAGATGACAGAAAGAAATCTTGAATTTGATCAAGCCATAAAAGAAGCTCAGGAGATGGGATTTGCAGAAGCTGATCCATCCTCTGATGTTGAGGGTGATGATGCAGCTTTCAAAATTGCTATCCTCTCATACATTGCATTCGGACAGAGAATCGGTCTGAATGAAGTGCCAAAGGAAGGCATAGCGCATATATCTAGAGAAGACATCAAATACGCCGATGAGCTCGGTTATGTCATTAAGCTGATTGCATCATCCCAAAAAAGAGAAAACGAGATAGAGTTGAGAGTTCATCCCACATTCATTTCCAAGAAACACCCACTGGCAACGGTAAAGAATGAATTCAATGCAGTGCTGCTAAAAGGAAACGCTGTCGGCGAAGTGATGCTCTATGGAAAGGGTGCTGGGGCAATGCCTACAGGAAGTGCTGTGTTGGGAGATATTATTGCCATTGCAAAAGAGAAATTCGGCGAAAACAAACAACCGATTCATCCCTCTTCAACAAAATATAAGATCGTAAACAAAGGCTACAGCCAATATTATATAAGAATGGATGTTGTTGATAAGCCAGGCGTTCTGGGTTATATCTCCAATATATTCGGGAAGAACAACATCAGCTTGGCATCTGTCGTTCAAAGATATAAGCATGATTTGGTTGCTCCATTGGTCTTTATCACCCATGAGGTTGAAAGAAAGAATATTGATGATGCCCTGCAGGAAGTCAGAACCTACAGCAACGTCCTGAAAATCGCCAGTATCATCACAGTTGAAAAATCAATTATATGAATAAGAGGTGGCTATGATCAGCAAAAGAATTAAAAACATGACTCCATCAGCAACATTGGAGCAATCTGCAAAAATAGCAGAACTTAAGAAACAAGGCATTCAAATCATTGGGTTCAACGTTGGCGAGCCTGACTACAACACACCGACAAACATCATCCACAAAGCAGAAGAGGCATATAAACTCGGGTTGACCCGGTACACCCCGGCAGCAGGCATGATAGAGCTTAGAGAAGAAATCTGCAGAAAATTCAAGAAAGAGTATAATCTGGAATACACATCTAAAGATGTAATTGTATCCTCAGGCGCCAAGCAATCCCTGACGAATGCTTTCATGGCAATTGTGGATCCCGGCGAAGAAGTCATCGTACCCACACCTTGTTGGGTCAGCTACGTGGAAATGGTCAAGCTGGCTGAAGGTATACCTGTCTTGGTTAGGATGGAGGAGAAGAACGGTTTTAGACTGGATGTGGAGAAGATAAGAAAAAGTATTACAGAGAAGACGAAAGCCATTATCATCAATTCACCCAACAACCCCACCGGAGCGGTATACAGCGAGGAAGACCTAAGACTACTTGGCCAGCTGGCTATAGAGCATGATTTCTATATTATTTCGGACGAGATATACGAAAAACTAATTTATGATGGGGAGCAAAATACCTGTGTAGCTGCTCTATCACCTGAAATCAAGGCAAAGACCATTACCATCAACGGCATGTCAAAAGCCTACGCCATGACGGGCTGGAGAATCGGATACGCTGTCGGTCCGACACAAATCATCAATGCAATGACCGATTACCAAGGTAACACCACGACAAGCCCCAACACACCGGCACAATATGCCTCTATAGAAGCACTGGCAAACTCCGAAGAGTCCGTTGAAATCATGAGACTTGAGTTTGACAAAAGAAGGCAATACATAATCAATAGACTCAATTCAATGGAAAATATCCATTGCAGCACACCGAAGGGTGCTTTCTATGTCATGCCGAATGTGAGCTATTACTATGGTAAAAAATATCAGGATTTCACTGTCAACAATTCCTTGGACATGGCGAATTATCTTTTAGAGGAAGCTAAAATTGCTGTCGTTACCGGTGCTGCATTTGAAGCACCTGAAAATATTCGCATCTCCTATTCCAATTCAATGGAGAATTTAATAGAGGGCATGAACCGATTGGAAGAGTCACTAAGCAAGCTAAAATAAATCGCATAATCAACAGAATTCCTGGGTTCAGGTGGTGTCTAAAACGCCATTTGAACCTTAGAAATCGTTATCCAGGGACTCTACAGTACTTATCTCCCACTATAGAAGTGGGAGTCTTAGAACTGTTAATCATCGGATAAAAAGGCTCTGAAATCCCAGAGCCTTTTTATTTGATTGATTCTATTAGCAACTTCCACCAGCATATCCTATGATATCAACAACAAATCCCTTTCTCAGGAATGAATTAGTATAATCTACGGTAAAACCGGGGTAATTTTTCAGCTCTTCTCCCACAAGGAAGTTCAAGCCATCCTGTTCAAATGTTTCATCAGTCTCTTTTTGTTCGTCCAGAACAAGCCCCAATCTAGGGCCGCCTCAGCCAAAACCTGCGATATTGACACGAACTGATTTGATTGTTTCTTCTTTTTCTTTCAGTACTGCTTTTAGAGCATCTACTGCTTCTTGTGACACTTGTAATTTCATTATAATTCTCCTCCTGTTAATGATTACTTTCCACCAACATTTCATATATCGTTTCCATCTGTTCGATGGTCATTCTACCTTTATAACCTGTAACTGCTACGCCATCTTTGTTGATCACTATCGTCAAAGGGATGGAATTGGCACCATATAAAGCCGCAATTCTGGAATCCTTATCCAATAAGACGGGAAGCTCAATGCCGGTCTCTTCCAGATAGCTTCTGGCCTTTTCTGCGCTTTCCTGAACATTGACTGCCAGAACGATAAAGTTATCATCCTTGTATTTTTCGTAAAGCAATTGCAGATCAGGCATTTCATCTATGCAAAAGGGACACCATGTAGCCCAGAAATTCAACAAAACATTTTTACCCTTAAGATCAACCAATTTAACAATATTGCCGTCCAGATCTTCCAATTCAAATTCAGGAGCGTAAACAACTTCTCTCCCTGCTTCCTCTGTTTCTGATTCTTTGCTTGTCGGTTCACTGATCGATGGTGCCGATGCCGTTGTGTCGGCTGTTGTCGGTGTTGCGCATGATACCAACAGCATGGATAGTATAAAAATCAAAAGTAGAAGCATCAGGTTGTTTCTTTTTTTCATTTTATCACCGCCTATAAAAAGTATTCGATTAGTGAAACCAATCTATTGGTATAGACCAATATGCCCAATGCAATGAGCATTAAACCGCCTATCTTATTCATTATACCAGAAAACCGTTCGATTTTCGCCAAATGACTTGTAAATTTTCCTAAAAACAAGGATGTCATTAAAAATGGAACGGACAAACCTGCTGAATAAGCTACAAGCAATATCACACCTTGTCCTAATGTCTGCTGAGTGCCTGCAAATACAAGAATCGAACCCAGTATAGCACCGATGCACGGTGTCCAACCGGCTCCAAATGCAATTCCTAAAAGCACAGAACCAAAATAACTGTCCACTATTCTTGGAAGTTTCAGTCTTTTTTCTCTTCTTAAGAAATCAATCTTCACTATATCAAGCATAAATAGGCCGAATAGAATGATGATAATGCCGCTGATCCGTCTAAAGGTCAGTACATTGAAGGATAAAAACCTGCCAATAGTTGTGGCAGAAGCACCGAGGAGTATGAATACAATGCTGAATCCAAGTATGAATCCGGTGGTTCTATAAAAAGGTTTGAGCCATGATGTACGGTTGGTTTTAGAAATTGAACCTGAGATAAATGACAAATAAGCAGGGATCATAGGTATGATACAGGGTGAAAAAAAAGATACAATACCTGCCCAGAATGCTATTATTATCGATATATCTCCCATACGGTCACCATCCTTTCTAAAATATAACATACCCCTGTGGGGTATGTCAAGTTATTTCAATTTGACGCCTGTCAATCAAATTTGTTTACATAATCATTACTTCTTAATCTACTTTTTTCAAGGAATTGATAGATAGTATCAGCATCTTTTTCAACCAGTGCCTTCTTCATTAGCTCCATATTATTATTGAAAGCGGTGATCTGATTAATTAAATTATCGCTATTTTGCATAAAGGCATCAGTCCATAAGTCAGGATTGATGTTTGCGACCCTAGTGGCATTTTTGAAAGAACCACCCGAAAAAAGGTCAATATCATTGGAAAAATTTTCATTGTTTACAATGGAAACAGCAATCACGTGCATCAACTGACTTGCATAGGCAATCATTGAATCATGGGTGTCAATGTCAGTCCGATAAACCTTTGAGCATCCAAACCGCTTCGCCATCAGCTCGATTAATTTGATGCTTTCTTCCTTGTTTTTCAAAGTAGGTGTTATCAGATAACTATTGCCATAAAATATCTTTTGATCGGCATATAGAAAGCCCTTGAACTCATTGCCAGCCATAGGATGGCCCGGCACAAAATCCAAATCGTCTCGTATAATCATGACAATCTCGTTGACAATGTTTCTCTTTACACCTGCAGCATCGGTGATGATGCTGCCAGACTTGAACAGAGGCATGTGATCTTTGATAAAAGCAATAATATCAGAGGGATAGATGCACATGATCACCAAATCAGATTGAGGCAAAATATCTTTTGGATTGGTACTTCCCTTTTGTATCACTCCTAGCTTTTCAGCTGCAATGAGAATATTTTCGTTGATATCTATAGCAAAGAGATTTTTAGGTCTGATGTAGTGGTTGATGGCTATTGCGTATGAACCACCTTCCATACCCAGTCCAACAATGGTTATATTCATATCACTAAAATTCATGGTTTCACCCTAATTCAACAACTTGTTTTCTAACACAAGATATTTTTCCAGCTTTTTCATGAGACAATCAAATTTTTCCGGTTTTATAGACTGGTCGCCATCGCACAATGCATTGTTCGGATCATTGTGGACCTCGATGATCAGACCATCTGCTCCTGCGGCAACCGCTGCTTTTGACATAGGTTCTACAAGTGACCAAATCCCCGTTGCATGGCTGGGATCAACGATGACCGGAAGATGCGTCTTACTCTTTAGGACTGGCACAGCGCTAAGGTCAAGAACATTTCTAGTCTCCTTCTGGAAGCTTCTGATTCCTCTCTCACATAGGATAACATTGCTATTTCCACCTGCCAACACATATTCTGCAGACATCAGCAATTCTTCAAGTGTGGCTGACATTCCACGTTTCAATAAAACAGGTTTTCTTAGCATCCCGACTTCCTTCAACAAATCAAAGTTCTGCATATTTCTGGCACCAATCTGGATAACATCCACCATATCATGGTATTTTTCCAGTTGACTGACAGACATGATTTCTGTCACGATCGGAAGACCGGTCTCTTTTTTTGCCTCAATCAGAATATCAAGGCCTTCAGCTCCCATTCCCTGGAAACTGTACGGTGAAGATCTTGGTTTAAAAGCCCCGCCTCTCAGCATCCCCGCACCTGAGGCTTTAACACTATTGGCTATTGAAACCATCTGGCTCCTACTCTCCACAGAACATGGACCGGCAATCACTGAAAAGAAACCGCCGCCAAGCTTGTGGCCATCGACATCCAACACCAGATCTTCCGGATTAAATCTGCGGTTGGCTTTCTTATAGGGCTCCTGTACAAAAACAACCTTGTCTACAATAGTCTGTGCCCGTAGCATACCAGGATCCAATTTGGACGTATCACCCACAAGTCCAATGAGATAATGGTTTTCCCCGTGGGATTCGTGAATATGAAATCCCTTTTTCGCCAAGGATTTTTTCAATAATTCGATTTCTTTGATATCCGCATCTTTCTTAAAAACAACTATCATCTTCATACCCTCCTGTTTTCGATAA
>LGGM01000072.1 GCA_001509345.1 Clostridiales bacterium 38_11
AAGTAGCTTCATCAGATGAAGCAAGAAAAATTTTAGGATTATAACAGGGAGGCAGATATGAATAAGTTGATAATCACTATAGCACCAACTGGAAATGTACCAACCAAAAAACTTAATCCTCATTCGCCTCTGACTACTGATGAAATAATCTCGGACATAAAAAAATGTGTTGCTCTGGGAGCCTCGATTGCACATATACATGTCAGGGATGAAAACATGAATCCAACAAGTGATCGAAAGCTTTTTAAGGATGTATTAGACAGATTGGATGAAGATAAGGTTAATGTCATCAAACAGGTTTCAACCGGTGCCAGAGGTGGAGAAAATACAGTCGAATGGCGTGGACAAATGTTGGATTTAAATGCACATATGGCAAGTTTGTCAACGGGTTCATCAAACTTTCCAAAAGGCATCAATGCCAATTCGTTTGATTTGATTGAAGCCCTAGCCAGTAAGATGTATGCTAACAATCTGAAGCCAGAGATAGAGGTTTTTGATACAGCAATGCTGTTCAATGCTATCAAATTATGTAAAAAGGGTGTTCTAAAAGCACCTATGCATTTCAATTTTGTAATGGGGGTCCCGGGATCCATGCCTGGGACACCAAAGAATCTCATGTTTTTGGCGGATAATCTTCCAGAAGGCGCTACATGGACAGTTTGCGGTATCGGAAAAGCTCAAGTACCAATTATTACTATGGCCATAGCTATGGGTGGACATGTGAGGACAGGTCTTGAGGACCTGGTATATTATGATCAGGATGTATTAGCAACAAATGAGATGCTGGTACAAAGAGTTGTCAACATTGCCAATGCAGTAGGCAGAGATATAGCCACAGTAGAAGAAGCGAAAGAAATATTATCCCTAGTCAGCTCAAGCAGACTTAAGGATGAGATTGTCTTCGATGCATAAGTGTTTTAAGAACTAGAGAGGTAGTAATACATATGCTACAATGACAGAATCAGGAGGCCAAAATTAAATGTTTTGGCCTCTTATAAATGAAGGGACTGATTTAGATTTGAAAAGACAGATTGATGATATTGAGAAATATGTTGATAACAACAGAGATAAGATGGTACAGATGTGGAAAGAATTTGTAAGCATTGAGACGGGATCCAATGATAAGGCAGGCATAGACCAGCTGGCTGATCGCATCAAAGAAATATTGGATTATGAGGGATTCACAACTGAGGTCAGATGTTTTGACAATAGTGGTAATTCAATTTTTGCGACAAAAAAAGGAGCTTCTCATAAAAAACCAATTTGTCTTATAGGACATATGGATACTGTTTTTTCGAAAGGCACTTTGGAGAAAAATCCTTTCAGGATTGAAGAAGGAAAGGTTTTTGGTCCTGGTGTATTGGATATGAAAGGTGGGATAGTTGCGGCAATATTCGCATTGAGAGCATTGAATACAATAGGTTATAACGAACGAGAGATAAAGGTTGTTTTTTCAGGAGATGAAGAAGTAGGGCATAAATATTCAGAGACCCATGACGATATCATGGAGTTTTCCAGAGGGAGTGAGGCTGCTTTTAATATGGAGACTGGGGCTATGAATGGTGGGTTTTTAACCGGAAGAAAAGGATCCGTTGTCTTTAAAATCGAATCATACGGGAAAGCTGTACATTCAGGGATAGATCACAAGAATGGAATCAGTGCAATCCTTGAAATAGCCCATAAAACCATTGAAATAGAAAAGCTTACAAATTATAAAAAGGGAATCACCTTTAATGTTGGTGTGATCCAGGGAGGAGAAAGATCAAACATCAGACCTGATTATGCGACAATTGAAGTCGATTGCAGATTTACCAAGCTTGACCATTTGGAAGGAATCATAAGTGCTGTGAAAGAAATAAATGAAAAAAGTTATATCAATGGTACTAAATCCACTTTCACTCATCGACTCGGATTTTATCCGATGGAAGAAACCGATGGAAGCATCAAACTGATAAATACTGTTGCTGATACCTGCAGAATGCTTGGGCTGAAAGAACCTCGGGCAAATTACTCAGGTGGATCATCAGATTCATCCAATTCCGTAAGAGCAGGTGTGCCAACCTTGTGTGGATTCGGTGTAAAGGGAGAGTTCAATCACACTTTGGAGGAATATGCTTTGCTTGAATCATTGTTTGAGAGATCAAAGCTTTTGGCAACAACCATCACTATTTTATAGACTAAAACATTCGGTTAATAAAAAAAATAAAAATAGACTTTACAAAATACCCCCATAGGGTATAAAATGAGTTTTATATCATATGGAGGTAGAAGCTATAATGAAAGATAACAAAAGTAAAAAAATAAAAAAAGCCGTTATTAATCAGAGTGTCTGCGATAGATCGCCTTTTTGTCCGGTTAAACGAATATGCCCGGTAGGTGCCGTGGAATTCAAAGGATTCTTTGGAGGTGAGGTAACAATCAATGCTCAAAGATGTATCGGTTGTGCTAAATGCGTCGCCTATTGTCCTCATCAAGCAGTCTCTATTAGATAACCAAAACTCCTAAATAGGAGTTTTTTTTCAATTAAGGATAATGACATTGATGTCGCAATAGTGTAAAATAAAGAATAATAGTGCAAATTGCGGAAATCTCATGAAAGAATACAAAAAAGAAATCCTTGGGAAAATGATCAATATTGTTGATTAGCATGGTAAAAAAGGGTATATTATTGCTATTCATGGATTGACAGGCAATAGTCGCAATATGCAATACAATAATTTTTAAACTGAGGTGACTCACATATGACAGTATGTGTTTTAAGATGCGATCATTATGAATTGAATTTGTTAAAGAAAACCATCAATGAGAGTCTTGACCATCTGGGTGGTTTGGAAGCATATGTAAAAAAGGGAGACAGGGTTTTGCTCAAGACCAACCTTTTGATGAAAAAAACACCTGACGAGGCGACGACAACCCATCCTACATTTGTGAGAGCTGTAGCGGAACTATTGATAGAATATGGCGCTCAGGTATTAATAGGAGACAGCCCGGGAGGACCATTCTTAGAAAGCAGGATGAAAAATATTTATAGAGTTACTGGAATGCAAGAAACGGCGAATGTTACAGGAGCTGCTTTGAATTTCAATCTGAAGTCATTCACTATTGATTCGAGAAATAGCTTGTTGCTTAATAAAATTGAGCTGACAGATATGATCAACGACGTCGACAAGATCATAAATCTGCCAAAGTTAAAAACACATGGACTGACAGTCTACACAGGTGCGGTAAAAAATTTATTTGGTTTAATTCCTGGGACCAGCAAGGCGGAATACCATGTTAGAATGCCGGAAGTCAATGATTTTTCAAACGCATTGATTGATATCTGTGAGCATGTGAGACCTGTATTGCATATTATGGATGGCATCATAGCCATGGAAGGCGCAGGACCATCATCAGGTATGCCTAAAAAAGCCAATATCATTATCGCGTCGGATAATCCCCATGATTTGGATAAAGTAGCTTGTGATTTGATCGGTCTTGGCGTGATGGATGTGCCAACGCTCAGGGGAGCTTTCGAGAGGGGGTTAACCTCCGGAAACCTTATTGATGTCGATGTCAAAGGTGATTCTTTAAGTGAGTTGAAAATCAAAGATTTTGCGAAGGCTCCTTCCAACAGTGGTAGAAAAAGAAGAATTCCAAAACCAATAATGGCTCTTCTGATGAAACAACTGAAATCAAAACCGACTTTTAATCACTCAAAATGCATTGGATGTGGTGATTGTGAATTGAATTGCCCTCCTAAAGCAATAGTGATGACGGATAGAAAACCAGAAGTTGATTACAACAAATGCATCAGTTGCTTTTGCTGTCAGGAATTATGCCCGGCAAAAGCTATTGACATCAAAAGACCATTATTATCAAAATTTATATTCAGATAAAAGAAAAGGAGCTAACCAATGGAGGAATTTGTAATTGTAAACAGGGGAACATGTATTGGTTGTGGCGATTGCGTGAAGGATTGCATCTCCAAGATAATCAGCCTAGAAGAAAATGTTGCAGTGATTAAGGACTTTACTAACTGCATCAAATGTGGGCATTGTGGTGCTGTTTGCCCTGTGAATGCAATCAGTTATCAACACACAGGATATGATGTGGAAGTGGAGGAATTAGAAAAAGATATATGGAAAGTTGGATTTAACGAACTGGATGCACTGGTAAAAATGAAAAGAAGCTGCAGACAATTCAAGAAAAAACCCATAGAAAAGACAAAAATGGATGCAATTATGAGAATAGGTCAGATGTCGCCAACTGGTGGCAACAGACAACCGCTAAAGTTTGTAGTGGTTGATTCACCGGACAAGATGGAGGAACTGAAGATTTTAGCCATGAATACACTATTCTCTGTCGGTCAAAAAACTGAGGGGAGATATGGCAAAGTCTTTAGAAGTATATTGAACAATTATGAATCCACAGGGTTTGATAGATTATTCTATAATGCACCATGTGTTATTGTTATATACGGCGACCCCGATTCTTCTCATACAACTCGCGTGGACGCGGGCATAGCGGGTGGCCAGATGACATTGATAGCAGAAACCCTTGGTTTGGGATCTTGCTTTGTTGGATATCTTAAAACAGCTGCGGAGAATAATGATGACATATATAGATTTTTGGATATACCAAAAGGGTATGAAATGATTGCAAATATAATCCTTGGTTATCCGGATATCAGGTACTTCAGGTCTGTGCCAAGACAGAAACTCGATATAAAATTTCTATAAATAATATAAGGGGTTGATGAAATGAAAACTAAAAGCATCAGTATCAAGATATT
Organism: Clostridiales bacterium 38_11; assembly: GCA_001509345.1. GTDB lineage: Bacteria > Bacillota > Clostridia > Tissierellales > Dethiosulfatibacteraceae > 38-11. Next base: position 4,775 of record LGGM01000072.1, read on the forward strand.
TGTATTGGTATCTTTTGTGGTCATGATTGCTATGAACGCACTGGCCAATATCATTCCAATCAATAATATCACAACAGGCGATGTGTCAGATGCATATCCAAACCTTTTTGCGCCAGCGGCATTGACATTTGCCATCTGGGGCGTCATCTATATTCTGTTGGCGGTTTACACAATTTATCAATTGATAGCCTTCAAGCCATCGGGATATAGTGAGAAAGCCCATATATTCAAAAGCGTAGGGATTGCTTTTTCCATTTCTTCCGTTGCTAACACCATTTGGATTTTAGCTTGGCATTATGACAATATTCCTTTGTCTTTGGGTTTGATGCTTATAATCTTGGGGTGTCTCGTTTTTATCAACCTGATTTTAAAAAACAACAGATTTACATTAGCGGAGAAGTTCTTGATCAAGCTGCCATTTTCTGTATACTTTGGTTGGATTACGGTTGCGACGATAGCCAATGTAACAACATTATTGGTCGATTTGAAATGGGGAAGATTTGGAATGTCCGAGGTTTTATTGACAATCATTATTTTACTTGTTGGTGTTCTGATAGGTTCAGCTACCATCTTACTAAACAGAGATGTTGCTTACGGATTGGTTATCATCTGGGCTTATGTGGGTATATTGATTAAGCATATTTCAGAAAGTGGTTTTAATTGGACCTATTTTTCAGTTGTTGTAACCGTGGTGATTTGTTTGGCTCTTTTGATTGCGACAGAAATTTATCTGGTGTTTTTTAAAAAAAGCAGAAGCATTTATTAGGGTTATTGAATAAATGTGGAAAAAGATATAAGATAATACTATATCAAATAATTATTGAATCTGATGGAGGTGCTGATTATGAAAACTTCATACAAAAAACTAGTAAGAGATAAGATACCTCAGCTGATAGAGGAAAGTGGTAGAACACAGACATCGCGAATCATGACGGAAAAAGAGTATCATGATGCCCTGATTGATAAGATTGTTGAGGAAATGGAAGAGTTTCGACAAACCGACAATGAAGAGGAAATTGCAGATGTATATGAAGCTCTGGATTGTTTGGTTAAGCTTAAGGATTACGAACCTATGAGAATCGATTACCTGAGATTAAAAAAAAGGGAGCAACAGGGATCCTATAATGATAGGATCTTGCTGGATGAGGTTGAAGAATAACTTGCCGGAAAGAAATGGTTGCTTATAATTAGAATAGGAGTGAAGCAGAATGTTAATTAAAGTTTTAGGAACCGGATGTTCGAAGTGCAAAAAAATGGAGAACAATATACAACAAGCAATCAGTGAAATGGGATTGGATGTGACAGTCGAGAAAGTTGAAGATGTGATGGAAATCATGAAATATGGTGTCATGGGAACACCAGCTCTTGTAATAGACGAAGAAGTCAAAACCGTAGGCAAGGTTTTGACTGTAGAACAGATCAAGAAATACTTATAAAGAAATATGAAATCATGATGGCTTCGGTAAACAGCTTTAGGATGGTGCCTCCCAGGATACCGATAAGCGAGCCGAAGCCTGATTTTATTGCATGATTCATATCTTTGCCACTGATTAGTTCTACCCCTACCGCACCAACAAACGGCCCTATCGCAATACCTAATGGACCAAGCACAATCAGACCGATAACTATGCCAAAAGCCCCCCCGGCAGCTGCTTGCTTACTACCATCGAATCTTCTGGTTCCAACTGCCGATGCGATGAAGTCTATAACAAAAACAAGCATCATCGTAACGCTTTGTAGCAAGAAGAAGTAGATGTTCAATTCATGAAAATTAGTCATAATTCCATAGACTACCATTCCAGAAAAGACGAAAATTACGCCTGGTAGAATAGGTAATACAGTGCCTATAAAACCAACAATAAAAAAAATAACAGCCAGAATCAATCCAAGTAATTCCATCCCAATACCCCCTGAAAACTTATATATCTATTAAATCATTATAACATATTAAATCATCAAAAAAGTGTAATTTTTCATTGATTTTCAATGTTTGAGACTGGTTTTTCCGGGTATATTTAAAATATAGCTAATAATACCAAAAGAGTTTGTTGTTTGTGTTGTGCAATACACCAAGACAAATAAAATTCATTGTTGGAGATGATTGGTGTGAAGAGATTTTTAAAGAGAACCCTAGGTATATTGTTTATCATTTTCCTTGTTGTCAGCGTTGTTCCATATGCATTGCCCACCAGTAATCCTGCTGAATACTCTGTAAAAAATCCATTCAATGAAAGCAATTACGAAATCGTCGATAATACTTTAATCCATTACAGGCAATGGCCTCCGCAATCTTCAGAATTAAAGGGTAAAATAATGATGATCCATGGTATGGGAGGGTCCTCATATTCGTGGTTGTTGACAGTGCAACCTCTGCTAGAACAAGGTTATATGGTAGTGGCGGTAGATTTGCCAGGATTTGGTTACAGTGACCGAAGACAAGGGATAAACCATAGTCAGAGTAGTAGAAGCCACATGATGTGGCAGTTGATTGACAATGTTGATAAAAAACTGCAAGGTGATTCTAGACTTCTTCAGTGGTATCTGGTTGGGCATTCAATGGGTGGAGGTACTGTGGCGGCTATGGCATCTGATTATCCTGACAAAACAAAAGCTGTCATATTGGTTGCAGGTACATTGTCTGAAAACAACTCATTTCAGTATCAGACTTTATTAAAATATCCCCCAGTCAGAAGGTGGATTGAAGTTGGTTTATACATGGTTGCTATTCAGCCAAAGAGAATAGAGAGCTTTTTAACTTCAATTTATGGCAGAGCCCCTACTGAATCCGAAATGAAAGGTTACTTGATACCCTTGAAGCAACCAGGAACACCATCAACCATGATTGACCTGATTCTAACATCAAAAAATGAACCTTTGGAAGAATTGGCAAACTCAGGTGTTTTTGTGACAGGTATTTGGGGGAGTGAAGACACATGGGTTCCTGTTTCTAAGGCTGAAAAAATTCGAGAACTGATACCGGGTTTCGAATATAGAGTGATAGAAGGTTCGTCGCATTGTCCAATGGAAACTCACTCATACGAGTTCAACCGTATACTAGCAGATATTTTGGATGAGAATAACTAAAAATATTCATTAATCGATGGGTTAAAAATCTGGTTTTGACACAATTGACAAGCGAATGTATAATCAGTATGACTCATATTTGGGCATCAATTATTATAAGCAGGCGATTTGATGGATTTCAATCATAATAATAGGGTAATAAAAGCATATTTGCACATTGAGGGAATTATGCCTGTCATTTTTCTTTCTATTTCTCTAATCTTCATGGAGACAATTCTGAAACTAAAGACAGAAGCTATGTTTACTGCTATAGGCGTTTTTTACTTAATAACGGCCTCTATCGCAATTTCTCTTGTCTTTTATTTTGTGTATTCCTTCCTAAATGGAATAATCAGAAAGATATTAATTGGATTTTTTCTTTTTTTTATGGCATTTCTGTTTAGCAGTCAATTGATTTATTATGATATTTTCAAGACGTTTTATACTGTTTATTCTGCAGGAAAGTCTTCTCAAGTGCTTGTGTTTATGGATGACATTCTATATACCATCGGTGTCAATCATTTATGGGTTTTATCACTTTTGATACCATTTGGTGTATTTGGATTTTTTTGCTATAAAAGCAAGTTAGTTTACAGATATAATTGGTCACAGAGAGCGGTAAGCCTTGTTCTATTGTTAATCATATTCGGCATATTCACTTTGGGTATTAATGTTGAAGGCAAAGAAATGTTGTCTCCATACGATATATTTGTCCATAGTAGTCATCCGGTTGTTTCTGTCAACAAACTGGGCTTGGTGACTACAATGGGTTTTGATCTGCAAAGAACATT
>LGGM01000016.1 GCA_001509345.1 Clostridiales bacterium 38_11
CCATATTCCTTTGCCAATATCGCAACCCCTGAAGTCCCTATTTTATTGGCTGCATCCCCGTTTGCTGCAACACGGTCACAGCCAACCAAAACAGCATCTATCCATCCATTTTTCATTACAATAGAAGCCATATTATCACAAATAAGTGTGACATCCACCCCCGCCTCATTTAATTCCCAAGTTGTGAGTCTTGCCCCCTGCAACAATGGCCTTGTCTCATCAGCAAATACTTTAAATCCATATTTTCTTTCCTCACCGAGATAGATTGGTGCCAACGCGGTTCCATATTTTGACGTTGCAATCGTCCCCGCATTGCAATGTGTCAATAATCCCATACCCGGTTTTAGCAGCGTCAGGGCATTCTCTCCAATCATTCGACATACTTCCTCGTCTTCCCGTCTAATAGCTTCCGCTTCTTCTCTCAAAGCCAATTTGATTTCTGATACACGCTTATCTCTATTGTTGTCAAGGCAATGCTCCATCCTGTCTAGTGCCCAGAAGAGATTAACTGCGGTTGGTCTTGATGATTCCAGATATGTCTTGACCGATTTAAACTCTTCAACGAATTCATCAAAATCATCAGTAAGGCTCTGGTTCATCACCACATAAATACCGTAGGCTGCTGCTATTCCTATAGCAGGGGCACCCCTGACTTCTAGTTTATTGATGGCCTCCCAGATTGATTCTTTTGTTGTATGTGTCTTGTAGACCGTTTCATTTGGCAGGGCTGTCTGGTCCAATATTATAACAGCTCCTTTTTCATCGTCCAATCTTGACGCCATTACCCCCAATACCTCTTTATTCATAATTTCCTCCTATCTTCAGCGTTCTTGATCAGTTTGGATATTTCCAAATCAGTCAAAGGATTGATGTGTCCAATTACATGTTTTGCATACATTGATATTTTAGCATAATGCTCAAGTGATTCCATTCTATAATATGCTTCAAAGATATCACTATCCCATGTCAAAGCACCGTGATTAGCCATCAAAACAGCCTTGTTGCTTTTGACATATGGAGCAATCACTTCTGGGACTTCTTCTGTTCCTGGAGTGGCATACTGGGCAACTTTGACTGTTCCCAACATTATTGCCGCTTCAGGCAACAAATTCGGTTGCAGTTCCATACCTGCCACTGCAAAAGCTGTGGCAATGGGTGGATGTGCATGCACCACACCCCCTATCTGTTTATTCTCCTTATAAATTCTGAGATGCATTTTGATTTCAGAGGATGGTTTCAGAGAGCCTTCGATTACATCCCCATTCATCCTTATTTTTACCATCATATTCTCAGACATGAAACCTTTTGATACACCAGTTGGTGTACAAATAATCTCATCTTCACCTGTCCTTATGGATAAATTGCCGTCATTGGCAGCTACAAAATTTTTGGAGTACAATCTCTTACCGATTTCACAAATAGCTTTTCTCGCCTCTTGTTCAGTCATATAATCAAAACTTCCTGACAATTCATCTTCTCCTCTTCTATAATTTCTAACCCAGCTTCTATTAGTAGTATTTCATTGATGAAGTTGGTTGTCAATAAAAAATCTTTAGATAATTTAATCACATAAATAGCCATCATGGTATAATCAAATTAAAACAATATTAGGAAACTATCTATGTCTATGATAATTGTTTTACCTAATATCTCTGAGATGACAAAAGAAATTACCTTCACAAACATCTCACCGAACACTTCATTTTCCTACACATCACAGAAACCGCTCATGAAGTAAAATGAAAAAAGACAAGGTTAAGTCTTTAACTTTGCCTTGTCGCACTAAATATTAATTTCTAATAACCCACTTTTGACTTGCCTTTTAAGCCTAAAATTTCTCTTGCCTCATCGGTTGTTGCCACTTCTCCACCAACTGCCTCAATGATCTGTCTGATCTTAGCAACCTGCTCACCGCTGTTTTTGGCCAATACCCTTGGTTTGAGATAGACATTGTCTTCCAGACCGACTCTCACATGTCCACCCATGGACAATGCGGTGCTTGTCATGTAAAATTGGTTTTTACCTGCAGCTGCAACAGACCATTCAAACAGGTCTCCCAATTGTTGCTTGGCTTTTTTGACCATAAAGGTCAGATTGTCCGCTTCTGCAGGTATGCCACCTAGTATCCCCATAACAAACTGCAGATAAATTGGTTTGGTGAATAGCCCAACTTCCTTGAAATAGGCTAAATTATTGATCATACCGATATCATACACCTCAAATTCAGGGATAGTGTCATTGGCATACATAGTCTCCACATAGGATCTGATACCTTTGAACGTATTTGAAAAAATCAGGTCTTCTGTCGATTCAAGGTAGGGAATCTCCCAATCATATTTTGGCTTTAGCTTTTTAGCCGCAGGTGCCAGCACAAAATTGATAGATCCCGAATTACAAGATGCCAGTTCCGGTTTCAATACTGTGACTGGTTTAAGTCTTTCCTCGATGGTCATGCCCAGACCACCCCCTGTTGTCACACAAACTACCAAGTCTGATTGCTCTTTGATGCCTTTGGCGATTTTTGTGAACAATTCAATGTCAGATGTTGGTCTGCCATTCTCAGGATTTCGGGCGTGAATGTGGACTACTGCTGCTCCAGCTCGATAGGCGGTCAATGCATCCGCTATGATTTGATCAGGTGTGATGGGCAGATACTCGCTCATGCCGGGCGTATGAATTCCTCCGGTAAGGGCTGCTGTTATAATTGTTTTTTTCATATCAATACCTCCGTTTCTTGACATTATTTTACTTTTCTAATGATTACATTAACTGACCATGGTCAGTTAATGTAATCATTATACCGTACACCTAGTTATTATGTCAATTCTTAATCGTATTCAAATACAAATTAAAGCTCCTGTCAAAATCAGTCGCTAAATTATAATTTCCATCATGTAAAATCCAATCATATATAATGGCTCTGACAAATCTTGTCACAATCAGAGTAATTTCCTTTGAACTCAAATCTACGCGGAATTCTTTGCTTTTTTGCCCCAATTCTATGATTTCCTGGATAATTTTAAAATACAAACGCTTGTCATCTATTAACAATTTAAGATTTTGGGGGGCATTTATCTGGCTTTTATACACAACTTTAACGCTGTCGATTTTCAGCACATCCTGTGTCAGTACAGCAACAGTATGAAGAAATTCCATCAACTGAACTTTTGCGGTATTATTCTTGTCACTATTATTATACCTTTCCAGATAGAAACTGTCTATTTTCTCGAACTGTTCAACAAGAATAGCTTCCTTTGATTGATAGTGTATATAAAACGTTCCTTTTCCCACACCGACTTTATTGGTGATTTGAGAAATGCTGACATTTTCGTAACCATATCGATTGAAAAGTTTAATGGCAGCATTGTACAATTTAAGTTTTGTTTCCTGTGATTTTTTCTTTCTACCTGAAGAATCATACTTTTGTGGCAATTTCATCACTCCTTATGTCAAGTATCACTTATTACAAATAATTAAGTATAAACATATAAAATGGGATGAAGAACCAACCCACACCTATCATTATGATCATAATAGAGACTGTTTCCAGCGATTTAATAATCAATTGAATCCTCTGTCAAGTAGTCGAGAGCTGCCTGTGACATGACTAGCATAGAGATTTTGAGATTTTGATCATTCCATTGAAACTCAGGACTGTGATGAACCACCTCAGGATTAAATGGATTCTTTTTCCTACTGATAATAGACTGCATATTATTGATAGCTTGAACTGTTATCATTATCGGGTCTACACAGAGATGAGGCATAGCAGCATAACTCACACCAGCACCATGATTGCCAGAAGAAACCGCCACAACACCTTTGATTTTTTCTTCTTCAGTCAAGGATGATAGTTTGCTTAAAGCACCCCTGACTTTAAAGGTCTTTTGTTTCTGCTGGTTTTCGAGCTTAAGAAAAACCTTTGTACTTTCATCACTTAATCCAATTGAATAATCCAAAGGTGTCTCAGAAATATATTTTCCAATCCTTTCTATTGATTTAATGACATCTTCATATTTTACCATATCTGCCTCCTTGCACAATCATGTGCATTTAATTATATCAAAGTATTGGTGATACAACAATGAACTATTTCTGGTCATTAAATCTCATAAATGATAAAATAGGTAATCAATATCGAAGGAGCAAATAATGGAACTAAAAAAAGTTAAAGGCAATACCTATCTTATCAGTCCTGACTTTATCGATCTGGGACTTTATCGTCTGAACAAAGAACAGTGTCTGTTAATCGATTCAGGCTTTCATAAAACCGCTAAAAATGAAATCATCCCCTTTATGGAGAAGAATAATATGATGGTCAGGGGTATCCTATGCACACATGGCCATATTGACCATGCTGGAGGAAATAATCTGTTAAAGATGACATATGGCGCACAGATAGCTGCTCCATATGTCGAAAACATGCTGGGGGAAAACTCCTACAACATGTATGTACTGTCTGACAATTTGCGATTCAGGATTTTTGGTGAAACCATACCTTCTTTCAGCTATAAGACAGACATCGTCATCAATCCTGATTATACCGATTTCTATTTTCTGGGGGTTGACTTTCAAATCATTAAAATTTACGGTCATAGTCCCTATCAGATTGGTTACATAACTCCTGACAATGTTGCTTATCTTGGGGATGCCCTGCTGAGTGAAAGCATGATTCGGATCACAAAACTACCTTATATCTTTGATGTTGGAAATGATCTGGCCTCCAAAAAGAATTTAAAAACCCTTAATTGCGATAAATATATTCTGTCTCATAAGGGTGTCTATGATGATATTGAATATCTAGTTGATCAAAATATTGACCATATCAATTCGCGTATAGAAATCCTCCTCGATATCCTGAAAGAACCAATGTACTTTGAAGACTACACAGCTGATATCGTCAATAAACTCGAAATAAAAGCAGATTTGAGGAAGATAGTTTATCTGCAACGAACTGTCAGAGGTTATTTGTCTTATTTTCAGGAAAACAATCTGGTAGATGCTTATCTGGATAACAACAAAATTCTGTTTGTAAAAAAATAGCCTGAGAGATTCTATCTCTCAGGTATTCCAGATTGTTTAACTATCTCATGTAGTTGACAATATTGGCATTTTTATCTATTTTTCCCCTCAGCTTGTCGGTCTTGCAGCTTGCTACAACCGCTATTCCAGGTCCGTGTCCTGACAGGATGCAATCACTGTGAACAACGACTCCGATTGAAACAGAGCCTTTCAGATACTGTCTGCCATAAGTATTATCGCAATCCTTAAGCAGGACAAAATCACCAAAACGCAGTTTTACCAAACCATATTCATCAAATGATTCCATATCCCCCGTCATGATGTCATAATCTCCTGACACAGCTGTCGCACTTCCTATGCCAGAACCCATCAGATGTGCCGGTACTTCTGTCACTACCGGCATATAAAGACTTCCATCTTTTTCCTCTAAGGGTATTCTTTCCATAAGATTGGGATCTATGTTCATGAATTTTATCTCTTCATAGTCTTCAAATTGAAACCCCAGCCCATGACATTTGATTATAATGCTGTCACTTATTGCCATATTTTCCATATCTTCAGAGTTGAAATGAGTAATCACATGCTCAATTCCACCATGCATTCCTGTTACATAACCCTTTGCCCCTTTAGCCTCGCCTGTCATGACTTTCGCCTCATTTCCAATACCGGCTAGAAGCATCAGCGCATTGTTCTCCATTTCATTATCGTTCTTGATACTGACACCGGGTTCCACATGATCTCCGACCAGATTCATGCAATTATCGCCAACCTTCACATTGTAACAAATCCCTCCAACCGAAGGTAAAACCTCACCCAGCCCTTCTCTATTCACTTTGTATGGGGTTCTGGATATCGGACTGTGTATTTTCCCCTGTGCGGATTGAATCACCAGTTTTTCTTTATTGGATTTCAACATAAAACCTCCTTATACAGTAAACTTGCAGTCAGGCTGCAGTCCTATTGATATCATTAGTTGAGCTTGTTGATCATTCTATTGTGATTTCTTATTGATTCTTACAAAACTTCTTTGGGGATATTCCTCAAACCGTGATATTGCCCAGTCGGTAGATGGCATCAATGGCATAGAGAATGTCACCCTCTGACATGAAATGACCAAGCCCGAATCGCACGGTGCCTCTCGGAAACGTCCCCAGGGTCTGATGAGCAGATGGTGCACAATGCAAGCCACTTCTGGTTATGATTCCAAAAGATTCATACAATTTCTGTGTCATCATTCCATTGTCTGCGCTTTTGAAATCAACGGAAATAATTCCCGTACGATTTACAATGCTTTTTATACCAATCAATTCAATATGATCCATATTCAGCAAAGCTTCAATAAACATGTTTGTCAAAGTCATCTCTTTAACTCTAATAGCTTCTGGTGTTTCTCTGACAATATACTTGAGGGCTTCATTTAACCCAAATATTCCAGGTACGTTTAGCGTCCCGGATTCAAATTTATCCGGCATAAAACCGGGCTGAACTTCCAAGTCCGAAAGGCTTCCTGTCCCGCCCTCTATAAAAAAATCCATCTCTGCAACCAATTTGTCGCTTATGATAAAACCACCTGTTCCCTGAGGGCCTAAAAGGCTTTTGTGTCCAGTAAAAGCCAAGGCATCAATGTTCATTCCGTAAAAATCTATATCTAAAAATCCAGCTGTTTGAGCAGAGTCAACTATCAATATTAGCCCTTTCTGTTTACATACATTCCCAACGCTCTCTATATCGATAACAGTGCCGCAGACATTGGATGCGTGGGTCATGATTATCCCTTTGGTATTTGGGCGAATGTGTTTCTCGATGTCATTGATATCTAGAACACCTTCCCTGTCAGAAGCTATTTTGGTATATGAAATACCTCTCTTTCCCAGCCCGTTTAGAGGTCTCATAACCGCATTGTGTTCCATAGAAGATATTAATACATGATCCCCGCTCTTGAAAATTCCCTTTATCAAAACATTCAGACTCTCAGTTACGTTTTTCGTAAAAACGACATTTTCAGGTTTATCATACTGAAACAACGTGCATATCAGCTCTCTTGTCTCAAATGCAACCCTCTCAGCCTCATAAGACGATCCAAAATTGCTTCTGTTCAAATTTGTACCAACATTTTTCAGATAGTCAAACACTCTTTCCGCCACACCGGGTGCTTTGGGGTATGATGTAGCGCCATTGTCCATATATAGTTGCTTCATTTTACCACTCCTGTCAGTTTCCGGATAGGTGTCCCTTAAAGTATCGCTGCTCTGAAATCATCGCAGGCAATCTTCTTGAGTATGTCAACCTGCTCTCCCCTGCCCATGACTATCATCGTATCTCCTTCTTTTAACACCTCATCTGATTTAGGATTGAACCTCAGTTTTTGATCCCCAAATCCTTTAATCGCTAAAATTATCAGTCCTGTTTTTTCTGGAATCTTAGCTTCTCTGAGACTGCGTCCTACCAAATCGGAATTGGAGCAGATTGTCACTTCCTCCAAATCCAGTATAACATCGTCTGCTTGTGTTATAATGTCCAGAAACGATATGACTGACGGTCTGATCAGCATTGCTGCAATCCTTCGACCACCAATTTCATTGGGAGATATTGTATTGTTTGCACCGGCTTTTTTTAACTTGTTATGGGCATTTTTTTCAATGGCTTTTGCAATGATATAAATAGCTTCATTCAATTGCCTTGCGGTCAAGACCGTAAAGAGATTATCAGCGTCATTAGCCAGACTGCATACAATGCCTTTTGCTTGATTGATTCCAGCCTTGATCAGAGCATCTTCACTGGTTGCATCATCCTTAATGACAAGTATATTTTCCTCTCTCAGCTCTTCAACCCTGCTCTCAGTCTTCTCCAATACGACAAAAGGCAGGTTATTAATCTGAAACTGCTCTATAACAGTCTGACCTACTTCTCCAGCCCCGCATACTATGTAATGATTCTTTAATGCTTTGATTCTGGCTTCCATTCTTCTTCTCCTCCAAGCGTCTTTCAACTCGCCTTCAAAAAACAAGGCAACAATACTTGTGAATCCGTAACCAACAACACTCAATCCTGAAAATATGACAAAAATTGTGAAAATCTTGGCTTGACTGGTCATCAATCCAACTTCACCAAAACCCACGGTTGAAATAGTGATGGCTGTCATATAGAGTGCATCAATGAAGCTCACATCTAGAAGTGTCATGTATCCATAAACACCTACTACAATTACCGCTAAAAATGTCAACAATATCAATGCGAATTTTTTGTTTTTTCCCATAATTCACCCTTCCAAAAGACTTTATCAACAGTGTTCTTGGGTTCAGGTGGTGTTTCAAACGCCATCTGAACCTTAGAAACCGTTATCCAGGGACTCTACAGTGCTTATCTCCTGCTTATAAAAGAGGGGGTCTTAGCACTGTAAGTCATCGGATAAAAAAGAAATCTTGGCCTCTCCGTTATTTGCTACAATACCTTTGAGTATCTTCAATGAACTGACCGCATCATTTAAATTCAGCATTTCAATTGGTGAATGAGAATAGCGTCTAGGTATCGCTAGTGTCGCAGTTGGTATGCCTTTTCCTGCATGAGACAGCCCAGCTGAATCCGTTGCATAGCTGTCTCCCAACAAAGTCGTAAACTGCAGATTGATATCTGCCTGAGCAGCTTGCTCTTTAATGATTTTCACGACCGCTGGGTGAGCAAAAGTGAACATCATAGCCGAACCGACACCATCCGCCATGACACAGGCAGGACCTTTGCCCAGATAAATGGGAAGTTCCCGGTCTGAATCGACGTCGGGCGTGTCCCCTGAAGGAATCGTGTCAATTACAATCCCATAGTCCGGTTCAATTTGATTTCCTGCTACAAAAGCACCTTTCATACCGGTTTCTTCCTGTACTGTAAAGCAACCATAGAGTGTTCCATCAAAATCTATATGTTTGACTTCCTCAAACAGTTTTATAAGGATTGTGCAATTGATCCTGTTGTCTATCGATTTGGTGCTGACATAATCTATATTTGACATTTCCATAAAACTGCTTTCATAGCCAATCGGATCACCAATACGGATACCTAGTTGCTCAGCCTCTTGTCGAGAAGATACAGCAATATCAATATAGCATTCTTTACTCGTTTTTACCCTTCTGCTTTCTTCGGGCGTTTGAATATGACCTGGCTTTATTCCAATTACACCCGGTATTTTCCCGTTAATCAGGATTTTTCTGCCCTCCATAACCTTGTCAGAGGCTGTTCCTGATTTGTCAAACAGAATGTATCCGTCTCTTAAAATATTTTTGACAACAAATCCTATCTCGTCGGTATGTGCTGCTATCATTATCTTAGGACCGGGATTTTTACCATACTTAACGGCAATCAGATTACCCCATGGGTCAATAATGATATCGTCTGCCAGTTTGTCCAGCTTTGCTCTGATATATTTGACAACTTCCTGTTCGTGCCCAGAAATGCCTACCAATCCTGTCAATAGCCTAAGTTCCTCTCTGATTCTTTCCTTCAATCTATTTTCCTCCTATAGACACATGTCATGACTTCACATCCGGTTTGTCATATATCTTATCCTGAACACCATGCTTCTGGGCTTGTTTTTGCCAACCGATATTTCCTGTCATATTGTACATTTTAGTGGCAACCACTTGTACCCTGAGTATGCTGTCATCCTGAGACATTTCATCTTTGATAAGTCTATCTGCAAGTATACTAATGCTTTTCATCAAATTACTTGCCATACTCCCCAAGTCAGGTAACTTTTTGCCTATAATAGCACCACCTGCACCTACAGCAATTCCACCTCTCCAGTTTAAACCGTTCTGTTCAGCAAAATAACGGCAAATTTTCAGGGCATTGTCATTGTGGAATGTCTCAGGGAAACCACAGTTAATCAGTACCATTAAGTCCCTTTCTTTTGATTTGTCCAGTCTAGTCTCCAATAGCAGAAGTGTTCTGACAACATGGGAAGGCAATGTATCAACATAGATAGGAAATGCAAGAACAATCAGATCCGATCGATTTGCCGCTGACGTTATCGTATCAGGATTTTCTTGTATGTTCGTCAAAATATGAATTTTCTCAATATGCCAATCTACCTTGTCTTTTAAAACTCCCAGCAGATAGTCGCCCATCGATTCAGAGGTGCTTCTTGATTTTTTTGGGCTCCCTATCAACAATAGTACATTTCTATTTTTTATCATATTCTTCCCTCCAATGCCTCAGCAATAGCTGTTACTAATGAATCATTGCGTATATTGATAACGCTACCATCGAAGGTATTGTACCAGTTCAGCGCATTTCTACCGATAAGTTCCTTAAAAATCACTGTTTCTTCCTGATTATCCTTGTCTGTTACGCCCAAAGCTAGAACCTTTGGATAATTTTCGTATCTTTTCGGGTGATGGACTTCTCCTTTAATCTTTTCAAAAAAAGGGAGCATTAGAGGAATTATTCTATCCAAAACTTTCTTTAATTCAGGGGAATAGCCACCATAAACCACCGGAGTGAGATAAACTATCAACTGACTGTTGATTATTTCTGAAACCAGTTCTTGTCCAAAATCATCAATGATACATTTTCCAGGTGTTTTGATCCAGCATGTGTAACATCCCATGCATGGTTTAATATCAATCTCTTTCAGCATCTTTTCTTCTACAATATAATTTTTTTCTTTTAGAGCTTCTCTAAGCGTCTGGCTTATTCTTGACAAAGCAATTCCCTCGTCCATTTCTCCGTTCAATATCAATGCTTTTATGTTTGCCACCGTCCTTTATTTAATGAATTTTATTGCGTATTCTTTGCTATGTATGTTCCAATAAGGTAATTGTGCTAAGCATATGATAATATGCCTCAGACAGTGCTATTATTCTGGCCTGTAATCCGTGTATTTTTTATTAATATTCAAACATATTAAATCTATCAGGTTGTTTGAACTGTCAAATATTACCTGACAATAAGCATACCCTACCATTGATTCATTCAGAGCCTCTCTATAAAAATAAGTGCCCGTCACAAAACACCTCTTCATTAAACCTTTCTTACATTCCATGTTTATTTTAACATTTATTGGTTCTTCTTTCCAAACATTTTTGATATTAGAATATCTGAAATAAAATTAGCATTGTTAGTTTAACAAAGTAATGATAAAATAACATATATATAGAAAACAAGGTGGCGACGATGAACAAATCCCTAAGCTCAACAATTGACCATGCCATGGACGTATTGAAGGTTTTGGCTACTTCTCCTTATCAATACAAAATCAGCGAGTTAGAAACCCGACTTACTCTAGGTAGAACCAGCATCAGTAGGATTTTGCTGACCCTTGAAAAAAACAATATGGTTATCAGAAATCTAGAAACCAAAAAATATAAAATTGGCCCTTTCGCCTATCATCTAGGCAATGTCTATCTTGAAAACGGTAATTATGAGAGTCGTGTTCTCGATATCTTGCTTGAGCTAAGCAATCGGCTAAAAGCCTCTACGGGTCTGGCTAAAAGAGATGGCGAAGAAGTCATTTCCATTTTTTCTGTTGAAAACTATAAACCTTTTAAAATTAACTATGTGCCCGGCACTTTTTTCCCAGTTAACCGAGGATGCTATGGCAAATGCCTAATGGCTTATCATGACAAAGAGAAAGTCAAAAAACTAATAGATTCGCAGTCCTTTGAAAAAATCTGTGACAATACTATAACAGATCAAAACGAGCTACTGAAAGAATATGAACGCATCAGACAACAGGGTTTTGTTGTCAGTATCAATGAGACTTTCCCGCTGGCTATCGGTGTCGGCATACCGATCACAAGTAAAGATGGAGCAGTAAGACATTGTGTAGCCGTTTCCTTTATCAAAGATAACCATTTCCTCGAGAAAATCGAAGAATGCAAAACCATTCTTTTTGAATACAAAGAAGAGCTCAGTAATCTAATACCATAATGAATAAGTAAATACCATCATAACCCCTGCATTATGATTAAATGTATGGGGTTTTTATTGATTTTAAGTCAAATAAATGGTAAAATAAGCTATATATGTACATTGCAACCGTTATTCGGTTATTGGAGGTGTTTTATGCTCAAACCTAAATTGTTACAAAAGGGAGACACTATCGGTGTGATTTCTCCCGCAAGTCCTTCTTTTAAGAGGAGTGATGTTAGGAGAGGAATGGATACACTCAAACAATGGGGTTATAAAGTGGTTCTCTCAAAGAATCTGAATAAAAGGAAAGGTTTCGTAGCCGGTACTGATGAAGAACGAGCGGAGGATTTCAATGAAATGTTTTCAAGAATAGACATTGATGCCGTCTTTGTGACTCAAGGGGGGTATGGTTCGGCCAGAATGCTGAGATACATTGATTTTAATATTATTCAAAAAAACCCAAAAATATTCTTGGGATTCAGTGATATCACATCCTTGCATCTGGCTATTCTTAAGAAAACAGGTCTAATAACCTTTCATGGTCCTGGTATGTCTAGATACAATCCGGAGGAACTAACAGACTACACTAAGAATCATCTTTTCAAAGCGATAGCATCAACAGAACCCATTGGTGAAATCCCATTGGCGGATGAGAAAAAATGGATTAACACCATCAACCCCGGTGTAGCAGAAGGCATCATAACCGGAGGTAATCTGACGTTGATCTGCTCTACCTTAGGGACGCCTTACGAAATAGAAACTGACGGAAAAATACTGTTCATTGAAGAATTGGAAACCGAACCATGGATAATTGATCATATGCTGACTCATTTATTAAATGCCGGAAAACTAGATAAAGTTGCAGGCATCATTGTGGGTGAGTGTGTGAACTGTACGCCAAGACAACACAATCCAGGTTACTACGTAGATATGAGCCTGGAAGATATATTGTTTGAGTTTATCAAACCACTCAAGGTGCCATCCATTCATGGTTTACCCATTGGGCACACAAAAGATATGGCCACAATACCATTGGGTGTACGGGCTAAGCTGGATGCCGCTAAAAAGAAACTGACAATCATTGAAGCTAGTGTAAAAGAATAAAAATTGGAGGGAAATTTATGAAGACCAAACGAAAAATAGTCATAATGTTGACCATCATTATGGTACTATCAATGTTCCAAACCAACGTATTCGGTTCTCAAACAGAAGAACCAGATGCCATGAGAATTGGTGTTACAGTTGAGATAGACTCTCTGAGTCCGCTAATCTCATATAGTCAGATAGGCTATGAAGTATTTATGCTCCTTTATGATCCGCTTATTAGTGTTGACGATAATCTTGAACCTGTGGCTAATCTGGCTAAAGATTGGACTCTGAATGACGATCAGACAGAATGGACTTTTAACCTGCGTGATGATGTCAAATGGCATGATGGCGAACCTTTTACCTCTGCTGATGTTGTTTTCACATACGACATGTTATTAGGCAACGACTTGGGCATGTACTCCGGTTATTTGGGTGGCATTATTGAAGTGACTGCTCCGGATGATTATACGGTTATCGTCAAGACAGAAAGCCCTAAAGCTAACATGTTGCAGAACTCATGTCCGATATTGCCCGAACACATTTGGAAAGATGTCAATCCGGATGACTACATGACATGGCCGAATGAACAACCTATCGGAACAGGTGCTTTCAAGTTCAGCGAATTAAAACAGGGAGAGTATTTGAAATTGGTTGCCAACGATGATTACTTTCTTGGCAGACCGGGAATAGATGATTTAATATTTGTTTTATATGCCAATACCGATACGATGGCCCAGTCAATCAAATTGGGAGAAATTGATGCGGCTACGAACTTTAGCCCAAGTCAGTTGGATTCTCTTCAGACAGAGGCGGGCATAGAAGCTATATCTGCTGTCGTTCTTGGTTTTACAGAGCTGTCTTTCAATGCATGGGATGATCCATCTTCTAAAGCAAATCCTTTGTTAAATGACATCGTTGTAAGACATGCCATAGAGTTGAGTATTGACAAACAAAGCATATTGGATATCGTATACTCAGGCCAGGGATCGGTGGGGACCAGTCTTATTCCCCCAGAGGGCTTCTATCACTACGAACCCTCAGCAGATGAACTGAGAGATTTCAACATAGACAAAGCAAATCAGATTCTAGAAGAGGCGGGATATATCGACTTGGACGGAGATGGTATCAGACAAGACAGTGATGGAACACCTCTAGAATTCATCTTCACCTTGAGAGCAGATAATACCGATGAAGTCAAAGCGGGTCAAATGATTGCAGGTTCTGCCGCAGAGGCTGGAATTAAATTGAACATTGAGACTGTGGATGATGGTCTTCTGATTGATAAGATTTATTCTGGGGACTTTGATATGTTCATCTGGGGATGGGGCACTGACCTTGACCCAACCACTATTCTGAATGTTATGACTACCTCACAGATAGGTAATATGAGTGACTCGAATTATTCCAACGAGCGATATGACCAACTGTTCATCGAACAACAAACCATCATGGATCCAGTTGAGAGACAAAAAGTGGTTTGGGAAATGCAACAAATTTTATATGAAGAGGCTCCTTATATCATACTCTTCTACGATAACAGTCTGCAGGCTGTCAACACAGCCAAATGGACCGGTTGGAAAAGAATACCTGAAGAAGGTGGATACTTCTTCAATCTGACCAACTACAATTACCTGAATGTTCAGCCTGTTTCAGATACAGCCCCTGCTGAACCAGGTAGCAATACAGCTTTGTATGTAATTGCAGCGGTGGTTGCTGTTGCAGTGGTTTTCATGTTTAACAGAAGAAAAAAAGCTAAGTAAAATACTGTGAAAGGAGAGGCGTTCGCCTCTCCTTCTTAAAAACAAACATGATTGAGGTGGGAATTTGAAAAAACAATATGTCTTTAAAAAAGTGCTTCAGTCACTTGTTACAATTTTTTTTGTAATTATATTTAATTATTTCCTCTTTAGGATAATGCCCGGTAATCCTCTTGCAATGATTATGCGAAATCCAAGAGCTTCAGCAGAGGCAATAGAAAGAACCAAAGAGCTTTTTGGTTTGGGGCAGCCCTGGTACATGCAATTTTTCATTTACTTGGGCAATCTGATTCAGGGGGATCTCGGTCTTTCATTTATTCATAAAACACCTGTTGTTGAAGTTGTCTGGAGCAGAATAATGCCAACCATTATCATGGTAGGTCTAGCACAGATTCTGTCAATTGTGGTTGGTATACTCATGGGCGTCATTTCCGCCTGGAAAAGGGGGACAAAAGTTGATGTTATAGCGCTGAGTTTCTCTCTTATCACCTACTCAGTACCTACCTTTTGGTTAGGAATTATTTTAATTGCCGTATTTAGCATTGGTCTAAGGCTTTTCCCAACATCAGGTATGCTAACACCAGGAAAGACATTCTACGATACACTCAATATGCTCAAAGATTATGCCTCTCATTTGTTCCTTCCGGTTTTAACATTGAGTCTGGTCTTGATTGGAGAATACGCTCTGACTATGAGAAATACACTACTGGATGTATTGACAGAAGATTATATGACAACGGCAAAAGCTAAAGGATTTGATGACAATTACATCATTAAGAAACATGCGATCCCCAATGCCATGCTTCCAATGATTACGCTAATAGCCATCAATATGGGTTTGATTATAGGAGGAACCATTCAGATAGAGACCATATTCTCCTGGCCTGGTCTTGGAAGGTTGATGTATGAGGCTCTCAATGGCAGGGATTACCCTTTGCTTCAAGGCATATTCCTTTTGATTACCATCAGCGTTATATTGGCAAATCTAATTGCTGACATCACTTATAGTTATTTGGACCCGAGGGTTAAAAGTTGAGGTGTGATAGATGAGTACGATAAAGAAAGAAATGCGTAAAAGAAAAATAAATAGCTTTATGAAAAGCTATAAGACAAATACGATGGGACTGATTGGTGGTGGAATACTGACTTTCTTTATAATTGTTTCCTTACTTGGTCCTCTGGTTTTTCCCTTTGATCCAATGGAATTCGGACAAGCCAGTGATGTCCTTCAACCCCCAAGCAGCAACCATATTTTAGGGACTGATGATATGGGCAGAGATGTTTTTAAAAACCTTCTTGCAGGTGGACGGGTATCTTTAATGGTAGGGATTCTGGCAACTATCATCTCAATGCTATTAGGTACGACTATCGGATTGATGTCTGGGTTTTTAGGCAAAAAGACTGATATGGTCCTGATGAGAATTACAGATTTTTTTCTTGTCTTACCCTGGCTACCACTTGTGTTGGTATTGGCGGCAATTCTGGGGACCAGCATATGGAATATTATTCTTGTTATCGGCCTGACGAGTTGGGCAGGTACAGCAAGAGTTGTAAGATCACAAACTCTGTCATTGAAAGAGCGTCCTTTTATCGAAAGAGTTCGAGCTATCGGAGCAGACGATAAGACAATCATCATCAGGCATATTCTGCCAAATGTTTTTCCCCTGGTATTTGCCAATACCATATTGGTCTCCGCTGTGGCTATATTATCTGAAACTACCCTCAGTTTTCTTGGTTTAGGGGACACAACCAGAGCTAGTTGGGGAATGATGCTGCATTACGCCTTTCAATCAGGTGCAGCAAGCTCTGGTGCTTACTGGTATTTTCTACCCCCTGGGATTTGTGTGGTTTTGGTTGTTTTATCATTTACTTTTTTAGGTTACGCTTTTGACGAAATACTCAATCCCAAGTTAAGGAGGCGATGACCATTGGAATTGCTAAAGATCAATCACCTAATAACCTATTTCAATATCACTGCAGGTACAGTGAGGGCTGTCGATGATGTCAGTCTAACACTTGATTATGGAGAATCTCTGGGATTAGTTGGAGAGTCAGGTTGCGGTAAAACGACAACAGCACTTTCCATAACCCAACTTTTACCCACAGAAGGGAATATCGTTTCGGGAGAAATCCTGCTAGAAGGAAAAAATATTGTGGATTTAAATGATACAGAAATAAAACGTGTTAGATGGAAAGAAGTATCCATGATTTTCCAGGGTGCTATGAATGCACTAAATCCGGTTATGAAGATTGGCGATCAGATAGCGGAAGCCATTATACTTCACGACAAATTGTCCTATAAGGATGCCATCAAACGAGTGGAAGAACTCTTCGAACTAGTTGAATTAGAACCCAAGCGAATTTTCAACTACCCTCACGAGTTTAGTGGCGGGATGAAACAGCGAGCCATGATAGCAATGGCATTAGCCTGCAACCCAAAGCTTGTTATTGGTGATGAACCTACCACCGCACTGGATGTGATGGTACAGGCACAAATACTCAACCTTCTCGATAAACTGAGAAAGGAACTCAATATGGGGATTATTCTTATTACCCATGATTTGTCTATACTGGGTGAAACCTGCGACAAAATTGCGATCATGTATGCAGGCAAGATAGTTGAAACCGGTTATGTCGAAGATATTTATAACAACAATATGCATCCCTATACCTATAAATTGCTTTCTTCTTTTCCTAATATTCACAAGGAAAGAGTCATGCCGGATGCCATTGTGGGTATACCACCTGATCTAATCAACCCTCCCTCTGGTTGCCGTTTCCATCCAAGATGCCCTTATGCTAAAGATGTCTGCAGCACAGAGGAGCCAAAAATGGTATTAGCTAATAAGGATCATTACTACGCATGCCATTTCGGGGGTGTCTTTAATGAAAAATAAACAAAAGATAGTTTCAATCAATAATCTAAAGGTAGTGTTTGATATCAAACAATCCTTTATAAATGAGTTATTCTCAAAAAAAAGAAAAATTGTTAAGGCTGTTGACGGTATCAGCCTTGATATTTACGAGGGAGAAATAGTTTCTTTAGTGGGAGAAAGCGGAAGTGGAAAGACAACATTGGGGAAAGCCATTCTAAATCTGGCTCCCATATCAGAAGGCGAGGTCTTTTTTAAAGGGGGAACTGTTGATTTCAAAAACAAAAAAGAAGTGAAAAAATTTAGACAGAAAGCCCAGATGATATTTCAGGATCCTTACCAAACCCTAGATCCAAAGAGCCTGATTTTTGATGCTGTCGTTGAGCCTTTGGAAGTCAACAACATGTTAAAAACAGTTGCCGAAAGAAAAGAGAAGGCTGTTAAGGCCTTGGAAGACAGTGGTATGGCACCTGGAGAGGACTTTTTGTACCGCTATCCTTACGAACTAAGTGGCGGTCAAAGACAAAGGGTAGCCATTGCAGGATCTATTATTTTGAATCCTGATTTTATCGTTGCAGACGAGCCTGTGTCCATGCTGGATGTCTCTATCAGAACAGGGATACTGAAACTGCTGCTTGACCTCAAAAACTCAAGAGATCTGGCGTTTCTATTCATCACCCATGATCTATCTTTGGCATGGCTCATATCAGACAGAATAGCCATCATGTATCTGGGAATAATAGTCGAAATTGGAACGTCTGATGAGATTATCAAAGAATGCATCCACCCTTATACAAAAGCATTGCTTAGCATAATGCCTGTACCTGAGGTCAACAAAAACAGGGTCAGAAAAGTTTTGACAGGCGAGATACCTGACCCAACCGAAATACCAAAAGGATGCAGATTCAACACAAGATGTGAATTTGCGTATGACAGATGTTTTGTGGAAGAGCCTGAACTCACCAAAATCAGCAATGATCATTTTGTGGCATGTCATTTAGCCACGGAGGAGATACATGTTAAATCATAGAAATATTCTAGATAAATTTACCGAAAATGAAGTCTATCAATTGGCTTCTGAATTAATAAAAATACCCAGTTACACCGGATTAGCTGAACAAGAAAAACAGATTGCCACTTTCATCTATAATTTTTTCAAAAACGAAAATATCCAGGTAGAATTTCAAGAACCACTTGAAAACAGACCAAATGTCATAGCCACATTAAAAGGAAACGGCAATGGGAGATCACTTATGCTGACCGGACATATGGATACGGTTCCACCCTATAATATGATCAATTCCCCATTATCCGGTGACATTTCCAACGGCAGGCTATATGGAAGAGGTGCCTGTGATATGAAGGGTGCGCTTGCTTGTATGATAGGTGCTGTGACCGCTATCAAACGAAGCGGTATCGCATTGGACGGAGATCTAGTGTTTGCCGGTGTCATTAATGAGGAACAAAAAAGCGAAGGAACAGAGTACATTGTGACAAATGGTCCCCATACAGATGCTGCAATTGTAGGTGAACCATCTGGTCTTCAAATTGCAGCTGGACACAGAGGTCTGGAATGGATAGAGATTGACATTATAGGCAAAACAACCCATGGAGGGACTCCACACGAAGGTATCAACGCCATTTCAAAGGCAGCTAAGCTAATTACAAGGATTGAGAACGATTTGGTACCAAAATTCAAGGAAAGAAGACATCCACTCATTGGAGACCCTTTATTGAATTTTGGTGTCATTGAAGGTGGGGATCAACCTAGCAGTGTGGCAGGCAGATGCAAGATATTCATCGATAGAAGATGGACTCCCCTGGAATCCTTCGATCTCATTATGAATGAACTCCAAGCACTTATATCTGATTTAAAAAAAGAAGATAAGGATTTCAACGCTCAAGCTAAACGATACTTTGCTGATTCGAATATGATGCTTCATAAGCCTTTGGAAATCAATTTAGACCACCCAGTGATCAAATCCCTCAAAAAAGGAATCAGCAGTTCTATAGGAAAAGACCCTGAAATTATTTCTTTCCTAGCCTGGACGGATGCATCGCTATTAAGCAATTATGCCCAAATACCAAGCGTTGTTTTTGGACCGGGAAATCTGAAAAATGCGCATTCAGAGGATGAGTTTGTAGAATTGACGCAGTTAAGAAGTGCTTATGAGTCTTATGTTCTTACCGCAATCGACTTTTGCAATGGAGATGTGAAAAATGATTGAACAAGTGATGGATGAGATTAAAGCAAGAAGAGAGGATATCATAAAGGACTCTACACAACTGATTAACATCCCAAGTCTTACACGGGACATCGATGAAAACAGTAAGTGTCTGAATTATATAGCCCATGCCGCCCAAAATGAAGGCATCACGGTAAGCTTTACAAAAAAACGGGACTGTCTGATCTTGGAAATCGGTGAAGGAGAAGAAACAATTGGTGTCCTGACCCATGTGGATGTTGTCGATGTTGGGGATTTAGGGAAATGGGAAACTCCGCCCTTTAAAGGCATCTTTGATGGTGATTTCATTATTGGGAGAGGTGCTATGGATGACAAAGTGCCAACTGCTATTATATTCAATATCATGAAGGCTTTTCGTTCAAAGAATCTCAACTTCAAAAGAAAGCTCCAATTAATCATAGGTACAAAAGAAGAAGAGATATGGACCGATATGCGCAGTTTCTTGAGTGAATTCAAAATACCTGATTTTTCATTTACACCAGATGGTGCGTTCCCTATTCACAATATTGAAAAGGGCTATGCTGATATTGTCATTACATTTCCATTTGAAAACATCTTTCAAAACGGTAGAATCCTGAACCTTAATTCGGGCGATAGTCCCAACACCATTCCATCAAGAGGAAACTTTTTATTTCAGCAAAACTCAAAAGAGAGAACAATTGAATTGATTTCTTCCGGTGAATCAAGTCACAGCTCACTGCCCCAATATGGTGATAATGCCCTGACAAAGCTATGCAAAATGATCAAGGGTTTAAAATTAAAAAACGAAAGATTCGAACAGATATTGGATTTCATACTGTTGATGGACAAAATTTATGACGGTAGTACACTCGGTTTCGAAAATGAAAATAGTGATTTCAACGGCGAGTTTATCGGAGAAACCTATGTCAATCCTACTATACTTGAGTTTAGAGAAAACAAAATATTTCTAACCATCAACATAAGACACAAGTTGGGTGTTACTGAAAAATCAATAATAGATATGTTTGATAAGCATAGTAAATCTTATGACTTCGATTTTGAAACAGCCAATTACTTGGATCCTTTATATGTTGATAAAAACCATCCATTGTTTGATCTAATGGAAAAAGCATATAGTGAAGTTACAGGTGTAGATGGTGGATTCGACATGGCTGGAGGCACCTCATACGCAAAAGCGCTTCCCCATACGGTTTCATGGGGACCTGTCTTCCCAGGAGAAAAAGACTCTTGCCATCAAGAAAATGAAAAGATCAGTATAGTCAGTGCGATGAAGTGTGCTGAAATCTATGGCCGGTTTCTCTACAAAGCTTGTATTAATTAGAAATCAACAACTCAGTATGATACAATACAATTATTATATTGAAGGAGCAGTTTTATGTTCGAAGAAAAGATTAAGTCACTTTTTAAAGTTCTTATGAGTGTACAAAGCGATACCAACACTTCCAGAGAAGTCATCATTGAAGGAGTTATATTGAAATGGATAGAATCACAGCACTATTTTTCTGAAAACCCTACTCTTTGCGGTTCCATCCCGGTTGATCAGGATCCTCATAGAAGGCAAGTCATATGGGCGTTGGTAAAAGGACTTGGCGATAAAACCATTGTATTGATGCACCATCATGACACAGTAGACATAGAAGAATTTGGTCACATCAAAAATTTAGCATTAGATTCCGGTCTGCTCTTAGAAGCATTAATAGATAAGCCTTTATCTCATCAGACAAGAAAAGATTTGGAATCAGGAGAATGGACATTCGGCAGAGGTTCAGCAGATATGAAATCAGGAGCTGCTATACAATTGGTTCTTAGTGCTCATTTCTCCGAGATTAAGGATTTTGATGGCAATATTCTTCTCCTTAGTGTCCCGGATGAAGAGACCTTATCAAGGGGAATGCTTCAGTCGATACCCCTGATGACTTCTTTGAGGGACAAATATCACCTGGATTATGTTCTGGCTATCAACAGTGAGCCCTATTTTAATCAGATAAAAGGCAAAGCACTTTTTTACCAGGGCTCTGTAGGCAAAGTAATGCCTATTTTATATGTCAAAGGTGTGAAAAGTCATATTGGAGACCCTTTTAGCGGTTTCAATCCATCTTTGGTGCTTGCTGATCTGCAGAGAAAAACAGAGCTGAATGTCGACCTATGCGATGTGCATAAACTGGAAGCCACCCCGCCGCCTGTTTGGGTTAACCTGAAAGATCGAAAAAAGACCTATGATGCTTCAATACCCGAAGCAGCTACCGGTTATTTTAATTGGTTGACTTTTACTCGCTCAACTCAGAGCATCATGGATAAATTGGTATCATTATCTAAGAGAACGCTACGTGACACTTTGAGTCATTTTCAAGACGCTTATGAAAATTACTGTAATCTGACTGGTGTGACACCTGATGAGATATCCTTTCATCCTTCAGTATTAACTTTTGGACAACTATATGATAGGGCCTCCCAAAAGAATTCCGAGTCTTTTCAACAGGAGTATATCGCTTATCAGGAAAAAGTGTTTGAGGCACTTCATGAGAATAAGATTACTCTCCCAGAAGCTTCGACCAGACTGATCGAATTTACATGCGACTGGGTCGAATTGGAAGGGCCTGCCATAATTGTAGCGATATCAGGACCCTATTATCCCCATATCAATAATTACTTTATAGATAAGAAACTGCCCTTCCCACTTGAAGAAACCATCAATAAAATTTCCGCTGCAAAGTATGACCTAGTCTTCGAGGGACAAGAATTCTTTATGGGAATATCCGATATGTCTTATGCTGCCTGGTCCGGAAACACTGATGATATTGCTATTATTAAAGCTAACAGCCCTGGATGGGACTATATTTATCACATACCTTTTGATGAACTGTCAACTATCAGTATGCCCGTTGTCAATATTGGTCCGTGGGGTAAAGATTTGCACAAAGTCACCGAACGGGTGTTGACCAAGGATGTTTATGAAAGAATGCCATATATCATCAAAGAATTGATTCTCAAGTGTTTGCAATAATACGATCCAATGCCTCTTTGGATTTGCTATCGGCTATTTTTCAAGTTGTCTCAAGATGAAAGTAAAAGTGAATTTCGTAATTTCTCCCTGCTCACTTACTACATCAATACTGAT
Source organism: Clostridiales bacterium 38_11 (assembly GCA_001509345.1). Lineage (GTDB taxonomy): Bacteria > Bacillota > Clostridia > Tissierellales > Dethiosulfatibacteraceae > 38-11. Next base: position 22,991 of record LGGM01000016.1, read on the forward strand.
TCCATGTCTGTCTGCTATGTGTTTTGCTATTGCCAGCCCCAAACCCGTTCCATTTCTATTTTTTTCGTCATCTGATTTATAGAATCGATCAAAAATGTGAGGTATGTCCTCTCTTGCAATACCCATCCCATGATTAGCTATGATTACATGACAACGCTCATTTTCTGATGCTATCGATACTTCCACTTCTTGTCCCTGGTCAGAAAACTTGACTGCATTGTCCAATGCGATTAGAAACATCTGCCGCAATCTCCCATAATCACCAACTACAGGAAAGGCTGTCACTGGATTTTCATAAACCAAATTGATCCGATTATTTTCAGCTATATGTCTTATCGATCTTACCGCATCTTCGACAACCTCTGGAAGATTCAATTCGCTTTTCTCTATGATATAATCAGGATTCTGAAGTCGGGATAGTTCTAACAAATCATTTACCATTCGTTCAAGATGTATGCTCTCTGATAGCATCTCCTTATGGTAGACTTCAACCTTTTCAGGTTCAGAGACAATTCCATCGCAAAGTGCTTCAAGTGAGCCTCTAAGAACAGTTACAGGCGTTCTTAATTCATGTGAAATGTTCGAAATATAATCCTTCCGCATTTGTTCCAACTGTTCACTTTCTTTTGATGCGGCATACAATTTTTGAGCGAGTATATCAATATGCTGTGCAAGTGAACCTATCTCATCATCTTGAACGATATTTGTTTGCGCTAAAAAATCACCATTTGTCAGTTGTCTTGTGGTAACTTCCATCCTTTTTAGAGGTTTTGTAAATCTTTTTGATAATAGTACCGCTATAACAAGAGATAAAAGAAGAGCAGCCATTAGACTGATAAACAAAATCCTGATACCCTCTTCCGCTGATGAAGTCAAATTTTCTGCTTTAGCGTGCAATAGAACAGCAGCAAAAACTTGTCCATCGGCTGAAAAAATCGGTGCGCCTACTGTTATTGACGGACTACCCAAAAGACTGCTGAAACTCTCACTTGTTGACATTTCACCAGCAAAAACCTCTGCTACAAGTGCAACTGCACCCTCAGGTAAAGCTGAATAGCTGATTTGATTTTTCCCCTTCCCTACTGAAATCGTTTGTGCATTTTTATCGACTATCCACACATCATTCATCGCTACATCGTCGATGAGACGCAGATATGTTCCAAACCCCACACTTTGAAGCTGATTGTGTCCCATTCCTCTGGTCGTGTCCTCTGACAGCAAATAATTTGACAATGCTTCTGTTATCGTTGTGGCGCGCCTCTCCAATTCAGTTTTATAGATATCTGCAGACTGTCTGGAAAACAGCATCAGAAAAGAACTGCCCACAATTAGAGCAAAGATAATAAGCGTAGATGTGAAAAATAATACCAGTCTTTTTGTTATCTTATTATTCATCTTTATTGACCTCGAATTTATAACCCACGCCCCAGATGGTTTTAATCTGCCATTTAGGGTGCGGGAACTCGTCAATTTTTGCCCTTAAACGTTTGATATGAGAATCAACAGTGCGGTTGTCACCAAAATAATCATATCCCCAAACACTGTCCAATAAATGATCACGGGTAAAGACTCTGTTCTTATTAGTTGCCATAACCCATAGTAATTCAATCTCTTTCTTTGTCAATGGGAGATCCTGTTCATCAATAGAAACGGTAAAATCATCGAGGCAAATGGTCAGATTCTCAAAATTAAACATCTTTTGCACTTTTTCATTTTCCGGTGTGCGTTCTATCCTTCTTAATATGGCTCTAACTCGGGCCATGACCTCTCCAGGCGAAAAAGGCTTCACGATATAGTCATCCGCCCCAATGTCGAGTCCCATAATGCGTTCAAAATCTTCACCTCTAGCAGTAATCATAATGACAGGAACATTGGATGTCCGCCTGATTTCTCTACAAACCTCAAAGCCATCTTTCTTGGGCATCATCACATCCAGTAGTATAATATCAAATTTTTGTTTTTCAAAAGCCTTGAGAGCTTCCTCGCCATCCGAGGCAACTACTGTTTCAAATCCTTCTTTTTTTGCGTATTCATTCAATACTGAAACTATCTGCTTATTATCATCCGCTATTAAAATTTTCGGCATATCAATACCCTCTCTTATTGATTTTTTACTCTATTATAGACTGTTCATTTGTCTTTTTTGTGTCATACGATTCATTTTATCACGAAAAAAGAAAAGAAAAAACATAGTTTTGTCATATTTATCTAGTATTCTAAGTACAGAATCAAACAACCAAATAAAAGGAGGCAATACAAATGAAACATTCAAAGAAAATATTTACATTAACAGTAGTGGTTTTAGCGATAGTAGCGATGTCAATTACAGCTTTTGCGGTAACCACCAATCAAACACCGGCAGAATTAGTAGCTGAAATAACCGGAAGAACAGTCGATAGTGTTAGAGCAGAGAAAATTGAATCTGGCAGCACTTATGGCGGAGTGGCCAATCAGGCCGGTGTACTGGAGCAGTTTAGGGACAGAATGTTAGAAGTTAAGAAAAACATAATTGAAGAAAGAGTTGCTGAAGGTACTATGACACAAGAACAAGCGGATACCATATTGGAAGAGATAGCAGAACATCAGCTAACATGTGACGGAACTGGAACTGGGGAAGGCATTGGTAGAGAGTTCCACTTAGGTTTCGGAGGATTTTCCGGAAATAGAGACGGCTCAGGCTTAGGAAATGGCATAGGTCAAGGAATGAATAATGGATCTGGCTATAGACAAGGTGGCCAAGGTGGAAACGGTCGTTAAATAACAAAAAACACAAAAGACACAAGATGATCCCTCATATTGTGTCTTTTGTGTTGATAGCACAGAGCAAGAATTGAACAAGTTTTACTAAATCCGGAAAAATCTAGAAAGCATTGCTCTGCCTTTTATATTATATAAAAAATCCCCTGTCATTTCTAGTCTATCGAAAAATAAGTCAAAACTTTAACATTTAACCGCACAAAAGAACCGTCCCATTGCGTGGTTTATTTTATTTTTTGAGTTGGATATCTGACCTGTTTAAGATAATCACTTCTTAATGCATCTTCCCGGTCAGATAAACCCAAGGCTAAAACAGAGCCCGTTTCATCCCAATTCATATATCTACACACCCTTCTGTACTTATTTGTGCCATAGAACATTATTAAAGCATTTATCCCCAGTAGTTAATTGTTATGGACTTTTTGAAAATCCGGGTTTCAATTATCTTATATTGACATACTCTAAAGGGATTGATACGATGGTTATGAAAATATAACTAAATGATAGGAGATATTTGTGTTTGAGGTATGGGAGTCTATGGAGCATCTCCAAGCGCATATCAAATCAGCACATATGGTAAAATTCTCTGAAAGCCGAAAACCATTTGTCGTTGAAGGTTCATACAAGCTTAGCCTGTACAAAAGCGAACCTATATCTCTCTAGAAGCCAGTTGATAAAAAAACCATACAAAGGATGTACCTTTGTATAGATTATTTTTTGATGATACTTAACGACTATCTTATTCTTCCCCAAAAAAATCATCCAGGGTTGAAATAACTCATAATCAGGAAAACAACACCTATTAAATGAAAGACACCCAAAGGTATCATGAGATAGATGATGATAGAGCGTTCTTCATATCTTAAAGTTGCTATGAGACCAATAATAGCTGCAAGTATTATTACCGCAACCATCGTCAATAAAATAATGACGTGTTGAGAGTTCTCGCTGAGTCTCCCCTCCAATATTACTAAAGTAAGAAACAGGAGATACATAACAGTTGATATCTTTCCCAACAAGGTTTTTGGAAATATTGTAATTTTCATATTTAACATCCTTTTCAATACTTACTTAGGATAGCTCTTTATCAAGCTAATTGTCAACGTCCTTGCAATAGTTCAAATTCTTTTTACGCAAAACACCTCAGAAGGACCATCACCTTGTATATCCTTTGGTGTTTCTAGCGGGCAACCCTCACATTTCGGAGTCTTGAGACAATGTTCGGTAGCATGCCTTACAATCAAGGCATGAAACTCATTATAAAGATACAAGTCTCTTGGTATAGCTTTTTCTATCATGTTTCTAAAATCTTCATAGTGGGCAGGCACATCAAATCCTAAACGATGGAATAATCTACGTGTATAAGTGTCAATGATAAAATATGGTTTCCCTACTGCGTAGGTCATTATACTATCTGCTGTTTCCCTTCCTACACCGTGCACTGTCAGAAGCTCCTGTCTCAGTTTCTCGTCCTCAACCGACCGCACTTTATCGATATTGAAATCATAGCGTTCATACCAGTCATTCAAAGCTTTCAGCTTGATTGCTTTCTGATTGAAGTATCCGCTGGGTCTAATGATTTCTGCCAACGCTGTTGTTGAGATTTCCTTAATCAATCTCGGACTGAGATCTCCATTGAAGTTATCCAATGCTTTGACTACGTTTTTCCAAGTTGTGTTTTGTGCCAGCACTGCACCAACCATCATCTCATAATGGGTCTCAGCAGGCCACCAGCCTTGCTTGCCGTAATAACTCAGTAACTGATTTAACAGGGTCATCAGCTTTTCATGATTGATGATTCTTTCTTTGATAGCCAAACCATGGGCAAATCCGGTCAGCTTCCCGTTTGTTCCGATAATTCTATGACATGGGATAATCAATGGAATTGGGTTTTTGCTATTTGCCATACCAACTGCCCGCGAGGCATCGGAATTACCAATAGCTTCAGCGATGTCTTTGTAGGTGCGTACTTCCCCATATGGGACAGTGCGTAACTGAGTCCAAACCTTTTTCTGGAAATCAGTGCCCTTTGGATTTAATCTGACATCAAAATTCTTTCTCGTTCCGGACAAGTATTCTTCAATCTGATGACGTGTGTCTGAAAAGTAATCATCATTTCTTGTCCATTCGTCTGATATTTCAAAAGACCTCTTTCCCTCGCCGGTATTGAGGTGCAGGTGACTCAGTCCTATCTCATCACCCGCTAGTATTATTTCACAAAACCTTGTGTCAAATCTTGTATAATACATTTTTGTCTCTCCTTCTTCGCTCAATATTCCATAAACAGAGAGTGGCATAAGCCCTGTAAGGTCTCCATTTTTCAGCTGCTTTCAATATTTCTTTTCTTGTAAGTTTCTTATTGTCGATTCTTAAAGCGTTGATCACACCCAAATCAGTGGCGGGAAAGCTGTCCACCATCCCCAAGCCTCTCATGGCAACATAATCCACAGTCCAGTCGCCAATGCCCTTAATTGCTGAGAAATCATTCTTAAAAGCTTCAAACGATTGATTCTTAGTAAAACTGATGCTATTATCGATAACGCCATCCACAACTTTTCTCAAAGTGCTCTGCTGTGGCTTCGTGATCCCCAGCTGTTCAAGGTTCAGACTCTTAAGTTCCTCAGGTGTGGGGAAGAAATACGCAAGCCCTATGGGATAATCGTCGTCACATTTGATTGCAGCTTTTTCTGTAATTCTTCCTGCTAAAGTGGTTGCAGCCTTTACAACAAACTCAAAAGTGTCGAAGGCCAGCGGTAACCTTGGCACCTCTCCATTATCCATTCCCTGCGATAATATCGGATCACGCTTTAATTTTTCATTGATAACAGATAAATCTCTATCCAAATCAAACATTTTTTGAACTTTATTGTAAATAATCATATAGCATCGAATGTCATCGCTGACAATTCTAAGTTCCAATGCTGACTTTTCGGGGTTATTGGAAACTACAAAATAGCCTTTAGCATCATTGGTCCTGAATGTTCTGCTATAACTGCCATCGTTAATGACTTCAACACCCTTTATGGCTCTATCCTTCATAAAAAGCAGCATTTGATTGAAATCGAAGTGTCCTTCATAGGGCAATAGCAATACAGCTTCTTTGTGTTTTTCAGTACCTTTATATGTTTCCTTTCTCATTCCGGAGGGTGATACTCCAAAAATCTCCTTGAAAACATCATTGAATTGCCTGATTGATCCAAATCCTGAGACTGATGCAATGTCAGTCATCGATAGGGCTGAAAAAAGGAGCAGTCTTTTACTGAAAATTGCCTTATGATATCTGGCTATCTTGACTGGAGGTATTCCAACATTATCATTAAACAGCTTTCTCAAGTGCCTTTCCGATATGAAAAGTTCCTTGGCAAGATCACTAATATTGTGATAGCTTAGATAACCATCATATATCATCTCTAAAGCAGTATTAACCGTCTCAGCACCATCCACATTGCCATTGAGGTATCCCACATTTATATCAGGTCTGCATCTCATACAGGGTCTAAAACCCATTTCAAGAGCTTTGAACATTGTATCAAAGTAGAGGACATTTTCTTCCTTTGCGACAGGAGACGGGCAGGAAGGTCTACAAAAAATGTTGGTTGTTCTGACGCCAAAGAAAAACTCTCCGTTAAAGCTCTTATCCTTGGTGACTCTGGCAATTCGGTAGCCTTCTTTATTCATTGATTCCTCCAGGTTGATGTGATCCATCATAACAATCTTACATCACACTTACAGAATAGTTTAATTCGGCAATTAAAACAAGCGGTTTTCGGATATTACATTCAGTTAGTTTAATGTTGCTACACAAAAAACCGTTCGCCGATCTAGTTCCTAGTGTCCTTCCATTTCTTTTATCGATACTTTCCGTTTTCGTAAATTTCTTTTATCCGATCATAAGGGAATGCTTCATCAATGGACTGGAACGTTTCAATGTCTCCGTTCAGCCAGAATGTTCCGTTTTTATCAACAGAAAATCTTGCCACGGAATTTCCTTCTTTATGAAAATTAACGCCCAGCATCGATGTAATATCTATCTCTGCGTCAACTGGTTCCAAGTCAAGATTATTGTAAATACTCACTAATTCTGCCACTATTTCATCATCAGTTTCAATCAAGGCATAGCTCATCACACTGAAGAAGACAACTACTTCATCCGCCTCAAGATTTTCAGTCGGCATCTGATAGATAACATACATACCTTCGTTATTTTGATCGATCACAAGACTCACATCATTTCCTACTGCGAAATCACTGGTATAGCTTTTCTCAGCCAGTAAATTACCGTCAGCGTCCAATGCCTTCATTGTAAAATCTAAATTTGATGCGTATGGCATTTCAAAGGAAAAGGTATCGCCAATTCCAAGGAGCGTATTATCAGCATACATCGTTCCTGTGGTGCTGCCTTTTGTATGGATTTCAACAGTCTTGACTGAATCCTCGGTTTTATTGGTAACGTGTATGATGGGCTTCCCATATTGCATCACTTTTATGAGTTCACCGGCTTTTGGTCTGAAAAGATCAACCATCCATTGATCCTCAACTTCTTTCATAATCAGAATGCCACTTAACTGAATCGCCTCATCATCACCGCTCTTGAAAGTAACCTTAGCAGTGATATTATAGTGAAAAGTCACATCTCCATTTTCCGCTTCACTTTTACCCCTTAAACTGACAGAATCAGCTTTCAGGATACTGCCATATTGGCTTGCGGCTATCTCTCCTTCTAGGATTACCCTGTTGGCGGTAGAGTCATTTAATCCCTTTGCGGTCATCAGTTCGCCGTATTTAGCCATCAATGCATCCTGCAATCCTGGGATTTCTGTTAATCCAGTTCCATTACCGTCAGTTGATGGATCAATGCCTGGAGAGAAAAGCAAATCAGCTATGTCATGATTATCCACAGTGTAATATGTCAGCAAGAACTTCTCTGCTCTTGCTTCAGGTGTGTTGACATTAAAAGGGTTGGCTAAAAAAACCATTGTCAAAACAGCCACTATCATCAAAACGATCACACCTATCCAAAATACAAGTCTTTTATTTTCAAGGGTATTTATTATCACTCTGTTGCCTCCTCTATAATCCGCTTGAGTTCAGGGGCTTCTGTCTCTGTATGAGTTTACTCTAGCAAATCTTTCAAGTCAAGAAATATAGCAATAATAAGAACACAAGATGATAGTCCTTTTCATACTATTTCATGATTTACATTATGCATAAGTCACTTTACTATTTATTTTCGTTATATTATAATGATACCATTACTAATATTA
>LGGM01000073.1 GCA_001509345.1 Clostridiales bacterium 38_11
GCCTATGCCAGCAATATCAATCTACTTCGGGTTGGCTTTGATCCCAATCTACCGCCTTACCAATACTATGAAGATGGAGAATATAAGGGTCTGTTGATTGATCTGATAAAACGGATCGCTGAGGAAAGCAATCTTGAAATAGAATTGGTACCGATGCCCTTGAATGAAGCCATAGAGATGTTTCAGCGCAAAGAAATCGATATGATTCTGGGAATCAGGTACATGAGATCATTAGAGGAAGTTATGGATTTTAGTGACAGCTTGGTCCAATCGAAGGTTTCTTTCATTATGCCGATGGATAAAGCTGAAGAGATAAGAAACAAGTTGAATGTCGAGCCATTTATAATAGCTGTTGAGAGGGATTCGGCAGAATACGAGTTTGTGAAAAATCTCAAAAAGGCAAATTTCAACTTATCTTTCAATCAGGAATCTGTGATTGAGTTGCTTCTTATGGGAAGAGCTGATACGATGATTGGCGTCAGACATGTGGCTGAATATACTTTTGAAAAGTACAACCTGAGCAATGAATATACAATCAGTGATGTTTACGAAACGCCAGTATATTATCACCTGGGTGTCAGTCATGAGATGCCTGGCCTCATGGCTCTGATTAATAACTCCTTGCGTGATATCAAGCTCAGTGGAGATTATGAGGATATATACAACAGTTGGATCAATGACTTGAATCTGGAAAGACAAAAACAAATGGTCAGATACATGACTATTTTATCCATCAGCACTTTATTTGTTCTTGCTGCTGGGTTACTTATCAACCTTCAACTGAAACGAAAGGTCAACGTTAAAACAAAAGAGCTGAGTGACTCGAACATTCAACTGGAAGAAAAGATTCTAGAAATCAGGCAAAGCAATGATTTGAAAAATCTCATAGTGGGAAGCAGTCCTAGAAGTATTGTGATATTTGACAATGAAGGACAGATTATGTCTATGAATGAGAGCTCATTGAAACTTTGTGGTTGCGATAGACCGTTGATTGGCGAAAGCATTTATGAGCTTGTCCCGATCAATCTGATGCTTGGCAGTCTCGAGCGGGTATTGAAAAATGGTGAAAGTTTCACTGAAAAGGAGATGGCATACGTTACTCCTCAGAAACAATCAACCTTCAGATATGTTATTTATCCCTTGTTTGATTATGTAAAAACAACAAGAGGCGCTATAATAACCATCGAAGATATTACCGAGGAAAAAATCCTGAGGGCTCAAACCCAGGAAAAAGAAAAGAATCAAGCCTTGGCACAAATCATTTCAGGCATAGCCCATGAGATCAGAAATCCTTTGACATCGATCAAGACATATATTGAATTGCTACCCAGGAAAAAAGATAACCCGGATTTTCAAAAGCAAATTGCAACAGTTGTGCCTCATGAGGTGGAGCGAGTCGACAAATTGATTGAGCAACTGATTGATTACGCGAAACCCAGAGAAAAAATTATTGAGCTGGCAAATCTATCGGATGTTATAGATTATTGCGTTACCCTTTTTAAACCGGTAGTACAGAAAAATGATATATTATTCAACAAGAAAATAGATAGAGACTTTTATATCATGGTTGACATGAATCAACTTAAACAAGTCATCATCAACTTGTTGCTAAATGCAATCGATGCAATCAACAAGAGAAAAACCGCGATTCAAGATGATAGGATTTATTGGATAGCAATTGGTGTTTTCCAGGAAAATGAATTGGTTTGCATTTCGATTGATGATAACGGCATTGGGATGGCTGATGACGAACTAAAGAATGTTTTTGAATTGTTTTACACGACAAAAATTGGCGGTAGCGGCATAGGACTACCTTTATCGAGACAACTGATTGAGGACAATGAAGGAACCATTCACATAAGCAGCAATAAAAATAAGGGATCAAAAATTCTCATAACCTTTAAAGGAGTATTTCATGAAGAAGAACCTGCTAATTATTGACGATGAAAAAGCCATATGCTCTTCTCTGACTTTTGCGCTGGAAGATCAATACAATGTAGAGTCAACAACAGATCCCAAAGAAGGTCTTAAGAAAATGCTAACCAAAAATTATCACGTGGTGTTGCTTGATTTGAAGATTGGGAAAGTAGATGGGATTGATGTTTTACAGGATATCAAGAACATGCGCAAGTCGACTCAGGTCATTATTATGACAGCGTTTGGAAGCATCATGTCATCGGTTGAAGCTATCAAAAAAGGTGCCTTTACCTATCTGACAAAACCATTGGACTTGAATGATTTGGAAAAAGCTATCGAACAAGCATTGGAATATCAAAAACTGAATGAGAAAATCGATTGTGATCATAAAGATATGATTGATGGCGAGATCTATCACGGCATCATTGGCAAGAGCCCTGCTATGAAAGAGATTTTTGGTTTGATAGAAAAACTTAAAGACGTTGATACAAGCGTGGTGGTCGTAGGGGAGAGTGGAACCGGAAAAGAACTGGTGGCGAGAGCGATACATTATGCTGGTAAACGCAAAGTGGGTAATTTTGTTGCTTTGAATTGTGCGGCTATTCCCGAAACCTTATTGGAAGAGGAGCTATTTGGGCATAAGAAAGGGACCTTCACAGGTGCGATAGCTGATAAGAAGGGAAAGTTCAATCATGCCAATAATGGCACAATATTTCTGGACGAGATTGGGGACATGTCGATTCACCTACAGGCAAAGTTACTGAGGGTTCTACAAGAACGCGAATTTACGCCTTTAGGGGCTAATGACCCTATTGCACTGGACGTTCGATTTATCGCCGCATCCAATAGAGATCTGAGAAAAATGGTAGATGATGGAAAATTCAGAGAGGATTTGTATTTTAGATTGAATGTTTTTGAAATTGATCTGCCTCCACTTAGACAGAGAAAGCAGGATATGCCATTGCTTTTCCAACATTTTATCAGTGTTTTCAATAAATCCTTGAGCAAACACGTGACAGGATTTTCGAAAGAGGCTGAGGTCTTAATGGTTGACTATGATTATCCTGGAAACGTGAGGGAACTGATCAATATTCTGGAATACAGCGTGCTGCTAACATCGTCTAATATCATTGAGATTGATGATTTACCTTCAAAGGTTAAAAATATCGCATCAAGAGATAACAGTGAATTGGATCTTGGCATTGGAATGAGTCTTGGCATTGACAATCTGGCCGGGCTAACCTTACAAGAGGCTGAGAAAAAGCTGATTGAGGCTGCTTTGACGCTCAATAAAGGACATCGAAAAGCAACAGCAGCCATGCTTGGTATCAGTGAGAGAGGACTTAGAAACAAAATTAATGAATATGAAATTAGATAGATACCGCACGGCAAAAATTGCCGCGCGGCAATTTTTGCCGTATCGATAGATATCATTTAGACTAATTCAGACATGGTAATAAGATGAAAAAATGATGTAATCATTGGCATGAAGTGATTTTTCAGGTTAAGAAGCGAATTTAATTTTGTCAAATAAATTGGCACGATAATTGCTACATATTATAAACAGGTAAGAAAACAATTTAAGGAGGAAATATTTTATGAACAAAAAAAGAATAGCAGCTTTATTGTCAGTTGTTTTGGTCTTAGCGATGGTTTTGAGTGCATGTGGTAGTTCCGCGCCAGCACCAACTACTGCAGCACCGACTACTACTCCAACAGAAGCTGAAACGACAACAACAGGCGAACCTGAATTAGATAGAAGCCAATACTTTATAACAGTAGCTACTGGCCCTACCAGTGGTTTGTATTACCCAATCGGAGGAGCATTCTCAAGTGTATTCCAGAACAAGTTGGGATACAAATCATCAGCTCAATCTACTGGTGCTTCAGGTGAGAACATCAATCTTATTCTAACTGGCGGCGCTGAACTGGCGATTGCCATGTCAGACGCAGTTGCTCAAGCATATGATGCTTTTGGAGCCTTTGAAGGCAAAGAGCCTGCCACAGAATTAAGAGCAATAATGGGTTTGTACCCAAACTATGTTCAATTGGTTACAACTGAGGCTTCCGGCATTACAAAATTTGAAGATCTTAAAGGCAAAAAAGTAGGTATAGGAGCGCCAAATTCAGGCGTTGAATTGAATGCTAGAATGATGTATGAAGCACATAACATGACTTACGAAGATAGTTCTGTAGATTATTTGAATTATGGAGAAGCTATAGATCAAATGAAGAATGGTATGGTTGACGCTGTGTTTGTAACAAGTGGGATACCAAATGCAACCATCATGGAACTTGGTACAACAAATACAATCGTACTAGTTCCAATAGAAGGCGAAGGCCTTGCAAATCTGACTTCAAAATATCCGTTCTTTGTACCTGAAGTGATCGCGGCTGATGTATACGGAACTGCAAATGATACTAATACTGTAACAGTAAGAAATATCATGATGGTTAACAGCAGTTTACCAGACGAAGTGGTTTATGACTTGACAAAAGGGATATTTGAAAACATAGGTGACATACAAGCATCACATGCAACTGCTCAAAAACATATTACACTAGAAAATTCACATGTTGGCGTTGGTATTCCTTTCCATCCAGGTGCAATTAAGTATTACGAAGAAAAGGGTATGAACTAAATACAAAATGAAAATTAATGACAATAAGATGAAGCATATTCATGCTTCATCTTTATTCAAAAAAATATTTATCGCAATTATAATAATGATATTGGTTTATATAACAACAATCTATATAACCAGCATAGGATCAAGGGTCTTGGTGATTTCACATCAAGAAACAGATGAAATTTATTTGATGGAAAAAATAAAACCTGGAGATACACTTCACTTCAAATGGATTCATTCGTTTGAGCATATTCCATGGACAGAGGAATTTGAAATCCTTGATAATAATCAATTGGCATTACATGTTATAACCGTTGCCGGATTTGGTGCCGGTATTCCTGAAAACAAAGGCACAGTTTCTATCGTAGATGGTATCATTATCATGAGTGATATCAATGAAATCTTCGAAGAGATCAACTGGATTAATTCCAACTCGGCACTTGTGTTTATTGGTATTAATGATAAAGAATTGATTAAGGGAAGTGAGCTTCCACATCATGAATTATTGAAATTGAGAGTAGAGGAGAGAGTATTCATATGGCCAAAATTTCTATAGACCCAAAGGAAGAAATATTGGATGAGAAACAGATTGAAATACTGGAAAAATATGATAAAGAATCAAAAATAAGAAAATTTGCCAATAAGAATGTTGCTAAAGCCATCTATTGGATTGCAGTATCAGTATCCATGTATCATTTTATAACCTCATATTTTGGATACCCTGCAACCCACAAACATCGTTCTTTGCATGTTGCAATGATGCTTTTCATGACATTTTTCCTCTACCCAGCAACCAAAAAAAGCAGCAGAGAGAAGATGGCTTGGTATGATGTTATTTTTGCCTTGATGGCAGTATCTGTGCCACTATATGTTTGGACCAACTATGTTGGATTTATAAGCCGTATGGGTATGCCAAACTCAATGGATGTCATAATGGGGACTATTTTGATCCTCTTGGTTTTGGAAGCATCACGAAGGATTTCCGGATGGCCTTTGGTTATATTGAGCATGTTGTTTATAGCTTACGGACTTTTCGGTAAAAATATGCCAGGTATATTTGCTCATAGAGGTTATATGTGGCCACAACTGGTCAATCATATATTCATCAATACAGAAGGAATTTACGGCACATCTGTCAGTGTTGCCTCGAGCTATATTTTTCTCTTCATACTATTTGGAGCTGTTATGAACAAATCCGGGATGGGACAATTTTTCAATGATATCGCATTGGCCCTTGCAGGACACACAAAAGGCGGGCCTGCCAAGGTTGCTGTAATTGCCAGTGGATTTTTAGGTAGCATTAATGGATCAGCCGTAGCCAATGTTGTCACTACCGGTGCTTTTACAATCCCTCTTATGAAAAAAACAGGTTACAGTAAGGAGTTTGCCGGATCTGTCGAGGCATCCGCATCGGTGGGAGGACAGTTACTGCCACCAATAATGGGAGCAGCGGCGTTCATCATGGCGGAGATGCTTGGTGTCAAATATAGTGTCATCGTTATTAGTGCAGCAATACCAGCGCTCTTATATTATTTTGGAATTTTGGTGCAGGTTCAATTGAGAGCATCTAAGAATGACTTGCAAGGCATTCCAAGAGAAGATCTGCCAAAGGTAAAGGATGTTATGGCAGCCAGAGGCCATCTGATTATTCCGATCTTGTTCTTGCTGTATATGCTTTTGTTTAGTGGAAGAACCGTTATCTTTTCGGCTTTCCTGACAATTTTGGTGACTATCGGAGTCAGCATGTTGAAAATGCAAACAAGAATGAGTTTGAAAGACATCATCGATGCATTTGAAGAAGGCGCTAAATCTACCGTATCCGTTGCAGTCGCTTGCGCGGTGGTCGGGATCATCATTGGTGTGGTCAGCGTCACAGGATTTGGACTCAATATGGCCAATGCCATTATTCAAGTAGGCAAGTCAAATCTTTTAGCGACATTGTTCTTGACAATGATCACTTGTATGATTCTCGGAATGGGATTGCCTTCTATACCTGCTTATCTGATAACAGCTACTATGGCCGCACCGGCATTGATACAGCTTGGCATACCGGCTATAGCAGCTCATATGTTTGTGTTTTACTATGCTATGTTTGCCAATTTGACACCACCTGTCGCTTTGGCATCATTTGCGGCTGCCGGTGTTTCCGGAGGGGATCCTACGAAGACTGGGGTCCAATCGGTCAAGCTTGCCTTGGCAGGATTCATTGTACCTTACATGTTTGTTTATAATACAGCATTGTTGTCAATCGATACAACGATTTTAATCAGCATCAGAATCATCATAACATCAATGATTGGTGTCTTTATGATTGGTGTCGCAACAGAAGGATTCTTTATTAAAAAGGTGAATTTCTTTTTTAGAATAATAGTATTCGCTGCGGCATTGTTGATGATATCAGCAAATGTGTACCAAGATTTTATGGGTCTTACTGTACTGGCTGCTTTGATTGTAATTCAAAGTATAAAAAAACCTATAACAACAGTATAAATAAAAACACACAAGTTATAAAGAGTACAAAGCTTGTTTATTGGAAACAGGATATTTGTACTCTTTTTGATATGATTTATATGGTATAATCAAATAACAAACTACAGTAACGGAGGAAACTGATGGATACATTTAGAATCAAATTAGATAATCAGTTTGAAGCGGAGCTTTACACCAATATATTGGATGAAGAGTCTATACCACATGTGCTGATAACTAATAATAGCTTAACCTACAATGGTATTTTTGAGTTGACAATGGGATGGGGATGTATAGAGATACCTATAGAGCACGAAAAAAAGGCCCTGATGCTATACAAGGCCTTAAAAGATTCATTCAATAAAGAGGAGATTTAGTCCAATGCCGCAACAGCATCCATTGGTTCAAGTCTTTTTGTGTAGTCGCTGTTGAGGTAAGCCAGCTTAATGACACCAACGGTGTTTACGACATACGTAGCGGGTATCGGTAGCTCGTTATTTTGATTTTCCTGAGATTTAACAAGATCTATTCCCATTTTTTGGTATAAAGCAATTAGTTTATCCTCCAATTGGAAAACAAGTCCAAATTGCTTCGCTACAACATTGTCAGTGTCGCTAAGTATTTCAAATTCAAGGGCATGCTTTTCCTTTAGAGTCATCGTGATGTCCGGAACTTCCGGCGATATGGCAACTAGCTGGGCACCTCTTTTTATTATTTCAGGTAATATCTCCTGGTATGCAGCAATTTCAAGGTTGCAATATGGACACCAGGCACCTCTGTAAAAACTGATAATGACTGGACCTTTTGATAACACATCATAAATTTTAATGGTTTCACCGATTGCGTTTTTCAACTGGAACTCGGGGATTTTGTCACCCTCTTTAAGGGCTTTTTTTTCTATTTCAAGTTTCCGCAAATTTTCTGCCGTTTCAAGCATTGCTGCCTTATCTTCTTCCGTTTTTTTGCTGAGAGATTCTTCTCTATATGACTGCAATTTCTGACTTAAGTTCATTTCAATCCACCTTTCTAATACTATTGTTAACTATACTATATTCATTTTTGAGATGAGTGTCAACATAGTAGAAATAATGTCAATCTTATAATCTGTTATGCTTATTTAATTTATTAATTAAAAGTAAGAGTTGTTTTTTAGCCCGAATTTTGATATTATTTCAGGGTGGATATATTTCAAACGAAAATATCCGATGTGCGAGATTAACTCAGTGGGAGAGTGTTTGCTTGACGTGCAAAAAGTCGTGGGTTCGAATCCCTCATCTCGCACCATTTTATTTGTATTTTTTACAAGGGGATATGGCGAAGTTGGGATCGCGCTTGAATGGCATTCAAGAGGCCAGGGGTTCGAATCCCCTTATCTCCACCAAGTAAGAATACAATGTTTGATACAATCGAAACTCGTTGATTTCAACGGGTTTTCGTGTTTTTTGAG
>LGGM01000017.1 GCA_001509345.1 Clostridiales bacterium 38_11
AGATTCACGAAATTGGAAATTTAAGGTTTATATCTACATAAAATTGTGTTATCATATTTTTTGAAGTTTAAATAATTGAGAATTAAGGATGATGTAAATGAAAAAAATAAATCTCTGTATTGACATAGACAGCACTTTGACCACCCCTGACTATTGGGTAACCTATGCAAACACCTTCTTTGGGACAGATTACGTCTATCATGACGATACTGTTGAAGGGTATTTTAAAGATAATGAATTCATCAACAAGCGCTTTGATGATTTTTATCACAGATTTGCAGAGGATATGCATAGAAATGCCAGAATTCGCCCTGATGCGGTTGAGGTTATAAACCAGCTTAGGAAAATCTGCAATATCTATTATGTAACCGCGCGAGAGTCACATATCGAGAACATAACCATTGAGTGGCTTAAGAAACATGGTATTTTGTCTGAAGTTTTCCATCTGGGATCCTTTTACAAAAATAAAAAGGCCAAAGAACTCAATTGTGATATCTTTATTGAAGATAATCTGGAAACAGCAAAACAGTTGGTAGAGGAAGGTATAACGGTCCTTTTGATTGACACTGGATTCAATCGCTACGAAAAACTGCCAAATATGACCAGGGTTTTCAATTGGCAGGAGATTTATCATTTTATTGGAAACTATCAAAATGGCGACAAGTTGTAATTGACTTTTAAGCTGCGTGGCTATATTACTATGTAGAAATGTAATCCTATAATTCAGTCCGTGAGAGACTAGCAATAAGTTTTTTGTTTCTTTCCCCATATTAAAGGCTCATATTTCCAACTATTAATATTAACCAAACTCAAAAGATCGTTGAAGAAATATAAATATCATTTAAAAGGAGCTGTGATTGCAGCCCCTTTTTAAGTATCAAGTATTTCTAAGTATTTCATATATCCCTCGAATACCGAGAGTTTTGCTATTTTACCTGAAATATAGTATTGAACAGATTTTTTTTTATATCTCGAATTGTTTTCCTTGCCTATACCTTGTAAAATTTTCTCAAGATGATTGACTGTCCCCTGATTACCATCGATAACATCTATAGTATAATTGAAATATTGCTCAATTATTTTCTTGTAATAGATGAAATGAGTACATCCAAGAACAATTGTCTTGTAATCGGATAAGTTCATGTTGCTGAATTTTTGATCCAACAAGGTCCGGACACGATCACCATCGAACACCATCTTTTCAGCAAAATCAACCAATTCAGACATTGGTAGCAGATCGACCTTGTCAGTTGCCTCTAATCGATTAATCAGATTTCTCAGCTTACTCTCCTTTAAAGTCAATTCTGTCGCCAAAACCAACACCCGTTTCCCTAATGAATTAATAACCGCAGGTTTAACCGCAGGTTCCATACCAACAATTGGTATATCATATTTGTATCTTAATAAATCAGCAGAGATGCTGGTAGCTGTATTGCATGCCAATACTATGGCATTTACACCCAAATCATATATCTGTTCCACAGCCCTTAAAGTGAGTCTATTGACCATCTCTTTGTCCTTGTTGCCATAAGGGACATTGTCCAAATCAGCGTAATATATGTATTCATTGTATGGCATCCGCTTCATTGCTGAATATAATACAGTCAATCCACCAACACCAGAGTCAAAAATAGCTACCTTCATAATAACTCCTATCAAATTTCAATGGTTTCGCCAAGAAATCTGGGCTGTTTGTTGAAAATCAAATCGTACACCATTTTGACCCTTGCAAACACTTCTCTTAAATTGGTTTTTAGTCCGATTCTGAAACCGACGTCTTTGGCGTTATAGCCTACGGCTTCAATACCTTTGAAATGAGCAATAGATATAGCCCTTTCATTATGAAATTCTTGAGAGATTATTGTGATTGACTCTTGTCCAAATATTTCCTTGCTACGTATTATTGAATCTAATGTTCTGAATCCAGCATAGTCCAAGTATATCCTGTCTTCTGGGACACCTTGTTCAATCAGGTCGTTCATCATTGAAACCGGCTCGTTATAATTTATCTCAGCATTGTCTCCACTGACTAGCAGGAAATCGACTTTACCGTTTTTGAATAGCTCCACTGCTGCTGAAATTCTGTAGACATAATAGGGATTTAAATAGCCTGAAACTGTATTCTTGGTTGTTCCCAACAACAAACCGACTTTATTATAGGGGATTTCATCTGATTTGTCATAGGTGAATTTTCTAGCACTAAACTCGACAATTAGATTGGGTAATAATATAGCCAAGATCAGCAATATGATGGAATATCTTATTGCTTTCTTCAGCATCTTTTTTGTATTCATCAACAGTTCTCCATATCTTATTTGTCAAGATTCTTAACAAAAATGTGCTTCACATATTTACTACCGCTTTCTCTTTGGTCAACACTGATGGTTTTGATGCTTTTTATCAATGTTGACAGCTTCTGGTAGCCATAGTTTCTAGGATCGAAATCCGGTTTTTTCTTTAATATGAGATTCCCAACATCTCCTAAAAAAGCCCAACCATCGTCATCTGCTACTGTGTCTATGGTGTTTTTTATAGATATGATTATATTTTCCGGCATCCTGGTCTTGATATTCTTGCGTCTATGTTTTGGCTCTATTTTGTTGTTTTCTTTTTCTTCAACTTCGTCATTCTCCCCTTGGTTTTGAAGAACTTCCAGATAAATGAACTTGTCACATGCAATAATGAATGGATTAGGTGTTTTCTTTTCACCAATTCCTATAACCTTCATGCCCGCTTCCCTTAATCGGATTGCCAATCTTGTGAAATCACTATCGCTCGATACGATGCAAAACCCATCCACTTTTCCTGAGTAAAGGATATCCATAGCATCTATTATGAGGGCTGAGTCGCTTGAATTTTTACCGACCGTGTAGCTGTATTGTTGAATTGGCGTTATAGCATTCTCAAGAAGAACCTTTTTCCATCCAATCAAATTTGGCTGTGTCCAGTCTCCATAAATCCTTTTAAAAGTTGGAATTCCATACAAAGCTACTTCTTCCATCATTTCCTTAACTTTTTTGTAAGGTATATTGTCCGCATCTATCAAGACAGCTAGTCTCAAATCATTCAAATTTTGCATTTCCCCTCCTACTCTACTGATCGAGTCAATTCATACATAAAAAGCAATAGCGCATCCTATTGCCTGATTTCATAGTTTTGCTATATCAGTTCTATACTCCATCTTATCAAATATTATCCTACCAATGTTATTATATATCTTATCTCTTGCCTTTTCAACGTTTTCTTCCATACAAGTGACTGCCATCACTCTTCCGCCGTTTGTGACTACATTCCCATCTTTGAGGATAGTTCCGGCATGAAATATCATGATGTCATCATCCATCGTATTCAATCCATTAATTACCTTCCCTTTTTTATAATCATTTGGGTAGCCACCGGAAGCTATTACAACTGCAACGGCTTGTTTCTCGGACCAAACCAGATCACTTTCATGCAGATTCCCTTCGATCACTTTCATCATGATTTCTATCAAATCTGATTCCAATCTTGGTAGAATTACCTGCGTCTCAGGATCACCAAATCTAACATTGAATTCCAATACTTTCGCTTCATCATCTTCAATCATTAAGCCTATAAACAAAACACCGCGAAAATCTATACTTTCTTTCTGCAAACCCACTTTTATATTTGAAATAATATGATTGTCAATATAGTTTTTTAATCTATCCGTATAAATGGGATTGGGTGAGAAGCAGCCCATACCACCTGTGTTTAATCCTTTGTCACCATCATAAGCTTTTTTGTAATCCCTTGCACTTTCCATCGGAATAATATTAGTGCCATCAACAAAACACAGCAATGAGGCTTCTGTTCCTGTCAGAAACTCTTCAATAACAATTCGATTGCCTGCTTCTCCAAACTGGTGCTTTTGCATAATCTCAACAATCGCTTCTTCAGCTTCGCTTTTACGCTCACAAATCAATACACCTTTTCCAGCTGCAAGACCATCAGCCTTAACGACAATTGGTATGTCAAATTGTTTAAGAGCTCGCAAAGCATCATCTGCATTAGAAAAAACGCCATATTGCGCTGTTGGTATATTGTATTTGACCATGAAATCCTTGGAATAAGCCTTGCTGCCTTCAAATTTTGCAGCTTTCTTATCAGGCCCAAAAACCTTTAATCCTACTTCTTTTAGACTATCTGCCAAGCCTAGCACCAAAGGGACTTCTGGACCGATTATGGTCAAATCAATCGAGTTATCTTTAGCAAAGTCAGTAATTCCTTGTATATCATCAACTGAAAATTCAACACATTCAGCTATCTCTTGTATCCCTGCGTTTCCCGGTATGCAATACAATTCCTCTACTAAAGGACTTTGGCTGATTTTCCAACAAATAGCATGCTCCCTGCCGCCATTTCCAACAACTAATACTCTCATAATGCTATCTCCTAATGTTTGAAATGTCTCATGCCCGTAAAAAGCATGGCAATGCCTGCATCGTCACAGGCGTTTATGACTTCTTCATCTCTCACAGATCCACCGGGTTGGATGATTGCTGTAATTCCTGCCTTTATCGCCTCTTCCACCGAATCCGAAAAAGGGAAAAAAGCATCTGATGCCAATACAGAATCATTAACGACATCAGATCCAAAATACTCCATGCCATGTTCTATCGCTTGTTTACATGCCCATATCCTACTTACCTGCCCCGGTCCAATTCCGATTGTCTGTCTGTCCTTCGCGATACTAATGCCATTTGATTTTGTGTGTTTGACAACCTTCCAGGCAAATATAAGGTCCTTGATTTCACGGTCGGTTGGCTTTCTTTTTGTGACAGTCTTGAATCCATCTTCAGAAAACAAGTCAAAATCGATTGTCTGCACCAGCACTCCCCCACCTACTTTTTTAAGGTCAACGGCAGTAATAGGTTGTTTTTGATCAATACTTGCAACTTGTAACAACCGAATGTTTTTCTTGCCTTTTAATATCTCAAGAGCTTTCTCTGAATAAGATGGAGCGGCAATTATTTCAATAAATATCTTGTTAATCTCTTCTGCGGTTGTCTCTTCAATTTCTCTATTGGAAACTACTATTCCTCCGTATATTGAAACAGGATCTGATTGATAGGCTTTCTTGTATGCTTCTAGAATACGGTCATCACTTCCCACACCACAAGGATTGGCATGTTTACATGCTACAATGGTTGGTTCATCAAACTCTTTTAGCAACTCCAATGCACCGTTTGTATCATTGATATTATTAAATGACAGCTCCTTGCCATGAAGTTGGATGGCACTGTTCAAATAGCCTTTAACATTCTTGATTTCGGAATAGAAAGCTGCCTTCTGGTGAGGATTTTCTCCATACCTCATTTCTTGAACTTTCTCAAAAGTCAGTGTCAGGTTTTGAGGCAGTTTAACATCTTTCCTCTCAGTTCTAAAATAATCCGCTATCAAAGCATCATAAGATGCCGTGTGCTCAAAAACTTTTGAAGCAAGATAAAACTTAGTTTCTTGTGAAACAAATCCCTTTGTTTCCAGTTGCTCTGCAATAAGCATATAATCATTTGGATCTACTACCACAGCCACATCCTTATAGTTCTTTGCAGCTGATCTCAGCATAGTTGGTCCACCTATGTCAATATTTTCGATTGCCTCTTCTCTGGTCACATCATCTTTCAAAATGGTTTCTTTAAACGGATAGAGATTGACAACCACTAAATCGATAGGTTTAATGTCTAAATCGCGCATCTGTTTCATGTGATCCTCATTGTCTCTTATAGCCAATAACCCACCATGAATTTTGGGGTGAAGGGTTTTAACCCTGCCGTCAAGACATTCCGGAAATCCCGTCACATCTGAGATACCAATGACAGGTATGCCTGCATCTGAAATACTTCTAGCAGTCCCGCCCGTCGATATAATTTCAATTCCCAAATCAGACAATCGCTTAGCAAAATCTTTAATACCTTCTTTATTAGAAACACTTATTAGCGCTCTCATTTGACCTCCAATTTATTTACTGATGGACACTTTGCGTCCAATTACTTTCAGCTTTCTATCACAAAATAATCTGATAGCCTCAGGAAGCAATTCATGCTCTATATCGAGGATTTTTCTTTGCAAAGACTCAGCAGTATCATCAAAATCCAAAGCTGTCGATTTTTGTAGAATAATAGGCCCGTTGTCCTCCTTCTCATCTACAAAATGAACTGTTGCACCACTTAGTTTAACGCCATAATCCACTGCACTTTGATGGACCTTTAAACCATAGAAGCCTTTACCACAAAAGGAAGGTATGAGAGAGGGATGAATGTTGATAATCCTATCCTTATATACTTCAATGAATTTTTTGTCAAGAATTTTCAAATATCCTGCCAATACTACCAATTCAACCTTTCTTTCTGTTACAGCATTTAATATCAATCTATTATATTCATCATGTTCAACTGTTTTGCTATCAATTAAAAGGCTTTCAATATTATGTATTCTTGCCCTTTCCAGACCATATGCATGCTCTTTGTTGGAAATCACCACAACTAATTCGCCATTAATCTCGCAATTTTCCATTTTATCAATTATAGCCTGAAGATTTGAGCCTGATCCCGATATCAATACTGCAATTCTTATTGGTGGCATATCTTCAATTCTCCATCTCTTTTATTGATTTCGCCTAAAAAAACCGGTTTTTCTCCCTGATTGGCCAAACATTTCATAATCATGCCAAAGTCATCCTTTGCAACAGCTAAGGCAATACCAATTCCCATATTGAAAGTCGAATACATTTCATCCAAATCTATGTTGCCCTCTTTTTGTATTATTTTCAGTATAGGCGGTATATCAATATGACGTGTGATGATATCAGCAGACAAACCTTCAGGTATCATCCTTGGAATGTTCTCATAGAAACCACCACCCGTTATATGGCTCATCCCTTTTATATCGAATTTTCCAACAAGTTCAACTATTGTCTCAGCATAGATTCTAGTGGGAACCAAAAGCGCTTCCCCAAGGGTACATCCCAATTCATCCAGATATCTATCAATTTTCCAGTCCAAGATATCAAAGAATATCTTTCTGACCAATGAAAAGCCATTGGAGTGAAGTCCGCTAGATGGCAGACCTATTAACACATCTCCTTCCTCTATTCTCTCACCGGTTATAATCTTTTTCTTATCGACAACACCGACACAGAACCCAGCTACATCATATTCACCTTTGCCATATAATCCAGGCATCTCTGCTGTTTCACCACCTATAAGTGCGGCTTTAGCCTTGACACATCCGTTGGCAATGCCTTTAACAATATCTGCAGCTTTTGATGGTTCCAGTTTTCCAGTTGCGATATAATCAAGGAAAAACATCGGCTTTGCCCCTTGGCAAATCACATCATTAACACACATGGCAACAGCATCTTCTCCTATTGTATCATGTTTGTCCATCATAAACGCTATCATCAGCTTAGTCCCGACACCATCAGTGCCAGCCACCAGGACAGGTTCATCATATAATTCTTTGTCGAGTTGAAAAAGACCGCCAAATCCACCAATATCTGACAAAACGCCTTTTGTAAAGGTCTTTTTCACATGCTGGCGCATCAGCAATACAGATTCGTACCCTGCTTCCTTATCCACACCCGAATCTTTATAGGTTAATCCATCTTTCATATCATTCTCTCCTGACCATCATGATTTGGAACAGCCATCGGATAATCACCATCCAGACAAGCCAGACAGAATCCGTTTTCCTGACCGGTTGATTGAAGTAATCCACGTTTGCTCAGATAATGGAGTGAATCAGCGCCTAAAAAAGTTTGGATTTCAGATTCCGTTTTTGAAGCCCCGATTAAAAACCTCCTAAAAGGTGTGTCTATTCCAAAAAAGCAGGAATATTTGACTGGAGGAGATGCAATTCTGACATGGACCTCTTTGGCTCCGGCATCCTTGACCATTTGAACAATTCTCTTGCTTGTGGTTCCCCGAACAATTGAATCATCTACCATGACCACTCTTTTGCCTTTAACAATTTCAGACAGCACACTAAGTTTTATTTTAACGCCTTCGTCTCTCAAATCCTGATTTGGTTCAATGAATGTTCGCTTAGCATATCTGTTTTTTATCAATCCTAGACCATATGGTATCCCAAGATGTTGTGCATATCCAATAGCAGCAGGCGTACCGGAATCCGGTACTGAAAACACCAAGTCAGCGTCAACCGGTGATTCTTTGGCTAATTCGATACCACAATTATATCTTGTCTGATAGACATTTATTCCATCGATATTGCTATCCGGTCTGGCAAAATAGATAAACTCAAATATACAGGATTTTTTTCTGGCAAACATACCGCTTGGTATGCTGGTTATACCTTCATCATTGATTACTACGATCTCACCGGGTTCTATATCTCTTACGAATTCGCCCCCCATAGCTGATATGGCACAACTTTCGGATGCGAACAGATATCCATCGTCCCTTTTGCCCAAACATAATGGTCTTAATCCGAAAGCATCCCTGATGCCAATTAATTCCCGTTCAGTCATGATGACAAAAGCAAAGGCACCTTTGATGATTTCCAGGATATTCCTGACTGATTTAACCATGTCTCCTTTGAAGTTTCGAGCCAAAAGATTGGCAATAACTTCCGTATCGGTTGAGGTTTGAAATATGACACCTGAATCTTCCAGCATCTCCCTTAAGGCTTCAGTATTAGTCAAATTACCGTTATGCGATATAGCCAATGAACCCTTCTTATACTTGACAACCAATGGTTGGGCGTTTTCTTTCAGACTGTCCCCTGTAGTTGAGTAACGGACATGACCTGTTGCCATTCCGCCAACAAGCTTATCCAAAATCTTATCATCAAAGACCTCTGCCACAAGTCCCATATCTTTATGATATTCTATACCACCACCACATTTAACTGCAATTCCAGCACTTTCCTGCCCTCTGTGCTGTAACGAGAACAGTCCATAATAAGCTAGCTGAGACACTATTTCCGGTCTGCTTGAATAGACACCTACTACTCCACACTCTTCATGTAATTTATCGTCACCAAATATTTTGTTGAACATTTTTCACCTATCCCTGAATTCTTTTTAATACCTCTTGGTATGTCTCTTCAACTTCCCCCAGATCCCTTCTGAATCTGTCCTTATCAAGTTTTTTATTGGTTGCAAGATCCCATAATCTGCAGGTGTCAGGAGAAATCTCATCTGCCAAAATCACTTCTCCATCATATAGTCCGAATTCCAGCTTAAAATCAACCAATCTAATTCCCTTTTCCTTGAAATAGACCTTCATAATGTCATTGATTTTGAAAGTGTCTGTTTTTATCTTGTCAAGTTGTTCTCTAGTTGCCAATTCCAATGCGTAGATGTGGTAATCATTAATGATTGGGTCTCCAAGTTCATCGTTTTTATAACAAAACTCAAGTATGGTTTCTTTGATTTCAGTTCCCTCTTCCAGTCCTAATCTTTTTGCGAAAGATCCTGCCACCACATTTCTCACAATAACCTCCACAGGCAGTATTTTTACAGCCCTAACCAATGACTCTCTGTCACTCAGCAATTCCAGGAAGTGGGTTCTTATTCCTTTTTCTTCCAGCATTAAAAACATAGCTGCTGACATTTTGTTGTTTACAACACCTTTGCCCACAATTGTACCTTTTTTTACGCCGTTGAATGCAGTTGCATCGTCTTTATAATCCACAATGTATTTTTTATCATTATCAGTTTTGAAAACTTTTTTTGCCTTTCCCTCATAAATCATATCCAGCTTTTTCATCATTTATCTCCTATCGACCTAGTTTTTCTTGTAACGCTTTGTCTTTTGCTTTGACTTTATCTGCCATCTCCACCTTATAGGCCTTATATTTGGTCCTAAGGATTTCATATTTCACTGACAGTATCTGAACTGCCAATAACGCAGCGTTTTCAGCACCGTCTATTGCAACGGTTGCAACAGGCACACCATTTGGCATCTGAACAATTGAAAGCAGTGAATCCAAACCATCCATAGTAGATGATTTGATGGGTAGTCCAATGACAGGAAGGCACGATACACCTGCAATCACTCCCGGTAAATGCGCCGCTTTACCTGCAGCTCCTATGATCAGCTCATAATGCGCATCTGCATTTTTTGCAAATTCTAACGCTTCAAAAGGTGTCCTGTGGGCAGATAATACTCTGACATCGTATTCAACATCAAATTTTTTCAATACTTCCAATGCTTTTTCAACAATTGGGAAGTCGGAATCGCTTCCCATAATAATTGCTATTTTCATTACGGCCTCCGTTTTATAAATAATATTTTATCCCCGCTTCGAATATACCCTGATTCTTTTCTCCAGGTATATTCTTGTATAAATGACTGCCAATCCTTTCCGAATGTCCCATTTTCCCAAGAATTCTACCATCCGGGCTTGTAATCGCCTCAACTGCTTCTGTAGATCCATTAGGATTGTAAAACCCATCACAAGATACATTTCCATTTAGATCAACATACTGGGCTGCAATCTGCCCATTCTCCTGTAACCTTGATATCCAATGGTCATTTGCCACAAACCGTCCTTCTCCATGAGAGACAGGTATTGAGTATATATCGCCAACATGACAATTATTGAACCAAGGTGATAGATTTGATGATATTTTAGTATTGACAAAGGTTGATATATGTCTACCGATGCTATTGTAGGTTAGAGTAGGCGCTGTGTCCTCAAGATCCCTAATTTCACCATACTGCAGTAATCCGAGCTTGATCAGGGCTTGGAATCCATTGCATATGCCTAATATCAAACCGTCTCTATTTTTTATCAGATTCATAACCTCATGCTGAATCAGAGAATTCTTAAAAACAGATGTAATAAACTTTCCGGATCCCTCCGGTTCGTCTCCTGCGCTAAAACCTCCTGGGAGTGCAATGATTTGTGCCTCTCCAATTCTTCTTGCCATCTGTCTGATTGATTCATCAATGGCGTTAGTGTTAAGATTTCTAAACACATATGTATCAACAAATCCACCTGCTTTTTGGAATGCTTTTGCCGTATCGTATTCGCAATTCGTCCCTGGAAATACGGGTATGAAAACCCTCGGTCTGGCAATCCGATTGATTCTTGAAATTCTATTTCCTTTTGTATATCTGAATGCACTTGCCAGGCTAACGATATCTTCTTTTATCGGAAAAACACCATTGAGTGATTCCATCCATTGTTGCAACATTTCATCAATTCCTAGATGGATTCCACCGACTAGTAAATATGGTTCTATTATTGTTTCTCCAATTATTGTTATCGGCAAATGGTCAACTTTTTGGTCCATTGGCATTTCAATGACAATACTGCCATAATCCGGCTGGAAAAATGCTTCATCTATTATGTAATCGGGATTTGATTTGAAACCGATTTTATTACCAAATGACATTTTAGATAAAGCTGCGGATAGTCCCCCAAAGCCAATGGTATTTGCGGATATAACCACACCCTGTTCTATCAGATCAGCAATCATGTTGAATTTTTCCTTTAGATCGTCGTAATCGGGTAATTGTATATGATTTTTTTTGGGTCTGATTAGACCTACTTTTGAGCCTGCTTGCTTGAATTCCGGTGATATTATATTTTCTGAGCGACCAACACAAACCGCAAATGATACCAATGTAGGAGGGACATGTAAGTCTTTGAATGTACCTGACATACTATCTTTACCTCCTATCGCGGGAATGCCCAACTGAATCTGTGCTTTAAAAGCCCCCAGTAGAGCGGAAAAAGGTTTGCCCCATTTTTCTTCATCATCGTTCAATTTTTCAAAATACTCCTGCAAAGTCAGCCTTGCCTTCCTATAATCACCACCAATGGCAACTATTTTTGCAAGAGAATGAATCACGGCGAATTGAGCACCATGATAAGGGCTCCAAGTGGACAGATAAGGATCAAAGCCGTGTGCCATAATAGTACAGGTATTGGTTTCTCCTGTTGTCAATGGGATTTTAGAAACCATACCCTCAGTCGGAGTCATTTGGTGTTTCCCTCCAAAAGGCATTAATACCGTCCCTGAACCGATGGTTGAATCAAATCTCTCCACCAGACCTTTCTGAACCGCTACATTCAAATCGTGCAGGTTCTCAATCCAGCGTTGCCTCAGATCAGGTGATTCAATTTTCTCTATTCCATAGATTCTATAGTAATCATATTCTACAGGTTGTTTGACTAGAATATTGCATTCTTCCATAACACCGTTGGTATCAAGAAATGCTCTCGATATATCTACAATATTTTTACCTCGCCACTTCATAATTAGTCTTCCGTTATCTGTAACTTTTGCCACAACTGCAGTTTCAAGATTTTCAACCTCAGCCATACTCACAAATCTATCCACATCATCCGGGCTTAATACTACAGCCATTCTTTCTTGTGATTCTGATATAGCAAGCTCTGTTCCATCAAGCCCTTCATATTTTTTCGGCACCTTATCCAAGTCAATTTCAAGGCTATCGGCCAACTCACCGATAGCTACAGAAATACCACCTGCACCAAAATCATTGCACTTTTTAATCAGTTTGCTGAGCTCTTTATTTCTAAAAAGACGCTGTATTTTTCTTTCTTCCGGTGCATTTCCCTTTTGGACTTCAGACCCACACAATAATATGGATTCCTCGTCATGTTCCTTTGACGAACCTGTCGCACCACCACATCCGTCTCTTCCTGTCCTACCTCCCACAAGAATAATCAAATCGCCATTTACCGGCTTTCCCCTGATTACATTATCCTTTGGCGTAGCTGCTATAACAGCACCTATTTCCATTCTCTTAGCAATATATCCACTGTGATATATCTCTTCGACCTTGCCAGTGGCTAGGCCAATCTGATTGCCGTAGGAACTATATCCATGTGCAGCTTCTGTGGTTATTTTTCTTTGGGGTAGCTTCCCTGCTAAAGTATTGTCTATGCTTAGAGAGGGGTCACCGCTGCCCGTTATTCGCATGGCTTGATAGACATATGATCTGCCTGATAGAGGATCTCTAATAGCACCTCCCAGACAGGTAGCTGCACCTCCAAAGGGCTCAATCTCCGTTGGGTGATTATGGGTTTCATTTTTAAACATGATAAGCCATTTTTCTTCAATACCATCAATAATCGCTTCCGTTTCTATGGAACAAGCGTTGTTTTCATCGGATTCTTCTAGATCATCCAGTTTTCCCATCCTTTTTAGATATTTCATTCCCAACACAGCAATATCCATAAAACACTGGGGTTTTGTCCGGTTTTCATATACTATATTTCTAATATCCAGATAGTCATGATAAGACTTTTGTACCTCTTCAGCTACATTGCCTTCATCGAATCCTACCTGATTGAATTTTGTCAAGAAGGTTGTGTGTCTGCAATGATCAGACCAATAAGTATCAATAACCTTCAATTCAGTAACAGTTGGATTTCTATTTTCTATATTGCGGAAATAATCTTGACAAAACAGCAAATCCTTACTGCTCATCGCATAACCTTTTTCAAGTCTAAGCAGCTCAATTTCTTCTTCAGATAGATGGATAAAACACCCAATAATATGAATGTCCGGTGCTTCAGGATATATCTCTTCTAAAGATATCGGCATTTCTAAACTTGCCTCTCTTGAATCCACCGGATTAATATAGTAATTTTTAATTTTTGCAAGATCATCTAAGTCGAGTTCACCATACAAGTCAATAATCTTTGCATACTTAATCAAAGGTCTGTCACCAGAACTCAATATTTGCACACATTGGGCCGCAGAATCAGCTCTCTGATCATATTGGCCAGGCAGATACTCAACGCCGAATGCAAATTCTCCCAATTCAATTTCACCTATATAAGCAAAATCCTGATTGCTTTCTGAAAAAACACTGCAGATACTTTTATTAAACAAATCGTCAGAGATATTAGATACATCATATCTGTTGATGATTTTTACCTTTGTAACGCTGTCTATGTTCAGATTATTGACCAGATCATTCATTAAATGCTGCCCTTCAACATCAAATCCCGGTTTCTTTTCCACATAAACTCTTTTGACAGAATCAGTCATTAATAACTCCTTCAACTAATTTAATGTAGTAACATAATACAAAAAAAAACAGCTTCTGTCAACGTTATTTCATGTAAAAAATGAATTAAACAAATAAATAGTTCGTATATATACGAACTATTTACTCCATAATTTAATTATTAATTTGTTTTATCGGATAAACGATTTCCCCATCTATTATTGTCATACAGACTGAAACATCTCTGATTTTGTCACGGTCCAGATTAAATATATCTTCATTGATGACGATCAGGTCGGCCAGTTTTCCTTTTTCCAAAGTCCCCTTGTCCTTTTCCTCCCCACTGGCGAATGCAGAATAATCGGTATAGGCTCTAATCGCTTCCTCAATAGTCAATCTTTGTTCTGGCATCCACCCTCCCGGTGGTTGACCATCAAAATCTTTTCTTGTTACAGCTGCGTATATGTTTTCAAAAGGATTGGGGCTTTCCACTGGTGCATCAGTTCCCATAGCAATATGAATCCCTTTATTGATCATGGTTTTCCAATTATATGAAGTGGCAACTCGCTCAATTCCCACTCTATCAACTGCGATTTTCCAGTCACTTGTTGTGAAGACCGGCTGTATATAAGCGATAAGCTCCAACGCTTTAAATCTGTCTAGCGTTGCTTCAGTCGAAATCTGACAATGGACAATACCATCTCTCATATAGATGCTTTTCTTAATCTTATTGAATTTTCTTGATTTATCAATGGAGTCAACAGCCATATCGATCATTCTGTCTCCAATGGCATGTACAGCAACCGGCATTTTGTTCTGATGAGCAAGACTGATAAAATCATCAAGCTGCTCCTGAGATAAAGCTGAAATGCCTTTCTTTGAAGCATCATCATCATATGAATCATATAGAAGAGCGGTCCTTCCTCCGAGAGACCCATCACCAAGCAGCTTTAATGGTCCGGTCCTGAATCTTTTCTCTAGTTCGATGCAATGGCCGCCTTTAGAGAGAAAGCCTTTGAATTCATCTATATCATGAAAAAGACATTGTTCATTGACTCTGATTTTAAGTTTCTTATCTTTGCAGAGAGTTGCATAAGCTTTGATGACTATCTCCCACCCTGAGCCTATATATTGCAGATCATCTGAATGAACACTGGTTATACCATATGAAATCAATTTGTCTTGAGCTCTCTCTATCGTTTTCATAACATCTTCAATCGAAGATGCTTTCATTTTGTTTCTTACCAGTAGCATGGCATTTTCTTTTAGCATTCCCGTGAAGCTTCCGTTTTCATTTCTTTCCACCTCACCACCTTTAACATATGTTTGGTTATCTATGCCAATTATCTCAGCGGCTTTGGAGTTGATAACAGTCATATGATTACAGACCCTAGTAAGTGCTATCGGTATCTGAGTGGATATTGCATCAAGATCCTCTCGGGTAGGCATCCTCTTGTCTATGAATAACTCCTGATTCCATCCTCTCCCTAATAACCACTCTCCCACTTGATATTCATTGATTACCAGTGACTCTTTTCCTAAATGAATCAGTTGGTCCAGAGAGCGGACTTTGGTTAAATCAATATTCATCAGACTTTCTCCATATCCACAAAGATGAAGATGTGAATCATTGAATCCCGGCAAGACTGTTTTCCCTTCTAAATCAATTTTTTTCTCAGCTCTCATGCCATACTTTTTGACAATTGATTCGTCTTTTCCCAAGTCCTTAATGATGTTATTTTCAATAAAAACAGCGCTTTTTACCGTGCTATTTTTATCCAAAGAATGAATTTTGCCATTATATAAAATCATTGAGTTCTTGATTTTTTGCTTTTCATTTTCTTTGTAGGACATGTGATAACCTGCAGCTGTAGCCAGTAGGCTACCTATCATAATCATTATGATCAGTGCGTTATCTCTCAAATTCTGAAAGATAAAACTAACTGCAAAAGAAGAAGCAAAGACGACTGTTCCTATGCGTTTTATTTTTACTGCCATTTCAAGCTCCTTATATCTGATTCTTGCCATCCATTCTCTGTCAAATAATGGATTTTTTCAAATCCCATGTCTTCGAGTTTTACTAAAACGTCATCGAATCCAAAGGCTACGTTCTCAGCCGTATGCGCGTCACTGCTAATTGTAACAGGTATCTTCATAGCCAACACTTCTCTGAGTATCCTGTCTGATGGATAAAATTCTGTCATGAATCCCCGCGCCACACCTCCGGTATTGATTTCGATTATAGACTTGGTGCTTGCAATCGTTTCCAGGCAATTCCTGACTGTTTCAATATACCACACTTCACTATCATCAAAAAAATAATTCCCAAAATTATTTTTCTTAATCAGATCCAGATGTGCGATAATATCCGGCTCTATTGTCTCAGCCATATCACCTATCAACTTATAATAAGTCTTGACTGCAGACATTATGTCGCCGTCAAAGCTTTCTCTTATTCCTTTTTCAAATTCCTTCTTATCGTAATCAACTGTCCACCTTGTGGAGTCGTTTAGCTTACCAAGGAAATGTACTGATCCGATGATATAATCAATTCTACTCATCGATTCATCTTTTATGGAAAAGCTCTCCAAATCTGGCAAATAGTCTATCTCCAGTCCTACAAGAACTGTTATTCTATTCTCATACTTTTGTTTCAGATACAATACTTCATCGACGTATTGATTCAGATCTTCGTTTTTCATAGTCCAGTCCGTATCAAATGGCAGGGGTGCATGAGAAGAAACTCCATAATAACACAATCCTTTTTCTATTGCCGACTTAATCATTTCTTCTGCTGTATAAATCCCATCGCAGTAGTTTGTATGGCTGTGATAATTGAATTTTAACATTCTTACCCCCTAAAAATTACTTGTTGCATATCTTAAAGATTATAACATAAGATTTGTATTGACTCAATTAGCTTCACAAGGTTTGTGAGTAACTTATGAAATATGATTTATATTGTTTAAAATCTTAGCTTTTGGTATGATAAAGTTATCAAATAAAAGGCGGGATTAAAAATGAATAAAAAACCAATCAACAGGGATAAAACATATGGGCTTGTCTTGACCGGTGGCGGCACTAAAGGCTGCTATGAAATAGGTGCCTGGAAAGCATTAGAGGAACTAAAAATTAAAATCAGTGCAGTTGCAGGTACTTCTATTGGCGCAATAAACGGTGCCTTTTATGTGCAAAATGATTTTGAACTTGCTTATGACATCTGGACCAATATTAAAATTGAAGATTTCATTTCAATCGAGAGTGACAGCCCATTGCAATTGTTCGTTGGTACTATCAAAGAAAAGGGTCTTGACATAACACCACTAAAAAAAATGATGCACCAATACTTTGATGAGGATAAAATACGAGCATCGGATGTTGATTATGGATTAGTCACTTTTTCTTTGTCTGATCTTAAGCCCGTTATGTTGCTAAAAAGCGATATCCCAAAAGGTCATTTGATTGATTATATCATGGCAAGTGCTTCTTTACCTATTTTTAAGCCTACCGTCATCGAAGGTATGAAGTTTGTCGATGGTGCGATTTATGATAATGTCCCTGTCCCACTTTTAATAAAAGCAGGTTGTAAAGATATTATTGTAATAGATATTTCAAGTTTTGGTATCGACCGAAAATACACTGCTGAAAAAGTTGGCGCAGATACATTGCACACAATTCAGAGTACTTCTGATCTCCTGGGTACGTTAGAGTTTAATCAAGAAAAAATTAACCACGGTATCGAAATGGGATATCTGGATACAATGAAGGCATTTGGTGAATTATATGGTGCCAAGTATTATTTTTCTCATAATATAGATGAATATGAAAAATCCAAATTATTGCATCCAATCACCGATGATGAAATAAGTAAAATATTTGACTGGATTCAGGATGATTCAGAAGATACAAAAAGAACAGCAAGTTATTCATTGATTAAAAAGCTTTATGAATACTCCAATGACAGACCAACTACCAAATCCATGCTCCAATCGTGTATCGAGATTGCTGCTGAGATTTTTGAAATCAAAAGGGTTAAGGTATATAGTGGTATAGAGTTGTATGAAGCAGTTGTTGCTAAATACCTAGAGACTAAATCCAGCATAGATTTTCTGGAATCGAGAAAATCACTTCTAAGCCTTTATAAAGCTATGGATTTCAACAATATCCACAAAAAAAACCTGGTGGCCTATTTTATATCCCTAAGCGAAAAGAACTGGGTCAGCAAAAAATATCTCTTGAAGTTTTTACCTAAAGTTTATATCACCTACCTGTTCTTTAAGTTCATGAGAACCAGAGATCCCAGATTGACCGAATAAATGTTAGGTTTATTTTTTGATTTGGTCAATCCTCTCGATAATTTTATTTTGCATTTCTCTGTATTTTTCAAGCTTTTCTTTCTCTGCTGTTACAACCTGTTCAGGAGCCTTATCAACAAAACTTTTGTTGTTGATTTTTCCTGATGCGCGTTTTATTTCACTATCCAATCTTTCTTTTTCTCTATTTAATCTTTCTAATTCTTTATCAAAGTCAATCAGATCAGCAAGAGGTATGAATATTTCGACGCCATCGATTACAGATGATGCCATGTTGTCGCTGAGACTTTCCTTGTTTTCGGAAAAACCTATTGTTTCAACATTGATCAATGTCTTGAAATAGCTTTTACTCTCCTCAATAAATCGCTTAATTGTTTCATTTCCGGGAATAAATTGTGCGCTTATTTTTTTAGATGGTGGCACGTCCATCTCAGCTTTAATGTTTCTAATGCTCCTGACTATTTCCATCACCAGCTTTATTTGCTCTTCTTCAGTAGTGAAAACTCTGATGTCATCGAATTCAGGCCATTTTGATGAAATCAGCCTTTCATCCGTTCCAGGCAAGTGACTCCATATTTCCTCCGTAATGAAAGGCATAAAAGGGTGAAGCAACTTGAGCATATCCCTCATTACACTGGTCAGTACATATCTCACCGTGTTTTTATCTTCTATGTCTTCACTATATAATCTTGGCTTGACAAATTCAATGTACCAGTCACAATACTCGTTCCAAATGAATTCATAGATTTTTTGAATTGCTATTGCCAGTTCGAATTTTTCCAGATTTTGAGTAATTTCACTTGCTTCATTATTAATTCTGGATAAAATCCATTTGTCTTCCATTCTCAGGTTTTTCATGGCATTTTCTTCATCAATTTTTTCATCTGTTAAATTCATCAAGACAAATCTGGAGGCATTCCATAATTTGTTGGCAAAATTTCTGCTTGATTCCAGCCTTTCCATTTTAAATCTAGTATCATTACCCGGTGTAACACCTGTTATCAACATAAATCGCAATGCGTCAGCACCATACTGTTCAATGACATCAAGAGGGTCCACCCCATTGCCTAATGACTTGCTCATCTTCCTGCCATCGGCATCTCTCACCAAACCATGAACAAACACATCGCTAAAAGGCACCTCCCCCATCTGCGCTATTCCAGAGAACATCATTCTGACAATCCAGAAGAAAATGATGTCATATCCTGTCACTAAAACATCTGTAGGATAAAAATATTCCAATTCAGGTGTCTTGTCCGGCCAGCCCAGTGTCGAGAAAGGCCATAATGCCGAACTGAACCATGTATCTAGAACATCCTTATCCTGATGTATATTTGAACCCCCACAGCGTCTGCATGTTTTAGGTAAAGTCTTCTGAATTATCATCTCATCGCAATCGTTACAGTAATATGCAGGGATGCGATGACCCCACCATAGTTGTCTTGATATACACCAATCTCTGATGTTTTCCAGCCAATGATAGTAGATTTTATCAAATCTTTCCGGTACAAATACAGTTTCTTTATTTCTAACAGCTTCAATTGCCGGTCCTGCTAAAGGTTCCATTTTAACAAACCATTGATCAGATAATCTGGGCTCTATTACTGTATTACATCTGTAACAAGTTCCAACCGCATGCGTTATATCCTCTATCATATCAATCAATTCTCTTTGTTGGAGTTCCTTTACCAACTCTTTCCTGCAATCGTATCTGTCCATTCCTACATATTTTCCGGCATTTGCATTCATTGTACCATCTTCATTTATACATGAAATTCGAAGAAGGTTATGTCTGATTCCTATCTCAAAGTCATTTGGATCATGCGATGGCGTTACTTTTAGAGCACCTGTTCCTTTTGCCATATTAGGGTATTCATCAGCTATGATTTCTATCTCCCTATCGACGATAGGAACTAAAACCTTTCTGCCAATAAGATGCTTGTATCTGTCGTCCTGTGGATGTACCGCAATGGCTGTGTCTCCAAAAATAGTCTCCGGTCGTGTTGTTGCAATGATAAAAAACTCATCCCGTTTATCAGCATAAGGATATTTGATATAATAATATTTTCCTGGCTTATCTTCGTGTTCAACCTCAGCATCTGATATTGAAGTCAGGCAATCAGGACACCAGTTGATAATTCGGTTACCCTTATAAATTAAACCTTTATCATACAAATTGATAAAAACCTCAGTGACAGCTTTTGAACAGCCTTCATCCATGGTGAATCTCTCTCTTTCCCAATCACAAGAGTCTCCAAGTTTCCTCATCTGATCCGTGATTCTACCACCAAACTCCTCTTTCCATTTCCATGCTCTTATAAGAAACTCATCTCTACCGATATCATATTTTGTTTTACCTTCATCTTCCATTAGTCTATCAACCACTTTAACCTCAGTTGCAATACTAGCATGGTCAGTGCCAGGGAGCCATAATGCTTCATATCCCTGCATCCTTTTCCACCTAATCAGAACGTCCTGTAATGTGTGGTCGAGAGCGTGCCCCATATGTAGCTGCCCGGTAATGTTGGGGGGCGGTAACACAATCGTGAATGGCTTTTTATCAGGGTTGACCTTCGCATGAAAATGACCTTCATCTTCCCACATCTTATAAATTCTTTCTTCAAATTCTCTAGGATCATAAGCTTTAGCCAAGTTTTCCAAATCTATCACCTCTTATTTATTTATCTATAGTTGTAAATCATGATAATCATCCCTAATACTGTCAATCCCAATCCTGCAGATTTTATTTTCAGCAAGGTCTTTAAATCCTCAATCTTGCCTTTCTTAAATAATCTGTCAGCCCCAAACACTACTAACATGCCCAATACAAGCAACATCATTCCAAAATTATACAAAATACACCCCCTGATTTTTTGATCAAAAACAAAAAACGAGTCTTCTCTAAAGGACGAGAAAACCCGCGGTACCACCTTAATTCCAATTGGCTCTTGATTCTCTAACGGCATGGCCGGATAATCTTACTAAGCTCAGATTATCTACTCCAAAGCTACCTTCAGCATCAATTGACTTATGGGATATTTCAGCCTAGAATCCCAATCTCTCAAAGTTTTAATGCTTACTTCTCTTCTTCATTGTATTTCAATTTGTTTGAAACAATACTACCAAAATAACATTGATCTGTCAACAAATCTATTCAAGTTATTACACAAATCCATTAATACCTTGGAATGAAGCCAACCTTTTTATAGACCTTTCTCAATGTCTTGTATGCAATCTCTTCAGCTTTTTCAGCTCCTGACCGATAAATTTTTTGGAGATATTCCTTATCTTTCATCAGTTTTTCTGCTTCTTCTCTGATAGGCCTCAGTTCCTCAATCACCATTTCAGCTATCTCAACCTTGAAATCAGCATATCCTTTCCCACTATATCGATTGACTATCTGTTGGATCGGTTCTTCAGTTATTTTTGAAATGATATCCAAAAGGTTCTTTATGCCAGGTTGTTCATCCGAATAATTGACTACTCCTATTGAATCGGTTACCGCACGTTTGAATTTCACCATTATGTCATCAGGTTTATCATTCATCAGAATAAAAGAATTCTCATTTTCATCAGATTTGGACATCTTGCTTGTGGGGTCCTGCAGACTCATTACCTTAGCGCCAACTTTAGATATGTATGGCTCTGGAACTGTAAATGTTGGACTGAATCTATTGTTGAATCTCTTTGCGATGTCTCTTGACAATTCAAGATGCTGTCGCTGGTCTTCTCCAACTGGAACCAGATCAGTGTTATACAACAATATATCCGCAGCCATGAGTATGGGATAATTGAACAAACCTGCTGATATATTTCCTTCGTTCTTTTTTGACTTGTCTTTGAACTGAGTCATTCTGCTCAATTCTCCAATATAAGCAAAGCAATCAAGCACCCATGT
Source organism: Clostridiales bacterium 38_11 (assembly GCA_001509345.1). Lineage (GTDB taxonomy): Bacteria > Bacillota > Clostridia > Tissierellales > Dethiosulfatibacteraceae > 38-11. Next base: position 22,188 of record LGGM01000017.1, read on the forward strand.
CAATTCTGCATGGGCAGATACATGAGACTGAATAAATAGTATATTCTTTTCAGGATCCAACCCCGAAGCGATATAGTTTGCCAAAACCTCTAGTGTATTTCGTCTAAGGTCTTTAGGCTCTTTAGGGACGGTAATTGCGTGCAAATCAACGATGCAATATATTGAATTATATGATTCTTGTAGTGATACCCAGTTTTTTATAGCCCCTAGGTAATTACCTAACGTCAGTCCACCTGATGGTTGTATGCCGCTAAAAATTGTCTTCTTTTCAGTCATCTGATTAATCGCCTGCCTTTCTGCTTGCACATGATTTGATTTTTCTTATTTACTTATTTTATGATAATTTTTTGAAAATTTCAATTAAAATGCAAAAACAAATAATTGCGCTACTTATTTCGTTGACATTGAAAATTGTCGTTAGTATAATAGTCTTGCAAAATAAAAGTTTGATATTACTAAACTTTTTATTGAATAGTAAGAAGGGGTGCAAAATGGAAATCGGCGGAAAAATTAAAACGCTAAGAGTGCGTCGCGGTTTGACACAGGAAGAACTGGCTGATAGATGCGAGTTGACCAAAGGATATATATCACAACTTGAAAGAGATTTGACCTCACCATCTATAGCCACATTAATAGACCTATTGGAGTCCTTGGGTTCAAGTTTAAGCAATTTTTTCAGTGAAACTGAAGCAGAAAAGATGGTTTTTAGAAACGAAGATGTCTTCGTCAAAGAATTTGACGGCTCATATACGATTAACTGGATTATCCCCAATGCACAAAAAAACATGATGGAACCTATACTTGTTGAGTTGGAGAGCTTCAGCGAAACCAAGCCTGATCATCCACATGAAGGAGAAGAATTCGGTTACATTTTATCAGGTAGCATTTATCTGCATTATGGAGAAGAAAAGCACAAAGTAAAAAAAGGTGAAAGCTTTTATTTTAAAACAAGAAATACCCACTTCATATCAAATCCCGGGAAAAACATTGCAAGAATACTATGGGTCAGTACCCCACCTTATTTTTAGAGGAGGCCTCCTTGGGCAATAAAATCATCGAATTAAAAAACATATCGAAAGACTATGATGTCAGGGTTCTGAATAAAATCAACCTATATGTCAACGAAAATGAATTTTTGACACTTTTGGGACCAAGTGGCTGTGGAAAAACAACCACTTTGAGAATATTAGGTGGCTTTGAATATCCAACTGAAGGCGATTTGTTTTTCGATGGTAAAAATATCAACAACGTGCCACCGTACAAAAGACAAATAAATACCGTTTTCCAAAAATATGCATTGTTTCCTCATCTCAATATATATGAAAATATTGCATTTGGTTTGCGCATCAAAAAAACCGGTGATGGAATCATTAAAGAAGAAGTCAAAAGAATGCTTAAGCTTGTCAATCTTGAAGGTTTTGAAAACCGTGAAATCGACTCTTTATCAGGTGGGCAACAACAACGGATAGCTATTGCAAGAGCTCTTGTGAACAAACCGAAGGTTCTACTTTTGGATGAACCTTTAGGCGCATTGGACCTCAAACTCAGAAAGGAGATGCAACTAGAATTGAAGCACATGCAAAGAGAGGTGGGTATCACATTTGTATATGTGACACATGATCAGGAAGAAGCATTGACCATGTCAGACACGGTTGTCGTTATGAACAATGGAGAGATACAACAGATTGGAACACCCGTCGATATTTATAATGAGCCTGAGAACGCATTTGTCGCTGACTTTATCGGCGAAAGCAATATCATTGACGGCATCATGAATGAAGACTATCTAGTGACTTTTTTAGGCAGAACCTTTAAGTGTGTGGATTATGGTTTTCCCAGAAATGAAAATATCCATGTCGTATTAAGACCTGAAGATATCGTCATGGTGCCAGAAAACGAAGGCTATATCAAAGGCACTGTCACATCAACCATTTTCAAAGGTGTCCATTATGAGATGATTGTCAATGTGGGAACTTTTGAAATTCTAGTTCAAAGCACATATCAATCTTCCGTTGATGACAGGGTTGGATTGAAGTTTACGCCAGATGATATTCATATTATGTCAAAGGAGACTTGGAGTGAATAAAAAACAAAAGTTCTTCGCATATCCTTATGTTATATGGATGTTTATTTTCATCGTATTACCTATTGTGTTGGTTTTTCTGTATAGTATTACAACCAAGGAAGTCAATAATATTAAAACCATCAACTTCACATTAAATAATTATAAGCTCTTTTTCGATCCTCTTTATATCGGCGTTACAATCAGATCCATCAATCTTGCACTCGTATCCACCATCTTATGTTTGGTATTGGGATATCCAATTGCTTATATCATATCCAAAATCCACAGCAAACATAGAAACACGGTTTTATTGTTGTTTATACTACCAATGTGGATGAACATGCTTTTGAGAACCTACGCATGGATGACAATACTCGGGAACAATGGCATCATCAATAATTTTTTGAACATGCTTGGATTACCTAGTATTAGGCTTCTGTACAATAATTCATCCATAATAATCGGTATGGTTTACAACTTTTTACCATTTATGGTCTTACCAATTTATACTGCCCTTAGCAAAATGGACCAGCATCTGGTAGAAGCATCTCATGACTTGGGAGCAGATAATAGAACCACCTTTTTAAAGGTCATACTACCGCTAAGTCTTCCAGGTGTGATATCAGGTATTATAATGGTCTTTATGCCGGCAGTGAGTTCTTTTGTTATTCCAAGACTTTTAGGTGGTAACCGAAGCCTTTACATAGGCACTTTAATTGAAAACCTTTTTTTGGTTACCGGAGATTGGAATTTCGGATCTGCAGTTGCAATCATGATGATGTTGATTATACTTGTTTCCATGTCTATTCTAAATAGGTTTGATGTGGACAAGGAAGGGAGCGGATCCAACCTATGGTAAAGAGAAATCTCCATAAAATCTATATGGGATTGATATTCGTTTTTCTATATGCCCCGATCCTGGTACTCGTCGCATATTCATTCAATGATTCAACGTCAAGGGGTAATTGGGGTGGCTTCACTTTGAAATGGTATATTGACTTGTTTAATGACAGAGATATAAAAACAGCCTTGTATTACACGGTCATTGTTGCTATGCTTGCTGCAACGATTGCAACATTCATCGGTACGTTTTCAGCGATAGGTCTTTACAATTTCAAAAAAAAACCGAAAGCAATCATGGTCAATGTCAATTATCTGCCTGTCGTCAATCCGGATATTGTAACCGGTTTGTCCTTAATGATATTGTATCTATCTACAAATATGAAGCTGGGGTTTTTATCTATGTTATTATCGCATATAACATTCGATATCCCTTTTGTTATATTGGCAGTAATGCCAAAATTAAAAAGCTTGAACAAACACCTGACTGAAGCAGCGCTAGACTTAGGGGCTACGCCATTATACGCTTTGAGAAAAGTGGTTATCCCAGAAATAATGCCTGGTATCATTACAGGTTTTCTGATTGCCTTCACACTGTCAATCGATGACTTTGTGATCAGTTTTTTCACAACAGGATCAGGTGTCACCAACCTTTCAATAGTTATATACTCTATGGCAAGAAGAGGTGTTAAACCAACTATAAATGCACTATCCACACTTATGTTGACAGTAGTTTTAATATTATTGTTTTTCATAAACAAACGATCTGCCTTGGTTGAAGGGCAAAAAAACAATGGAGGTATTAAATGAAGAAATCAATAATTGCAGCGGTCATAGCACTCTCCCTCTCTCTCTCGTTTGTGGGATGCAGCAGTTCAAACAAAGACAAGGTAGTTCTAAATGTTCTAAATTATGGTGAATACATAGACATGGGTCTATTGGATGAGTTTGAAAAAACACATGATGTCAAAATTAATTATGAGATTTATCCAACACCTGAGGATATGTACACAAAGGTAAAATCCGGAGCAACAAACTTCGACCTAATAATCTCAAGTGATTACATGATAGAAAGGCTGATCAACGAGGGATGGGTACAAGAATTGAATTATGAGAACATTCCCAACTATCAGTATATTGATGAAGATTTCAGAAAGACGGCATATGACCCTGATGGCAAGTACACCGTTCCCTATTTCTGGGGCACGCTGGGGATTCTTTATGATACAACAAAAGTAGAAGGAACGCCAACAAGCTGGGATCTCTTATGGGATAAAGAATACTCTGGACAAATCCTTATGATGGATAGTCAGCGGGATTCATTAGGTGCTGCTCTTAAGAAACTGGGCTATTCTTTAAATACAACAAATGAATTTGAATTGGAAGAAGCAAAACAATTGCTAATACAACAAAAACCCCTCGTATTGGCATATGTGGTGGACGAGGTAAGAGATATGATGATCGGTGGAGAGGCAGCTGTGGCTTTACTATGGTCGGGCGAGGCTGTAGCTGCTATGGGTGAGAATGAGAATCTCGCCTATTATGTTCCAGAAGAAGGATCAAACGTTTGGGTTGATGCCATATTCATCCCTAAAACAGCAACCCACAAAAAAGAAGCAGAAATGTTCATTAATTTTCTAACCGATAAAGACAACACACTTCGAAATATAGACTATGTCTGGTATTCAACGGTACATAAGGAGGCTATCAAAGAGGTCGAAGAATTCCTATTCGATAACCCAGGTTTCAATCCATCTGATGATATCCTTGAGCGTACTGAAATGTTTAGAGATTTGGGTGATTCTCTCCAGCTCTATTACCGTATATGGACTGAGATCTTGGCCAATTGATAGAATTTGACAAGAACCCTTTCATTAATCGGGGGGGGTCTCTTTCTTCATATCATTAATATGTTGAATCAGTCTTTCTTTATTATTGTCTTCTGGATTGTCAAGGACCAGGGTCATCAATCGGTCAAGTATTTCGCCAATCAAAGGGCCTTCATTGATTCCCAGTTCTTTAATATCCTTGCCTTTTATGGCGAGATCTCTTAGACTAAGTGGATCATGACTGTTGATAATCTGCTGCGTACGTTCTTCCATGTTTTTTAATTTATTAATGCCTTTGTATGTTGATTTCCCGATAATGTCAGCATAATTCAGATTAAACATGTCCTCCAGATTATCCTTGCCAACTTTGTTGATAAACCGCCTTACACCTTTATCTCCAATATTTATCTCTTTCAGAGGATGATACCTGATTAACCGGTAAACCTTTTCGATCACATCATTTGGGTATTTTAATCTTTTCAACACTTCTTGGCTTATTCTGGCTGACTCGATATGATGCCCGTAGAAATGTCCCTCCCCATTCTCGTCAATCGTAAGGCAATTAGGCTTATCAATATCATGAAACAAAGCAGCAAGTCTGATTACCAGTTTTGGGGATGTGTTATCCACAACAATCATCGTATGACTGAAGACATCTTTATCATGGTAACTGCTGAACTGTTGAAATCCGACACACGGCAAAATCTCCGGTATGATTGTACCAAGTAACCCCGTTTCCAGCATTTTAAACAACCCTAATGAAGGCTTTCTTGATAATATAATTTTATTTAGTTCATTTTGGATTCTTTCAGTGCTGATACAGCTAATGGTTGCTGCATACTGGGTTATGGAATTTAGGGTATTCTCCTCGATTGTAAACTCTATCTCAGACATCAATCGGATAGCTCTCATCATTCTCAAAGCATCTTCTTTAAAACGGATATCAGGATTTCCAATTGCTCTTATTATGCCATTATTGATATCTTCCATACCATTGAGTGGATCAATAACAGTGCCTTCCTTATCCATACATATGGCATTGATAGTGAAGTCCCTTCTTGTCAGATCCTCTTCCAATTCATCGGAAAACCTGACAACAGAAGGTCTTCTGCTATCCAGATAATCGTAATCTCTTCTATAGGTGGTTATTTCATAGCTTCTTTTATCAATCAGTACTGTTACTGTTCCAAACCTGGCACCTGTTAGTATTGTCTTTTTAAACAGCCCGACGAGCTCGGAAGGTTTGGCATTTGTAGTGATATCATAATCCTTGACTTCCAAGTTCAATAATATGCTTCTGACTGCGCCACCAACGAGATAAGCCTCGTAACCATACCCGTTCAGTCGATCCATTATATAGTAAATGTCTTCAGGAAATTTCATAGCCAACTACCTCTCTTACTGCCATTATATCATAAAAGCATTAATGTTATAATCATTTGACATTCATAACAATAATTGATAAAATTCATTAAAATCTTATTTCAAAAATACATGTTAAATACTGAAAAAGGCAAATCTCTCGAAAGATTGATACGCAAAGCCGTTGATCTAAGGCATAAGCTATGATTGCAAGGTTACCGTTTTTAATATTTTTTTATGTTTGGTTATATTGTAAAATAAAATTTAATATGCGAAAGAGATAATTAGACCAAGAGGTGTTTCATGAAAAGAAGACTAATCCTCATATTGATTGTTTTAACTCTAATGACTTCACAAATCAGTTATGCTATTGGTTATAGTAACGAAACTGCTTCTCTTGATACGTTGCAAAACTTGATATTGAATAGTCTCAGATCGAGAGAAACATCGATTGACATCAGATATACAGGCAATTCAGATGGTCTGGAACGTGTTTTAAACAATGTAATCGATTTAGATGAATATTTAAAAAACACAATCAGGTCCTTAATGTGGGAATACACAGGCTACGAAGGTAAATTGGATATCAATTTCAGCTCAGTCCATCTATTGAACAAGTCGCAGGAAGAATATGCAAACCAAAGGATAAAGGAAATTCTGGTCCAGATTATCAAGCCCGACATGACTATTCACGAAAAGATTAAAGCGGTCCACGACTGGATTATATTGAATACGAAATATGATACTAGCCTGAATTACAGAACTCATTATGATGTTTTGTACAGGGGAACTGCGGTTTGCAGCGGGTATGCTCTGCTATTCCACCGCATGGTCAATGAGCTTAAAATACCCACACGACTGATCACTGGAAATGCCGGACAAGAACATATTTGGAATATGGTGTATGTTGACAATCAATGGTACCATGTTGACACTACCTTCGATGATCCGATACCGGATGAGCAAGGAAGATTAGTACATGATTATTACATGTTGACCGATGAAGAAATTCAAAAAACTCATACAATCTACTCAGAAAACAAGCCTAATTCAGCTGTAACATATGAGCTATTGCTAAACAAATTAAGCCAACGTACAGACGACAATCTTTATGTTGAATTGATTAATCAATTAAATTTGTCAATCATAGATGAAACAACCCTTAACACCTCAATTATTTCCAATCCTTTGATTGGTGTGGTCAATGTAACTGCCTTTGATGAATATATCCAATATGACGAAAACTTTGGCTTCCCTTTCATAGACAGTAACGACCGAGCTCAGGTTCCATTCAGAATCACACTCGAATACTTCGGTGCAAAAGTCGACTGGATTTCCGAGAGTAATACAGCGATTGCTGTGTTGAATGGAACAACCGTAAAAATCCCCATAGGAAAACCATACATCTTCGTCAACGACGAACTAGTCTTGAATGATACAATATCGATCATAAAAAGAGGTCGGACTTATTTGCCGGTTAGAGTGGTTCTTGAATCTCTTGGTTTCGATATTGATTGGAATAGCAGCACCCAAACAGTCATTGTCAAAAAATAGAGACAGCCTTTGCTTATTGCAAAGGCTGTCGTAATGCACAATTAAAAAATATCTTCGTCAACCGAGCATACTTCTTTGGACCCATAACATGCAATAATAGGAACTACAAACATGAATCCTACCCCCGGTTCAGAAAAATCATTCAGTTCCTTTCTTATTTTTTCGGTCACTCTTTTTAACTTTTCCTTGTCTTTTATAACACTAATAATTAGCTTGTTGTATGGTTTTCTACCGTCAATCAGTTTTCTCATGCTTGCTAGCATTGGAATATCGATATGATGATCCAGTAAAACCTTGCCCATCCCCTGACTGTCTATTGTGGTTGCTCCAACCTCCTCTTCATAAAACATTTCATGTAATTCGTCCAATTTGTAGATGTCATTCAACACCAAGAACAATCCATACATATAGTCTCTCCTTTTCTTTTCTCAGATTTGATTATATCACATCCGCTTTGTTATATAAATCTCTTTTAACATCTTGTATCAATCCATTCCAAAATAGCTGCAATTACAAGTTCTTTTTCAGGTTCGTTGAGAATTTCATGGAATAAACCTTTATATGCGTCCAATGTTTTATCCTTGGACAAAATATTGTTATAGCGTTTTTCCGAAGCTGACTTATCAATAATTTTATCGTTTTCAGCCTGCAAAATCAAGCAGGAATATGTATATTTCTTTCTATTGGCAACTAGATAATCGGTGTCTGCTATCAGAAATTGATAGTAAAACCCTGC
>LGGM01000074.1 GCA_001509345.1 Clostridiales bacterium 38_11
GGACGGCTGTATAGGATAAAGTCATTGGATTTTTCATGGCTCTATTCTATCATTGTAGTGACATATCTTCAATCGGGAAAAAACAAAAAACAAAAGGGATGGTTCCTTTTGTTTTTTGTTTTTTTGGTTAATTCAATCAAAAAGTGATTGTAATCCTACAAATTATCTATTATAATATTAGTGAAACTATGGTTCACATTGTGAAACTTACATCAACAATTTAAGAAAGGTGGCGATGCAGTGATTCCAAAGATAAAAACCTTAACGCGCATTTATGAGGCGGGTATTGTAGCGGTTGTCAGGGCAGAAAGCGGCGATCAGGCGTTCAAGATAGCGAAGGCTTGTATGGAGGGTGGTATTCCAGCAATTGAGATCACCTTTACGGTTCCAGGAGCGGAAGAGGTCATTCGGGATTTGAGAAAATCCATATCGCCTGAGGAACTGGTGATTGGAGCTGGGACGGTACTTGATAGCGAAACGGCAAGGATTGCAATTCTTGCAGGTGCTGAGTATGTTGTCAGCCCGGCTTTTGACCTTGGGACAGCCAAGCTGTGTAACCGTTATCAGATCCCCTATATGCCTGGTTGTATGACATTGACTGAAATGATAACAGCTATGGAAGCAGGTGCCGATGTGATCAAGGTATTCCCTGGAAGCGTCTTCGGTCCAGATTTTATCAAGGCGATAAAGGGACCGTTGCCACAGGCAGTTTTGATGCCAACAGGCGGCGTCAGTCTGGAAAATGTTGGAAGCTGGATCAAAAATGGATGCATAGCTGTTGGAGTTGGTGGGGAATTGACTGGTGGTGCCAAAACTGGAGATTATGATAGGGTTACCACAACTGCAGCACGTTTTATTGAGATTATCAAAGAAGCAAGAAAATAAAAGGAGTTGATTGAATGAAGAAAATCGTGACCTTTGGAGAGATTATGCTCCGTTTATCCCCTCCCGGGTTTCAGAGATTTGTCCAGGCCAAAGGATTTGATGCGTTTTATGGTGGTGGAGAGGCTAATGTTGCGTTTTCTCTTTCACAGTATGGCCTGGCAACCAGCTATGTGACCAAGCTGCCGAAGAATCCCTTGGGTCAGGCTGCGGCCAATGAGCTTAGGCGCTTTGGCGTTAATATAGATTCAATTCTTTGGGACAAGGAGAGGCTTGGAATTTATTTCTGCGAAAAAGGCGCTTCCATGAGGCCTTCGATTGTGGTTTACGATAGAGCTGATTCCTCCATCGCTAAAGCAACAAAAGGAGATTTTGACTGGAAAGAGATTTTCGAGGATGCTCAATGGTTCCACTTCACAGGCATAACACCTGCCTTGGGGCCGAATGTGGCGGAGATTTGTCTTGAGGCTTGCCAGGTGGCTAAAGAACTAGGTGTCAAGATAAGCTGCGATCTGAATTTCAGAAAAAACCTTTGGACATCAGCTGAAGCCAAAGAAACTATGACCAAACTGATGCCTTATGTGGATATTCTGGTTGCCAATGAGGAGGATGCTGAGAAGGTATTTGGCATCAAGGCTGAAAACACCAATGTTGAAGCCGGAAGTCTAGATGTGGAAGGCTATAAGACCGTTGCAGATAAACTAATTTCGTCATTTGACTTAGAAAAGGTTGCTATTACATTAAGAGAGAGTATCTCGGCAAGTGATAATGGCTGGTCGGGAATATTGTATGATGGAAAGCAGTTTTACCAAGGGCCGAAATATACCGTAAGAATCGTTGATAGGGTTGGCGGTGGTGATTCATTCTGTGCTGGATTGATTTATTCGTTAATTAGTGGATACGAACCACAGGAAGCAATCGATTTTGCCGTTGCTGCTTCTGCACTGAAACACACTATAGAAGGAGATTTCAATGTTGTGGAAGTTGAAGAGGTCAGAAAGCTGATGAAAGGAGATGCATCAGGAAGAGTGCAACGCTGATTGAACATTATATGTTAGATATTTCTAAAAAAGGAGGGAAAACCGGTTGTCTGTTTATGCCTTTGATTTTAAGGACACGGATGCACTACTCATCGGACTGTCTCAATTTGGTACGGGTGGTGGTGGAGATCCGGAATGGGGAAGAAAAATATTAGATAAAGACAGGAGCAAGGGCAGAATTTGCCAACTAATTGATCCTGAAGATGTGGAGGACGATGCTTTCGTGTGCAGTGGAGGTATCATGGGGTCTGTAAAGGCTCTGGAAAAGCTTTCTTACCAAGATATAGTGGATGGTTGGGAAGATGATTTTGTTCTGATTAAAGCCTTTCGTGAAATGGAACGAGTGATGGGCAAAAAGCTTGATTACATTATACCATTTGAAGCGGGGGGGTTGAATACTCCAGTCATTATGACGCTGGCAGCACGTATGGGGATACCGATGATTAACGGAGATGCTGTCGGCAGATCAGCACCAGAAACACAGATGACAAGCTTTATTGGTCTGGGGCTTTCATTGACACCCATGCCATTGGTTGACCATCTGGGAAACAAAATAGTGGTGATGGAAAGCTTGGAACCAACTTATGCGGATGAAATCGGTAGGTTTGTGGTCACAAAAGGCGGCGGACTGGGAGGCAATGCTCATTACCCCATGAGTGGTGCTGATTTGAAAAGATGCTGCATACCCAATATAGTCACTGATGCCATAACTTATGGCCGCGCTATGTTGGATGCCAGGAAAAAGAAGGAAGATCCTGTGGATGCTTTTTTGAAAGTCGCCAATGGGATGAAACTGTTCGAGGGCATGATTGAAGATATAATAGCTGAGGATGCTTTGGGATTCTATTTGACACGTGTCAGGGTTAAAGGAGAAGGTGTTTATAAAAACCATCATCTGGAAACTGTCATCAAGAATGAAACAATGGCTGTGTGGGTCGATGGTGAGATTCGAGTGATTTTTCCGGACATCGCCTTTATTGTAAATCCGGAATCGGGTGAGGGATTGATGAGTGCGGCATTGGAAATAGGCCAGCAAATTTCTTTTGTTGGGAAGCCTTGTCACGAAAGAATGCAGGAAGCATTGAAGAGTAGCATTGGAGCGAAGGCTTTTTCAGGCGAAAGATATGGATGCCCGCAACTGGAATATGTACCTTTTAACAAGCTTAACAAATATTAAAAATTATACAAAAAAAAGATGGAGGGTAAAAATGAAAAGAAGATTTACATTACTATTGGCTGTTTTGTTGATTACAAGCATAGTAACAGCAGGATGTGGTGGAAACACGCCTGCACCGACAACAGCAGCGCCAACAACAGCGGCACCAACTGAAGCACCAACTGAAGCACCTAAGGTATTCAAAGTAGGTATCAACAACTTTGGTCAAGCTAATTTCTTTGCGCGTATTGGGAAGGCTACCCTGGAAGAGCAGATAGTAGCAAACGGCGGTGAAGTTATCGCCACTGTTACAGCTGATGTACCTAGCAGAATGACCGCAATTGAGAATATGGTTTCACAGGGGGTTGACGCAATTATCATTCAAGAAGGCGATATTTCTCAGGTTGCACCGGCACTGATAGAGGCGAAAGCAAAAGGCATTCTTATTGCTTCTATGGATGCGGGAGATGCGGATTTTGTTGATGTCTTCTGTGAGTCGGACAATGATCAACTAGGCGAAATGGCCGCAAGAAAGATGATTGAATTCATGGGTGAAAAAGGTAATGTGGTAGAGATATTCAACGATGCCGGTTCCATGATTCGTGTCAGAAAAGAGGCGATGCACCGAGTAGTTGAAGAATTTCCTGATGTAGAAATCGTTGCAGGCTTCACTTATGCTTGGCCTGATTTCTTCCCAGATGGAAAAGCGAAAATGGAAGCCATATTGCAAGCAAATCCAAACCCTGGAGATATCGGCGGTGTATATGCGACATTTGATGGGGTTGGACTGGCCGCCGCACAAGCTATCCGTGAAGCAGGCCTAACAGATTCCATCGTAGTCGTTGGTATTGATGGAGACCCGGAAGCCTATATAGAAATGGCTAAACCGGACAGTCCTTTCAAGGCAACCATGGCACAGGATCCTGAAACAATGGCAAGAACTGTTGTTGATCAACTATTTGAGTTACTGAAAGGGAACACTATTCCAGAAAGACACATCTATATTCCTGGCGTACTGATTACCAAGGACAATATTCCTCAATAAGTTTACGGGAAGAAGAAAGATGAAATTGGGGTGGCAGTGATTGAATTCGCTGCCATCTCTTTAACAAAATTGGATTGATATTGATTAGCGAACTGGGCGGGTGATAGAATGTTAGGTGAAGAAGTTAGAAAAGATATAGATTTGATGCTATCTACAGAAAATGTGGGAAAAGAGTTCAATGGTGTCTGGGTTTTGAAGGATATCCATTTCCAACTGAAAAGAGGAGAAATTCACGCATTGGTGGGTGAAAATGGGGCTGGAAAATCCACCTTCATTAAAATCCTATCAGGCGTGTACAAGCCATCTGCAGGATCTGTTTATTTAGAAGGTGAACCCGTAGATTTTCATAGTGTTATAGATAGTGAAGCCCTGGGAATACGGACTGTGCACCAGGAAGTGAATCTGGTCCCATATTTCAAAGTGTATGAGAATATTTTCATAGGAGCAGAAAGGAAGAAAAAAATAGGCGGAATGTCAATTATCGACACAAAGCGTATGAAAAAAGAAGCAACTCAGGTGATCAAGGATTTAGGTTTAGACTTCAATGTAAGCAGCCCGACACTTTTATTGAACGCCTCCATGAAAAGAATTGTTGAGATCAGCAAGGTGTTGGTCCATAATCCTCGAATTGTTATTTTTGATGAACCGACAACCTCCTTGGGAGAAGAAGAAAGAAAGAATTTGCTACAAATCATCAAGACCTTGAAAGAACGTGGATTGACGATAATGTACATTTCTCATAATTTGGAGGAAGTGATGGAGATTGCCGACCGAATAACTGTATTCCGGGATGGCAATCAGGTAGGAACTATAGAAAAATCAGAAGCCACCACAGGTAAGATTATTTCTATGATGATTGGTCATGACAATTACAAGCATTATTGCCGATTAGATAAATATTATTGCGAGGATGTCTATTTATCCATCAAGAACCTGACGACAGAAAAGTTGAAGGCAGTGAATCTGAGTATTTGCAAGGGTGAAATAGTTGGTATTGCAGGCGTTGTTGGAGCCGGCAAAACTGAAATAGCCAAGGCCGTTTTCGGACTGGACAAAATCGAATCCGGATCCATAGAAGTGATGGGGAAGCCCTATGTGCCCTCTCCTGAAAATGCCATAAGACATAAAATAGCGCTGGTACCCGAGGAACGTCAAGCAGAGGGACTAATACCAAACTATTGTGTCTCAAAAAACATCTCACTGACTTATCTGGACAAGTACACCAATAGAGCAGGTTTTATCAACAGGGCTTTGGAGATTGAGACTGCTCAAGCTTACATTGACAAAATGGGTATCAAATGTACAGGTCCTTTACAGACAATCAAGTTTTTAAGCGGTGGAAATCAGCAGAAAGTCATATTGTCCCGCTGGTTGAATGGAGATTTTGATATTGGAATATTTGATGAACCGACAAAAGGGATAGATGTAAAAGCCAAAGAGGATATTTACGGATTTTTGGAAGATCTGGCACAACAAGGGAAAGCAGTAGTAGTGCTGTCATCCTATCTTCCAGAGCTGATGAGCCTTTGTGACCGGATCGTTGTGGTACGTGATGGCCGAATGATTGGGGAATACAGTCCCCAGCAGCCAAACGCTGAAGAAAAAATTATGCATGCTATGCTAGGAGGAGGTGCTTGATGGAAAAGTCCACATTAGTCAATAAGAATCAGAGAGTCGAGTTATTGAGAAAATACGGCACGGTATTAGGAGCGATGCTTATTTTCACAATCTTTGCAGTTGTATCGGAGAATTTCTTTACATTGAACAATCAATTAATGCTGCTGAGGCAGATGAGCATGTTGACAATAATTGCTCTAGGCTTCACATTTGTCATGGGAGCTGGTGGGTTTGACATGTCGATAGGGAATACAACGGGTTTGATCAATATTGTTTTCGCCATGGTGCTGATTGGAACTAAGAATTTTTGGCTGGCACTTGGGGCCTCAATCGCCTGTGGTGCTTTGGTCGGTCTGGTGAACGGTACGATTGTTGCCTACATTGGACTCCCTGATTTTATCGCAACATTTGCTATCGGCTCAATTGTGTATGGTTTGAAAATGCTTATTACAAAAGGTAACCCCATATTTTTCCCGGCAGATATTCCCAAAATCGCTTCCTTTATCGGGCAGGGATATGTGGGCAAGATTCCATTCCCAGTCATATTGATGCTTTTCTTTGTAGTACTCGTTATTTTTGTTCTGACAAAAACCACTTTGGGAAGAAGGATATACGCCATCGGTGGAAATCCTGTAGCAAGTCTTTACGCTGGCATTAATGTCAAGCGTTACAGACTGATCACATTTGTCATATCAGGTGTCAGTGTCGCTATTGCCGCGGTAATTCTAACTTCGCGTCTGGGTTCTGCACAGCCGCTGGCAGGAGAGGAGTTTCTGCTAGATGCCATAGCCGTCTGTTTCCTCAGCACCACTATGTTTGGAGACGGGGAGCCGACGGGTAGTGGTACATTTGTTGGTGCATTTATTATCAGCATGCTGAATAACGGTCTTACGATGCTTAATGTGCCTTATTATTTTCAGTACATTACTAAGGGTGTTGTCGTTATTTTCGCGGTTGTGATTTCGGTTGTATTGGCGAAGAAATTGAAATTGAAGCTATAAGGATGCTTGGATTTTTTATCTATAAGAGAGGAGTGATCGGATGATCAAGGTATTAGGAATTTCCGGAAGCCCCAGGAAAGGCAATAGTCAGTTTTTGCTGGATATTGCGTTAGAGTCGGCAAAAATGGTTTCGGATGAAGTTGAAATTGAGAGCTATTCCATCAGAGGCAAGAAATTTGGCGGATGTGTCATGTGCCAAAATTGTCAGAAAGATGGAGAGTGTATTATAAGAGATGATTTTCAAGAGATTCGAGATAAATGGATTGATGCAGATGTGATTATCTACTCAATTCCGGTATATCATATGGGAATGCCAGCACAGCTGAAGGCGTTTATCGATCGTTTGGGAAACAGCATGTTCGGTCGCTATAAGGACAACTTCAAACCGGAGGAGGCCACATTGCCCCGTAGCCTGAAAACTATCGCTACCATAACTCAGGGAACCCATGTGTTTTCGGGTCAGGAGCACACCATTACGCAGATGATTAATCATGCATTGATTATGGGCTGTATACCGGTAACAGGAGATATGTGGGAAAGCTATATCGGTGTAGGCGGCTGGACCAATACACGCGAGGATAGAAATGCCCTGGAACAACTGGTCGCAGAAGGAGACAGAGACGCGCTGGTGGCAGTTCGAGGAAGTCGAAGTATTGCTAAGAGAGCAGTGGAAATCAGCATGCTCCTGAGAGAGGGGGCTAGATATAAGGAGACATATTTTGGAAGCAATCCTGTTTATGTGCCATTGATGGACAGGGTCAATAGAAAGGAATAAAGGAGGTTTGAATATGTTGCCAAAGTTGCCATTTCATATACTGACTGTAAATCTTTCTGATGGATCGGTCACCAGAAGGAAATTGGACGATCAAGACTATCTTAAGAAATATCTAGGAGGGCGAGGAATTGCCACCCACATGTTTTTGACCGAATTCAACCCGATAATGGATTCCTACGCGGAAGAATCACCATTGTTTTTCGCTCCGGGTGTTATGACTGGAACCAATACACCTTGCTCGGGAAGAACCTCGGTGATTTTCAAGAGCCCTGCAACAAACCGATTTTTTAAAACAAATGTGGGTGGTCATTTTGGCGCCCAGTTGAAGTTTGCCGGCTATGATCTTCTGATCGTCCAAGGCAAGGCAAAGAGCCCTGTCTATCTATATATCCACAATGACGATGTGTCACTGAGAAGTGCGGAACATATCTGGGGAAAAGATGTCAGAGAAAGCAATCGCCTGGTTAGGGATGAGCTTGATGATACTGAGATTCAATTGGCCTGTATTGGTCCTGCAGGTGAGAATCAGGTGATTTTCGCTTCTATCCAGACATCCATATACAATGCCGCAGGTCGTGGCGGCGGTGGTGCACTTATGGGGCAGAAAAATCTGAAAGCTATTGCTGTCAGAGGGACTAAGGGAGTCGGTATCACCAACAAGGAACACTATATAAAGACACTGAATCATATCAATGCTAAGAAAGACGCAGCACCTGGTGTACAGCCTTTATCTGATTATGGCACAAGCATCGGTG
>LGGM01000075.1 GCA_001509345.1 Clostridiales bacterium 38_11
CATCGATTATGCTTGCGAACAACACTATGAAGGAGAATGTTAAGGAAGCGGCAGGAATACTGGGTGTCGAAAAAGTATTCTTCAACAACTTTGAAAGAGGAACGATAGATTTTGGATATGATAAAAAAGTTGAGTTATGCAAAGTGATTAGAGAAACTAAGCCTGATATTATTATCACACAAGATCCGGAACATTGTATTCATGACCTAGACCCAGATAGAAGACCAGCGATGATTTTGCTGTTGGAAGCTATTGCACTGGCATCTAGAGATTTTGCATTAGATAAGATGCCTGAATTGGAGCCACATCCAATACCTAAAATATATTACATGAGTCCAATGAATCCAAATTGCACCATTAATATAGCAGATGTTTGGGACCTGAAAGAAAAGGGAATGGATGTATTGGTTTCTCAAATGGAGTTTAGTGGCAGACATTTTGAACAGAGATTAACTGAAAAAGAACTGGATATTTTAGCCCCAGGCTTTAAGAATCTAAGTACATATTACAATAAAGGCCGAATGATTCACAGCGCAATAGACAAGGCGATTCATATGTATTATGGTGTTGGTGGACATGGCAATTTTGTACTGGCCGAGCCTTATAGATATTAGGGAAAATTTGAGTTCGAAGAGTTGTATTAATACTGATGAAAGTGAGGGTTAATGGAAACGCAAGAGGTGATGCCCTATGTCGTAGAAGTAAAATTGATTTGTTTTAAAAATTGATTGAAATTTCAAACTAATCACAAAGGGGAGAAGAAAATGAAAAAAATCCTAGTTACATCATTAATTATTCTGTTGACATTTAATATGATGATGACTGGTTATGCAGACCAGATAGACCAGTTAAAAATAGCTGTAAGAGGAGAGGAAGGCACTTTAAACCCTTACACTTATGTGTCTGAGACGGGTGCAACTATATTCAGACTGGTTTATGATCCGCTTTTTAATAAAAGTGTTGATCTAATACCTGAACCATGGTTGGTAAAAGAATACACGGTGAGCGAGGATGGACTCGTATATGTATTTGAACTGCATGACAACGTACGCTTTCATGATGGACAACCATTAACAGCAGAAGATGTTAAATTTACTTATGAATACCTTCAACAATATAAAAAATCTAGATTCAGCGGACCCGCTTCAGCGATAACAGACATAATCGTTATTGACGAATTCACAGTACAAATGACCCTATCATCACCACAGGCTGAATTCTTGACAAGACCTTTGGCAGAGATGGGTATACTTCCAAAACATATCTGGGAAAGCATCACTGACCCAGACACATCAAGAGAGACCGTAGGCAGTGGTCCTTATAAGCTAACCGAAATAAAAGAC
Organism: Clostridiales bacterium 38_11; assembly: GCA_001509345.1. Classification (GTDB taxonomy): domain Bacteria; phylum Bacillota; class Clostridia; order Tissierellales; family Dethiosulfatibacteraceae; genus 38-11. The sequence continues at coordinate 1,344 of LGGM01000075.1, forward strand.
GGCGAGTATTATATTTTTGAAGCTAATAATGATTATTTTAATGGGATGCCTGTGACAAAACAGATTTATATGCCTATCATTAAGGATGCATCAGCCATGTTTACAGCTTTACAAGCGGGTCAAATAGATGTAACTACTGTTGAGCTACCTCCTGAAACAATTGATCAATTTGTTAATAATCAAAACCTTGAGGTTCAGGAAGGACCGGGTTACAGCACAACGCTATTGCTTTTTAACAATGAAAGATATCCATTTGATAATCATTCATTTAGAGAAGCACTTGCATATGCCACCAATAGACAGGAAATAGTAGATGTCGTAATGCTGGGGAAAGCTACAAAAGGAAGCTTGGGCTTTGTTCATCCGATGTCAGCTGCTTACAGTAATCAGGTAAATGAAATTGGGTTTGATATCTCAAAAGCAAATGAAATTCTAGATGGTCTCAACTTCGTTGATACCAACAATGATGGCATTAGGGAAACAGACACAGAAGAAGCACTAAGTTTCGAGATCTTGGTATATGCAAGCAATCCTTTAAGAATCAGGATAGCTGAATTGATCAAAGAATCATACGCAAGCATAGGCGTAGAAGTCTCGGTGAAAGCTATGGATATGGCTGTGGTAGATGATCTTGTTTGGCCAGATTTTGACGCTGCCAATGGCAGAGATTATGATATGGCTATGTGGGGCTGGGGTGCAAGTACAATGGATTCTTCAGTTAGGTATATTGACATGTTCTTCTCGGATTTTACTGAGGGAAATTCAAATATTGTAGCTTATAAAAGTGAAGCAATGGACGAGATTCTTGAATCTATGATGCTTGAAAGTAATCCTTTGAAGAAAATCGAACTTCAAAAAAAATTCCAAGTTCAATTAAGTCAAGATTACCCTTGTATCACTTTATATTATCCTAATCTAGCATTTGCATACAATCCAAAAGTCTTTGATAATTGGAAATTCATAAAAGGCTCCGGAATAGTCAATCCATTGTCTTTAATTGACATGAGTGTTGAATCTGAACCACCGGTAGAAGAACCAACGGAAAAACCAACAGAAGAACCCAACACACCGGATGAAGAATCACCAGTTGAGGAAGGAAGTAACAATAACCTCTTGATATTGGGCATAATGATTGTAGCTGCTTTAGTTGTTATATTAGTGAGTCGAAAAAAAAACTCTAAAAAGTAATTAATTGCAGCATTAAAGCTCGGGTTTTATAACCATAGAGCTTTAATGCTCTTTTAAAAGAAGTTAGGCAGGTGAGACCTTGATAAAATTTTACTTAAGTAAGTTTATGCAATATTTCATGATAATACTTTTTACAATATCTCTAAATTTTTTTCTACCTAGGATGATGCCAGGAGACCCATTGAAATTTATTGTTGGAGAAGACATTGTTTTAATGTCTTCTGAAGAAAAAGCAGAAGTATTGGAAAAGCATGGACTCAACAAACCGGTTTTTGAACAGTATTTAAACTATATAGGCAGTATTTTGAAAGGTGACTTAGGATATTCCTACAGATCGCAAAAGCCGGTTACTGATATAGTTTCTGAAAGACTACCTTGGACTTTATTACTATCGATAACTAATATTATATTGTCTACAATTATTGGTGTTGCTATGGGTACTTGGGCTGCTTGGAACAGAGGTAAGAAGATAGACATCGTATTGAACAATATTTTTGTGTTTTTTAGGTCAATGCCATCATTTTGGATTGGAATGATTTTTATTGCTGTATTTGGCGCGAGACTCGGATGGTTCCCTATTTTTGGAGCTCAATCAGTATGGGCTGGGTACATGGGTTTTGAAAAAATTGTTGATATTGCAATGCACTTGATAATGCCAACAATCACTCTTGTCATATTATCAGTCTCATCTATTTATCTTACCATGAGATATTCCATGATTGATGTATTAGGTGAGGATTATATATTGATGGCTAAAATGAAGGGTTTATCTGATAAAAAAGTTCGTTATACTCATGCTATGAGAAATGCTTTGATACCAGTTGTTACAATTGTTATGCTCAATATGGGTTATATGGTTGGAGGAGCAACAATCATTGAAACTGTTTTTTCTTATCCAGGTATGGGTAGACTACTGTTCGAAGCGGTTACAAACAGGGACTATCCGGTAATTCAAGGCTGTTTCTTTATGATTACCATTTGTGTTATTGCTGCCAATATTATTGCAGATTTCATATATCCATTGCTTGACCCAAGGGTGGTTTAAGAATGAAGAAATTTAATGACAACTTAAAACTGTTTTTTTCGAATAAACTTGGGTTAATAGGTACCGTTATCCTTGTTGGGTTTATTCTGGTCGCTATCTTTGCGCCTCAAATAGCTCCGTATGATCCATATCAAAGAATTGGCGTACCGTTTGGAAAACCATCAATGCAAAATTGGCTGGGAACTAACGATGTAGGTCAGGATATTTTAAGTGAAGTGATATATGGAACACGAATATCTTTACTTATGGGTTTACTTTCAGCTGGAGTTGCATTAATAATTGGCACTATTGTCGGATTAACATCAGGTTTCTTTGGAGGTAGGATTGATACTGTTTTAATGAGAGCGGTTGATATAAGTCTTGTTATTCCTATGCTACCACTTATGATACTGCTTGCTGCTTTTTTAGGCCCGAGCTTTTGGAATATTGTAATTGTAATAGGAATTTTGTCGTGGGCTAGTCCAGCTAGAGTAATCAGATCTCAGGTTCTGACCATCAAGAATAAGGGCTACATTGAAGCAGTAAAAGCAACAGGGGGCAAGTCATCTTACATCATTACAAAACATATTTTACCCCCAACCCTATCGATTATCATATCTCAGTTGATATTGATGTCTAGCAGGGCGATACTAATGGAGTCATCCCTAAGCTTCTTAGGATTAGGTGATCCAACGCAAAAAAGTTGGGGAATTATATTGTATTATGCCCAGTCACGAAGTGCATTCTTATCGGATGCTTGGATCTGGTGGATATTACCACCTGGTTTACTGATTACACTTTTAGTAATTTCTTTTGCATACATAGGAAATTCTCTCGAACAGATAGTGAATCCTAGGTTGAGGAGGTAATACGATGGCACTTTTGGAAGTAAGAAATCTAACAACCTACTATGAGACGAAAATTGGTTACAATGAGGCACTTCAAGGATTGAGTTTTGATTTAGAAGCTGGTGGAATACTGGGTCTTATAGGTGAATCCGGGTGTGGAAAATCAACGGCTGGATTCTCAATGATGAACATGATTGAATATCCTGGTAAAATTATGGACGGTGAGGTGATACTAGACGGTAAAGACTTGATTAAAATGGACAGAAATGAATTAAGAAAAGTTTTATGGAAAGATATAGCTATGATACCACAAAGCGCCATGAATGCACTGAATCCTGCCTACAAAGTCGGCAAACAAATTCTTGAAGCTATTAAACTGCATTTTCCAGAAATGAGTCAAGAAGAAGCGGTGGCAAAGGTAGAACACTTATTGAATTTAGTTGGTATTGATGCCAAATGGTATCATGGTTATCCTCATAAATTGAGTGGTGGGATGAAACAAAGGATTATTATAGCTATGGCATTATCATGTGATCCTAAAGTTATTATTTCCGATGAGGCAACTACTGGTTTAGATGTACTTATTGAAGCACAGATACTGGCACTATTAAAAAAGATTGCTCTCGATAGGGGTTTGGGTCTGATTATTATTTCTCATGATTTGAATATGGTTACAGCCATTTGTAACAGAATAGGTATTATGTATGCCGGTATGTTGGTGGAACTGACAACTACTGAAAATGTTTTAAGAAATCCAAAGCATCCTTATACTAGAGCACTCTTTTCATCACAAATCGATTCCAAGGATTTTGATAAAAAAGTTACATCTGTCGATGGTGTCGTTCCAAAGTTGGTAAATCCGGAAGATAAATGTAGGTTTTATGATAGATGCAATCGCAAATTTGAGATGTGTGAAAGGAAATGCCCGTCTTTGATAAGTATAAGCGATAACCATAGAGTCGCTTGCTATTTGGAAGGAGACAATCATGAATAACCGATATCTAATCGAAGCTAATAATTTAAAAAAAACATTTGATACTAAAGATGGGGGAATTCTAAAAAATATCAAAAAAAGTCGTTTGAAGGTTTATGCTGTCGATGAAGTAACTTTCAAACTTGAACCAAGAGAAATAATCGGGTTGATTGGTGAATCAGGGTGTGGAAAGACCACAACCGCAAAAATACTTTTAAAATTATTGAATGTGGATGAAGGAGAGTTATTTTACAAGGGCGAGAATATAACCCATTTTAAAAATAGAGAGCTATCAGAATATAGAAAAAAAACACAGATAGTATTTCAAGACCCATATGAATTTTTAAATCCCAGAATGAATATTCTTAATATTGTGACAGAGCCACTTCTAATCAATAAACAACTGAATTCAGAAAATGTTAAAATAGACAAAGCGGTAGAAGTTTTGGAAAGCGTTGGACTAAATCCAGCTAAGAGTTTTTTGTATCGCTTTACCCATGAATTAAGTGGTGGTCAAAGACAAAGAGTTGCAATTGCTAGAGCCCTTATACTGAGACCTGATTTGATTGTTGCAGATGAACCAACTTCAATGCTGGATGTATCGGTACGAGCTGGAATACTAAATCTTCTGTTGGGTTTAAAGGATCAATATAATTTATCAATGGTATTTATAACTCACGATCTAGCTACTGCTGGTTATATGTGCGACAGAATTGCAGTAATGTATAAAGGCAGGATTGTTGAAATAGGACCTAAAAAAGAAATTATCTATAATCCTAGACACCCATATACGAAAGCCCTTGTTGAAGTTGCCTTTGACTTGAAAAATTTTCTTGAAAATAAGGATAGCTTTATAAAGGATGGCGAAGTAGATAGTTATGAACAAAACGATTATTGCAGTTTTGAAAAAAGATGTGTAATGATGGATGCTAACTGTAAACATGATGGTCATCATAAAATGCAACAGGTTGGCGAAAATCATTTTGTGGCATGTTGTAAGTGCGAACACTAAAAAACTAGGAGATAAAAATGGATGAGAGAATTGTTAAATTAGCACATAATCTTGTTAACTATTCATGTAAGATACAACCAGGCGAGAGAGTTCTTATAGCTGCAATAGGTCAATCTGTTCAACCATTGATAAAGCAGTTGATAAGAGAAATTTACGAAACCGGGGCTTTCCCTTTCATTGACATTCAGGAACCTTCAATTACAAGAGAAATTATGATGGGTTGTCAACCGCAGCAATTGGATTTTTTATCAGAATTCGAGATGCTGAGAATGAAGGGAATGGATGCATTTATTGGTGCTAGAGGTAATGAAAACAGCAACGAATTAGCGGACGTTCCAGAAGAAAAACAGTTGTTATATGGTAACAAAACTAGTGACGTTTTATATGAAAGAGTTGACAATACAAAGTGGGTAGTATTAAGATACCCAACCAATGCTATGGCACAAGCAAGTAAAATGAGTTTTGAGCAATTTGAAAGTTTTTATTACAAAGTCTGTAATCTTGATTACGGCAAGATGCATCAGGCAATGACAAAGCTGACTGACCTGATGCAGAAAACAGATAGTGTAAGAATTACTGGTGACGAGACTGACCTGGTATTTTCAATCAAAGGGATTAATTCTGTAGCGTGCGCAGGAGACAGAAACATACCTGACGGTGAAGTATTTACAGCACCGGTTAAGAATACTGTAAATGGAAAACTCAAGTATAATGTACCATCTGTATATAACGGCTTCACATTCGAGAATATTAAATTTGAATTTAAAGACGGCAAGATTATAAACGCAACTTCTAATGATACAGCAAGGCTGAACAAAATACTTGACATGGACGAAGGCGCAAGATATATCGGAGAATTTGCTTTTGGAGTCAATCCTCATATTACAAAACCTATCAATGACATATTGTTTGATGAAAAAATCATGGGTAGTTTCCATTTTACGCCTGGCAAAGCTTACGACACGGCTTTTAATGGCAATAAATCTAAAATACATTGGGATTTAATTTGCATTCAGACTGAAGAGTATGGGGGAGGAAATATCTATTTTGATAATGTTCTAATCAGGAAGAATGGCCTGTTTGTTTTGGATGAACTCAAAGGTTTGAATCCTGAAAATTTGGGTTAGGTTCTTCAATGGGTTTCAAAATAATGGTAACGGTAACGGTAATTGAAAAGGCTAGGTTGGAACCAGCCTTTTCAATACTATTTATTATTCACACTATCCCAATCCTTTAGAAACTTCTCTATTCCAATGTCTGTCAAGGGATGCTTGACCATTTGTTTGAAAACATTGTAGGGCACGGTCGCTATGTGGGCACCCATTTTAGCTGAGTCAATGACATGCATCGGATGTCTTATACTTGCGGCTATAATCTCGGTCTCAATTCCATACATGGTAAATATTTGCGATATGTCACCCACAACATCCATTCCTGGATTGCTGATGTCATCCAATCTGCCGATAAAAGGACTGACATAAGAAGCACCTGCCTTGGCGGCCAGAAGGGCCTGATTGGCAGAAAACACCAATGTGACATTAGTGCTTATACCTTTAGAGGACAGAATCTTGACAGTTTTCAATCCCTCATCTGTCATAGGGACTTTGATAACGATGTTTTCGTGAATCAGAACTAAATCTTCGGCCTCTGATACCATTCCTTTATGATCCATGCTTACTACTTCAGCACTGATAGGTCCATTGACGATGCTGGTGATTTCCTTAATGACTTCTTTGAAATTCCTTCCTTCTTTTGCAATCAGTGATGGGTTGGTCGTCACACCGTCCAGAACACCCCAGCTATTGATTTCCTTTATTTCTGCCACATTGGCAGTATCAATAAAAAACTTCATAA
>LGGM01000076.1 GCA_001509345.1 Clostridiales bacterium 38_11
TCTTCCTGTGAAGGTCTACCTGAAACATCGGTCACAAATCCACCAACTTGATTGTTTTCAGGTCTATTGTTCTGGACGGTTCTCCAAGTCCCCTCTTCTGTTGATTACTTATACTTTTGCTAATGTTGCCGGACTAATGATTATTGCCCACGCTTCTCCGATAGGTCAGCAGGTAGCTAATTTGACAGCATTGGAAGCTGGCTCTATTGTCAGTATTCTGGCGATTGTTAATACCATCGGGCGTTTGTTCTGGGGGACAGTATCAGATAAGCTAGGTAGGATGCGAGTTGTCTTCATCATGTATGTCATCAAGTGCTATCACCATGTTCAGTTTGAATTCATTGGGCACTTTTTGATTATATGCACTGGGTCTAGCATTGATTGCTTTCTGTTTTGGAGGTGCGATGGGGACATTTTCTTCAATCGCCGCAGATTTTTATGGGCCTAAATATGTCAGTATGAATTACGGATTTATTTTCCTGGCCTACAGCGCGGAGCTATTATTGGGCCGCATTTAGCAACTGTCATTGTTGAAACATCAAACGGCAGCTACCGAATGGCATTTATCATAGCAGGAGTTCTTTGTTCAATCGGGGCGGTTATGGCTCTGCTTGCGAAAGCACCTAAAGCACCTGTAGATACCCAGTAATTAACTGATTTCAAGGAAATAATCTCCAACTCCTTACTAGATAAAGAGTAGCTTCATACATGTCTGGAGCTACTTTAACAATTTGAATCAGATTTCAAAATCATTTCATTGACATAATAAATGGAAACTATTGATAAGGGTTGAAATAATAATTGGTTGACATATTCAAAGTGAAGAGTATTTTTATCAAAAGAGACATATATCAATAACTATTAGTATGTAATTTTGTCTTGTTTTGATGATGAACGGTGATGTGCTTATCCTTGATGATTTTCACCACGCACAAAACATGATTATATAAGATGATGACAAATCACTTTTAGTTGCTGGATGTGCTCACAAAAAAATCATTAATCTATGCAATCAGTTTTGCACTTTGAAGAGCTTACTGATTTCTCCAAACAATAGAGGTATCAGAGAAAAACCAAAAGCGATCAACAAATGATTTACTGATAAATAGTAAACAGCAAAAATTGTTCTAAAAGCAGGTATGAATAAAATAATAAAGGTCAATCCATAGGAACCTGCAACAGCTATGTTTAGATATCTGTTGCTGAAGAATTCAGTTTTAAATAACGATTTGGTTTCTGATCTGCCTGAAAAAGCACGTAAGAGCTCTCCACTAATCAGGGTTATAAATGCAAAAGTATTGGCGTAATCAGGATTGATACGATAACCGAATCTGAATGACAACAGAGTCGCCAATGCTAGTCCAGTTGCCTGGAACAAAACACTTACAGTCATCTTTTTGTCAATAATAGGATCATCGGGATTTCGAGGTTTTTGATTCATCACATCATCTTCTTCTGGCTCCATACCGAGAGCAAACGCGGGAAAGGAATCAGTTATCAGGTTTACCCACAACAGTTGTATAGGCCTCAATGGAGAGCCCCAACCCAGAAGCATAGCTATGAATATTAAAGCTATTTCTCCGATATTGCATGAAATCAGAAAGCTGACAAATTTACGGATATTACTGAAAATGACTCTTCCTTCCTCAACTGCTATAACAATAGAGACAAAATTATCATCTGTGAGTATCATATCAGCTGCTTCTTTGGATACATCTGTTCCTGTTATACCCATTGCAATTCCAATATCCGCCTTTTTCAAAGAAGGGGCATCATTAACACCGTCTCCAGTCATTGCAACAATATGACCAGATTGCTTCAATGCTGATACAATTCTGACTTTGTTATCGGGGGAAACTCTGCTGAAGACATTAGTCTGAGCTAGCTTCTCCAGAAATGTTTCATCATCCATCTGGTCTATTTCTCGACCAGTAATAGCAATATCATCCCCTTTTAACAAACCTATTTCTCGACCTATAGCCGATGCGGTAACCGCATGGTCGCCTGTAATCATAATGGTTCGTATACCAGCGGTATGACATTTTTTGATAGCATCAAATACCTCGGGTCTTGAAGGGTCTATCATTCCGGACATACCGCAAAAAATCATATTCTTTTCTTCTTCTAAAGTAATATCCTCTGAAGTCACATCCTTGTAAGCGTAACAGAGGACTCGAAGTGCATCAGATGCCCAATTTAAGTATATGGATTTGATTTGATCTCTATAGCTATCGATATCCAGGATATCATCAAAAATCTGTATTCTGTCGCAAATTTCTAAAACTGAGTCAGGAGATCCTTTCGTAAACATTACATGTTGTCCTTCAATATTATGCTTTGTAGACATCATTTTTCTATCAGAATCAAATGGAATCTCACCTAATCTGGGATACTTATTTCGTATACTAGACTGATTGAAATCTGATTTAGCGGCCATCACAATCAAAGCTCCCTCTGTTGGATCTCCGATGATGCCCTCTTGACCAGAGCCCAATGATGCATCGTTGTTTAGTATAGCAGCCTTCATCATATAATCCAAGCTAGCTGTTGGAGTAACATCTTTGATCACACCTTCCAAACCATAGCCCGTTCCGGTAACTTCATACTCTTTCATGTCCACCATAATGTTCGTAACAGTCATTTTGTTTTGTGTGAGGGTCCCTGTTTTATCAGAACATATAACAGTAGTACTGCCAAGAGTTTCAACTGAGGATAGGCTTTTAGCTAAAACATTGCGTTTCACCATTCTTTTCATGCCTAATGCCAATATGACAGTCACAATAGCAGGTAGTCCTTCTGGTACTGCCGCAACCGCAAGGCTCACAGAAATCATGAAAATTTCCATCAAAGGCATGCTTCTCAACAACCCAAGTAGAAAAATAAGTATGCACACAACGATACATATTATTCCCAGCTTATTTCCAAGTGAGTTTAATTTTTGCTGTAAAGGTGTTTCATCGTCCTTGTCATCCAATACATCGGCAATCTTACCAATTTCTGTAGCCATTCCTGTTTTTGTGACTATGCCGAGTGATCGACCATAGGTTACTGTGGTTCCCATATAAGCCATGTTGATTCTTTCTGCCAAGGGAGCATCCTGCTCGACTATTGCATTGCTGTCTTTTTCAACTGGAACCGATTCGCCTGTCAGAGAGGATTCCTCAATTTTTAGATTAATGGAATTCAATAGCTTCAAGTCCGCTGGGACCAGACTACCTGTATCTAATTGTACAATATCACCTGGAACAAGTTCCTCCGATGGGATTTCTTGTATGACGCCATCACGGATCACTTTTGTATATGGAGAGGTCATGTTTTTAAGGGCTTGAACCGCATCACCTGCACTTTTTTCTTGCCTTGCGCCTATTAAAGCATTCAATAAAACAATGACCATTATTGCTAAAGATTCTGTAAATTCACCAACAAAAGCAGAAATTGTAGCAGCTATAATCAATATAATAATTAGAATGCTTTTGAACTGATTGAAAAAAAGTCCCCAAAAGGTAATCCTTTCAGTCTCTCTTAATTGATTTTTCCCATATTCTTCCAAAAGCTTATTCGCTTGTTCAGACGTCAGTCCTTTATGTGAATTGTAATTTTTCAAAATCTTAACCTCCAATTGATCAACAGGGTTCTTGGATTCAGTTGGTGTTTCATACGCCATCTGAACCTTAGAAACCGTTATCCAGGGACTCTACAGTGCTTATCTCCCACTTATAGAAGTGGGAGTCTCAGCACTGTTAATCATCGGATAGAAGTGGGAGTCTTAGCACTATTAGTCATCGGATAAATCGTTCAATATTTACGCTTGTAGATTAATACTATCATTATAACACAAATGACAAAAAAATCTCTTTATTATAAGAGATTTTCACAGCTATAGATCATGGGGATAAGGCTATTGAAGCATTTTGCTTTTCTTTCGGTCTATAAGAATCAGTGATATGAAAATCACTAAAGATGCTAAAGTGATGATTAATCCGGAAATAAAACCCTGTGGTTCGTAATAATATTCTACATAATGTTTGCCTTCAGGTATTGGTATAGATACAAAGGCATTCTTAAAAGGTCGAACTGTAACCTGTTCACCATTGACATAGGCTTTCCATCCATTGTCAAATGGGATGGAGGTATACATGATACCATCAATATCTGAATCTATAGTACCGCGGATAAATGTATCACCATACTCCTTAACGACAAATGGATTTTTTGACAGATGATTATAGACATCTATAAACACTTCCTCATTGAAGCTATATGCTGTGAGAAACAGCGACGTAATCTCCTCGGATTCTGCTGAAATAATAATATCAGTATCAGGGATTCCCTTACCAATGTTGATAATATGTTTATGTCTTAGATTGCTGAAAGTTATCGGGGAGTTGTCTTCCATATCGTATGTTGGAGATTTGTTAACACTTACATTTTTAAGAGTGGCTGAATTTGAGATGTACACATAAATATTTCTGTCGTTTTTGACTTTAAGAGTCACAGATTTACCTGCATTTTTGGTTTCAATTGATTCAAATAAGCTTTTATTGATCAGCGCCTCTGAAAAACTGTTTTGGACTCTGAATGGATTAGAACTATCCGTTTTCCAATTCTGTTCGAAAGCATATTCCAGCATAAAGCCGATGGGTAGCGTATAAATGTTTTCATAAAGATAGATACCATCTTGGTTCTTTATCAAACGAATCAGATTATTGGAGTCAGCCATCTGATTATGAAGCATGTATTTTACTGCAAATAGTGATGCCGTTAGTGGTGTATAGCCATCATAGGAGTAACTGTTTGTAGAGCTACTGAAACCAAGACTATTGAGATGATTGTTCAAGCCTGCAAAAGCGGTGGATGAAAATGTGGAAAATCCTTTATAATGATGCCAAGCTGAATCGTTATTGGTTCTTCTAACTTCTTTTTCAACTCTGTAAAAATCAGTATCTTGTTCACTTACATCATCTAAGATATCGGTAATCGCTTGATTATCAGAAACATAAACAGTTCTGTTTGTAACGCCTAAACCTGTTGCAGCTGTATTGATGCCGGATTCTGACATAACAACCAGCAAGAGAAGAAAGATCATCAATTTTGGCTTGTATGTTTCTTTTCTATAATATAACATCAAGAAAAGGTAAAAGGTAAGATAGGTCATATTGAGATAGACTATGCCAAAATGATAGTCATCACCGGCGATGAATTGTTCGATCATCAAAAAGAAAATGATGGTTCCTGAGAAAACACTGAATATCTGTCCTTTTGATAATTGTTTTAAACCGATAAATCCTTCAAAAGACATGGTTAAAACCATGAAAATAAAAATGAAAGATTGCCTGGCGGGAAGGCTATTTGGGAAATGCAAACCATGCCATATAAAGTTGAAAACATTCATATTAAATCCAACTAGCAATATTATAAGAAGTATGGTTTTCCCGGTTTTTTCTTTAAAATTAGCTTTTGGGTTCATCCAATAGAAAGGTAGTAGAAGAAACACCACCACACTGCTGTAAATATTGGGATATCGACCCGATAGTACAGCGGGCTCTACTATCATCAATCCTCTACTAAGCATATCAAATATCGAAAAATAGCTGGTAAAAGATTTTGGAAAATTGAAGCTACTAGATGCACTTGCTTGTATGGCATAATACTCAGGCAATAATAATATAGCTGCTAATCCACCGGCTAACAGTGAAAAGATTGCAAACCTTTTGAATCGGTCAATGTAATAATTTAGATTCTTGGGTTGATCATCAGCAACAATCAGCATTAGAAAATAGAAAACACTGAAAATGCATATCATGATTGATATATAGTAATTAGAAAGAATCGACAAGCCTAAGGTAATTGTGTAGAGCTTGTAGTCACCATTTTTCACCAATCTTTCAAGGCCTAAAAGAATAAGCGGAAGTAGCAATAGGCAATCAAGCCACATGATATTCCAGCTGAAGGCTGAAAAATATGAGGATAGAGCATAGAATAAAGAAAAAGCTGCTATAGCAATGTGTTTTGTCTTGAATCGTTGACTTAGGTAATACGCGGTAGTCAATCCTGACAGACCCGTTTTTATGATAATTAGAAAACTCATTGCTTCAACAATATTACCCTCCGGACTGAGAAAAAGAAGCCAGTTTACAGGACTGCTGAGATAGTAAGCATATAATCCAATAAAATTTACCCCCATTCCTGTATGCCATGAATAGAAAAAACTACTCATATTCATTATCTTATTATACATTTCCATGTAGAAGGGAGCATATTGATGATACATATCACTGGTCAGATAGCAATTTTCTCCAAAAGGATATATTCCTCTGAATATATAAATGATGATTAGTATAACAACTGGCATCAAGAATGAAACGAGAAAGACAGGAGACTTTTCTTTTCTTGTTTTATTTTTGAAAACGAAATACTTACTTGCAATATAGTTTAAAACTACGACAAAAAAATTCACCAGCAGCTTGGCCAAAAAATCATCTACCGAAAAGATTTCAACTGCAGCAATCATAAAGGACAAGTCGAAAACGCCGGATAGAATACGGCTAAAAATGAAGGCTGGAAATTCGCTTCTAATTATTTTGAAATCAAAGCTATTACTGTTGAAAACATAGATTTTATTGGTGAAATAAGCAAATGTTACCGCTAAAATCCAAGCAACAACAGTCGCTGTACGGTAATCGAATCCGATGAGGGTGCATGTCTTATAAGTCACAAGGTTGACTAATGTTGTCAGAACACCGAATATGAGATAGTTTATAGTTTCCTTATTGTATATCTTTTCTTTCAGTCTGTTCATTACCTGTACCTCTATTGTTTTGTGAATTCAAGTTTGTTTGTTTCAAGATATAGATGGGTCTTTTTTTTGATTCCATAAAGATATGGCCAATATATTCTCCTAGTATGCCTATTGAGATTACGATAATTCCACCAAGAAAAAGAACAGCTGACAAGGTCGTAACATATCCGGGAACATCAATACCTGTTACAAGGGTCTTGACCAGAGTGATGATGATATAAACGAAGGCAAACATGGAAATTACAAATCCCATTCCCATCACAAGTCGCAAAGGAGCAGTAGAAAAAGCTGTTATACCATGAATCGCATATCTGACAAGGCTTTTAAAGCTCCATTTTGTAACGCCAATCGAACGCTCGATGTTTTCATATGGCATCCATTTGGTTTCGAATCCAATCCAGGAAAAAATCCCTTTGGAGAATCGTTGGACCTCACATAAATCCAGTACCGCATCAACCACTTGTCTAGTCATGATTCGGAAATCAACAGCACCGCTTACCAATTCAACATCTGACAGTTTGTTGTTCAGCTTATAAAAGAGACTGGAAAAGGCACTACGCACTTGAGACTCACCAGTTCTGCTGATTCGTCTTGCAGCACAAGAGTCGTACCCATTCTCCAATTCTATCAACATAGCAGGTATCATGGCTGGTGGGTGTTGAAGGTCTGCATCTATAATAACGACCAGATCTCCAGAGGAAAATTTCAATCCTGCATACATAGCTGATTCTTTGCCAAAATTTCTGGAAAAAGATAAGTACTTCACATTATCATATTTACTTGCTAAGGTTTTCATTATACCAAGCGTTTGATCCTTGCTACCGTCATCCACAAAAATATAACGGAAGTCATACCCGTCGATAGTACCTAGAACCTTTTGTGTAGCACTGTGGAAGAGTTCAAGAACATCCTCTTCATTATAGCAGGGTACAATAATATCCACTTTTTTTGTATTCAACATGATCTGAATCCCCAGTCTTTCATATATTTTAAACTAAATAACGAACACTACTTATTGTACTATACATTATTAGAAAAGTGAAGAATCTCTAATTTATATTGGAAAATTTGATAAACAGTTGAAAAAGAACAAAAAACGAAACTGGCCCTCTTAGATTTACTATGAGAACCAGTTTCTATGTTACTGTGTTCATGCTTTCTCCTTTTCTTAGGACTATGTCCCAAAGAGAAATCTTCGTAATATTCTGTTTCCAGAATATATACTCCAACAACTATCCTACCAATCATCTTTCAATAATACAACTAAGGTTTTATTAATTTTACTTCTTTCTTGGAACTTGTTCAACAAACTAAAATTTTTTTTCTAAAAACC
>LGGM01000077.1 GCA_001509345.1 Clostridiales bacterium 38_11
CTCAAAAGCCCAAAACCCTTGGAATCCTTGATATTGGTTGCGATTTCTGTGGATTTTAAAAGTGCTTTAGTGGGGATACATCCTCTGTTCAGACATGCTCCACCTATTTCATTCTCCTCAATCAGAACTACATGTGCTCCTAATTGGACTGATCGTATTGCAGCCATATAACCTGCCGGACCACCTCCAAGAACACAGATATCAGTTGACAACTCCTTATTGTTTAACATTTTATCCTTCCTCATCCCTTTTTATTTTAATTACTATAGCCATATGCTCGTCCAAAAAACTGTTTGAGTAAAGTGTGAATTGACATCAGTTCACAAAACTTATAAATCAATGAGTTTATGGTACTTTAGAATTTTATAATTGTCAAACAAAAAACCTCCCCAAAAGGAAGGCAGCTATATCAACTTGTCATTATTTATCTGTTCTGAAGCTTAAGTTTTTTGAGCTCCCTTGTCAAGATCGGTACAATAGAATATATATCTCCTACTATACCATAATCTGCTGATTTGAATATGGTAGCTTTCGAATCCTTGTTCACAGCTATAATCGTCTTAGCTTTGCTAATGCCAGCGACAAACTGAATCTGACCTGAAATACCCAGTAATATTGCTAATCTTGGAGAAACAGACCTGCCACTTTGACCGATTTGATGAGAACGTCTCACAAAGCCCATATCCACCACTGGTCTTGTACTGCCTATTACACCATTGACCACTCGTGCCAAGTCATTAACCATAATTAAATCTTCAACTCTTCTGAGTCCTCTTCCGATTGCTATTATAACATCAGCCTCATTGATTGGCTTTTGAACCTTCTCTTTAGTGATTTTTGCTTTTGTTAGGTAGGTTTGAGTTCTAGGCAGTTCATTTGTCTTTAATTTGGTTATTGTTGGTATGAAAGCTTCGTTTTCATCATTACCAAGAACATTAGGCCTGACTGTTATCAACGCTTGTTGATTCAATAGTTTTATCTTCTCAATGGCTTTGCCGCCATAAACAAGTCTGGCGAGATTTATAACCGTTTTTTTATAATCGATATTGAGAATATCACTAAACATTTCAATATCTAATTTCTGAGCTATCATCGGTGCTGAATCTCTTGATTTTACAGTATTGGCCATCACTATTAGCTTAGGTTTGACTTTTTTTGCCAAATCAGCTATCATACCGGCAACTAAACCCGGTTGTTCATCTAATTCATTGTTTACATGTGATACAATTTCGCGAATGCCAAGTTTCCCAATATCGCAATACAATTTTTCAGAAATATGGTCCCCAAAGATAAAAGCGACGACTTTCACACCATTATCTGTAGCTATCTTTCCAAAAAAACTCAGTATCTCACTACTAACGTTTTTCAGTCGTCCTTCATTATGTTCTACAATCACCAATACATCGCAGCTCATGTTGATATCTCTCCAATTAATTATTTACATGACTTTATCAGCAATCATTTTTTTCATTAGCATTTTAACCGCCAATTCCGGATCACTTTCATTTATCATATATGTTTTTTTTCTGTTCTTTTCAGGTTCTATTTTGATTATTGCCTTTTTTGTTGTTGACTGGTCTATATTATCGACTATTTCTATTTTTTTCTCTGTATTATCCATAATGCTTAAAACACTGGGATATCTTGGTTCATTTATACCCCTTTGAACTGTTATTAAAGCAGGTAATTGGACGTCGATAATCTCATTGCTAGATTCCCCTTCCTTTTCACAGGTAACAATCTTACCATTGATGTCAATGTCAATAACAACATTGACAAAAGGCACTTCCAAAACCGAACTCACTCTTCCAGGTACCTGCCCTCTATTCCAGTCAATACCTATCCATCCAGCCAAAATCAGATCAAAATCAGCATCTTTTTCTCTGATTTGTTTTGCTAAAATTTCGCTAACCGATTTTGCATCTGTTAATTCAGACTTAATTAAAACCGCTCTATCTGCTCCCATGGACATTATATAATTCAGAGTATCTTTAGTTCTATCGTTTCCTACGCTATAAATAACAACCTCTCCACCAAACTGCTCTTTTATACGAATGGCTTCTTCTAGAGCATATTCATCATATAGGTTGACAACCCATTTCACTTGGCTTTCATCTAGTTTTTTTTGCTTGTTGAAAACAATTTTACTGTTGGTGTCTATGATTTCTTTGACTAAAACCAGTATCTTCACTGTCAAGCTCTCCTTAAAAGTCGAAAAAAGTCCTTTTGAAAGCAAAAAGGACTTTTTTCTTAGATTTATTTTCCGACAAAAGTGGCTTTTCGCTTCTCTATGAAAGCAGTCATTCCTTCTTTTTGATCTACTGTTGAACATGTAATGCCAAACAAAGATGCTTCAAAATCCGAACCGGTTGTCTGATCCACTTCAAATCCAGTATTGACAGCTTCTTTACATAGTCTGACAGCATATGGACCTTTACTCATAATGACAGCAGCCATCTTCTTGGCTTCATCCATCAAAGTCTCAGCTGGATACACTTTGTTTACAAGTCCTATTCTGTAGGCTTCCTGAGCATCAATCGTATTGCCGGTATAAAGCAATTCCTTAGCAATGCCTTTGCCAACAATTCTTGGTAGTCTCTGAGATCCAGCGAATCCGGGGATAATGCCAAGTGCTACTTCAGGTTGACCAAATTTCGCTTTTTCAGAGGCTAATCTGATATCGCATGCCATGGACAACTCGCATCCTCCACCAAATGCAAAACCATTAACGGCGGCTATAACAGGCTGAGGTAGTTTCTCTATTTTGCTGAATGCCGCTTGACCTGTTTTAGCAAAAGAGTAGCCTTCCTTGCTGGTCATATTGACCATTTCTTTGATGTCAGCACCCGCAACAAAAGATTTTCCCTCTCCTGTCAGTATGACAACCTGGACATCATTATCTGCTGCAATCTTATCGATACACTCAGACAACTCTGCTAATGTTTCACTATTTAAGGCGTTCAAAGCCTCAGGACGATTCATTGTGAGAACGCCAATACCATCATGATTTTCAAATTTAATGTTTTTATATTGATACATATCATTCAATCCTTTCTTAATTTATTGGCAATTCTTATTTGTAATCGTTGTAGAATCCTCTGCCTGATTTCTTTCCAAGCCATCCGGCCTCTACCATTTTTCTCAACAATGGGGATGGTCTGTATTTAGGATCTCCAAACCCCTCGTAAAGAACTTCCATAACTGCAAGAATTGTATCATTGCCTATAGCATCACATAATCTAAGCGGTCCTATCGGGTGGTTAAATCCAGCTAAAATGACACCATCAATTGTCTCAGCATCAGCAACACCTTCGTATAAAGTCTGTATAGCTTCATTCATCATTGGAACCATTATTCTGTTTCCTACGAATCCAGGATAGTCTTTGATTTCCATTGGGCTTTTGCCGATAAATTTAGCTAACTCCATGATTGTCGCTACGGTTTCTTCATCACTTGCCAGACCCTTTACCACCTCCACTAATCTCATTAAGAATACCGGGCTAAAGAAATGCATTCCAACAACTTTTTCAGGTCTTTTTGTAACTGCTCCTATAGCTGTTATTGGTAAAGAAGAGGTATTGGATGCCAATATAGTTCTCTCTGGGCACCATTCGTCCAATTGTTTAAATGTTTTAACCTTTAGCTCCATGTTTTCGTTGATTGCTTCTATAGCTATATCAACATCACAGTCTTCTTTTACGAACTGACCACCAATGTTGATGTTGGCTAATGTCGCTTTCATTACTTCTTCAGTGATTTTGCCTTTCTGCAATTGCTTTGACAGGTTTTTTGTGATGGAGTCCAAGCCTTTTTGTGCATATTCTTTAGTGATGTCTCTCATAGAGACTTGAATTCCCGCTTGTGCCATTACATGAGTAATACCACTACCCATCTGGCCTCCGCCTACTACTAATATCTTTTTGATTTTCATAAATTTGCACTCCTTTTTATTTTTTGTAATGTCGTTTAAGACACTTACTTATTTGACTTTATCGAAATATCTCAATACATTATCAAGTGATTCCATATTTTCAACATTCATGCAGTTGACTTTGATACCGTGTTTTTCCGCAGTTCGTTGATTGAAAGGCGTCAAAACACTGCTTGGTCCTATTTCCACAAATGT
Organism: Clostridiales bacterium 38_11; assembly: GCA_001509345.1. GTDB lineage: Bacteria > Bacillota > Clostridia > Tissierellales > Dethiosulfatibacteraceae > 38-11. The sequence continues at coordinate 4,127 of LGGM01000077.1, forward strand.
ATCAATGCCATGTTCCAGCATCGAATCTACAGAATCTTCCCACATGACAGGTTTAAACACATGCTTTCTAAGTAGGTCTTTAAGGTCTTCATCTTCTGTGTAGAATTTACCGGTAACATTATCAACATATCTCTTTTTGGGATGGTCCACTGTTACGTTGTCCAATTCAACTCTGAGTCGATTGCCGGCTTCCAATAAGAGCATGGTGTGGAAAGGTCCACTGACTTTAAGAAAATTGGTCGCTTTCGCACCCCTGGCCAATGCCAGCTCGTTTGCATAATCCACCGCTGCATTGTATCCTGCTACTATTATTTGTCCTGGACAATTGAAATTGGATGGTTCTATATACCCTAAATGTTTGGAGTCTTCAACGATCTGATAAACATCTTTCCTTGAAAGTCCAACTATGGCAACCATTTTGCCACGTCTGTTCGGGACTGCTTCTTCCATAAAAATCCCACGCTGCTGTACTAGTTTGACAGTTTCTTCAAATTTCATAGCACCACCATACACTAATGCTGAATACTGGCCTAAACTGAATCCTGCTGTTACATCTCCTGTCAGACCATATTTTTCCAGTACTTTCAATATCGCAATACTGGTTGTATGGATAGTTGGTTGAGAATTTTCAGTTTTAACTAAAACCTCTTCGGGTCCTTCAAAACAAAGCTTTCTGATATCCATTCCCATGATATCATTAGCCATTTCATATACATCATTTGCTTCTTTGTAATGTTTTGCTATTTCCAATCCCATGCCCACATAATGCGTCCCCTGTCCGGGAAATACAAAAGCTACGTTCTTCATTATTACGCTCCTCATTAATCAACAAATATTCACTCAACTAAATACTCATTGTTTTTAGATTTTCATCAACTGTGAAACCAGCCTCTGTAAGCTCTCTGATTTCTTCTACTGTTACACCTGGATAAGTCTCTTTCAGGACTAAAACACCGTTTTCTCTTTCAAAAACAGCTTTTTCAGTGATAATCATATCCACCTCACCAGTTGCTGTCATAGGTATTGTGCATTTCTTTAGTATTTTTTTCTCGCCTTTAGCAGTATACTCCATCGCAATGATGACCTTTTTGGCACCAACCACTAAATCCATTCCACCACCAATTCCCGGAACAACTCTCCCTGGAATCTTCCAATTGGCAAGATTACCTTCCTGATCGACCTGCAAAGCACCAAGAACAGTTTTATCAATAAACCCACCCCGGATAATATCAAAGGATACTGTACTATCAAAAAATACGCCGCCGTTTCTTACAACACATAACTCACCACTTGCATTGATACTATCAGGGTCTTTGTCCTCTTCGCAAGTCAATGGGCCGAAATTGTAGTGCCCATTTTCTGAATGCAAAACAACATTAACGCCCTCAGGTAGATAGGCTGTCGATAAAGTCGGTATCCCAATTCCAAGATTTACAAAATCACCATCCTCAAATTCTTGAGCAACACGTCTGGCAATTATCTCTCTATTATTCATGTTCATTCCTCCCTAACCCTGTACCAAGTAATCTACAAATATACCTGGAGTCATGATTTCATCCTGATCAAGACATCCGACCTCTACTATCTCATCTGCGACAACAAAGGTGATATCTGCGGCTGTAGCCATTACCACATTTGAGTTTCTTGCTGCTTTTCGATAGGTAAGATTGCCATTCTTGTCTGCCTTATGAGCTCTTATGAATGATACATCTGCTCTAAGCGGTTTCTCAAGCAAGTAATCCTTGCCATCAATAGAAATTCTCTGTTTGCCCTCTTCTATCTCAGTCCCAACACCAGTTGGCGTTAAAAACCCACCCATACCAAAACCGCCGCATCTTATTCTTTCAACTAAAGTACCTTGTGGTACAAACTCAATTTCCATCTCATCGTTGATATATTGCCTTCCGGCTTCTGGGTTAGTCCCAATGTGCGATACAATAGCTTTTTTTATTTGTTTGTTAACAACCAGTTTCCCGCTTCCTTTATTGGGATATGCCGTTGATATGGCAATCAAGGTATGATTCTTAGTGTTCTTTTCAACAAGAGCATCTACCAATTTTTCAGGTGTTCCTACTGCAAGAAAACCAGCAATCATTATGCTCATGCCATCTTGTATCATACCCATCGCTTCTTTAATGCTAATAATTTTGGCCATTCCAAAGCCTCCTAAATTAAACTTCCTATAATAAATAATGTGGTTTTATTGATTCAATATTGCAAAAAATCAGTACACAAAAGAGCAGCGTGTCCTCATGCTCTTTTGTGACTTGGTTATTAAAATTAGACTATCTTAGGATTGCTCCAGAAATAACTAATTTTTGGATTTGATTTGTGCCTTCATAGATCTGAGTGATCTTGGCATCTCTCATCATTCTTTCTACCGGATGGTCACGAAGGAATCCGTGTCCTCCTAGTATTTGAACTGCATCAGTTGTGTTTTCCATAGCGATGTCTGTGGCAACCATTTTAGCCATTGCAGCAGAGACTGAATAAGATTGTCCTGCATCCTTCATACAGGCTGCTCTCATAGTCATTGCCTTAGCTACTTCGACTTTTGTAGCCATTTCAGCTAATGTGAAAGCTACCCATTGTTGTGTGGAAATAGGCTTTCCAAACTGAACTCTCTGCTTAGCATACTGCAGAGCATACTCATAAGCACCTTCTGCGATTCCAGCACCTTGAGCAGCAATACCAATTCTACCACCATCAAGAGTTGTCATAGCTATTTTAAATCCTTCACCTTCTTTTCCAAGAAGATTAGCTTTAGGAACCCTTACATCTTCCATTTGAATAGCAGCTTGTTGTGTCGATCTGATACCCATTTTTCTCTCAGTTTTGATGATATTATATCCTGGTGCATCTTTTTCAACGATAAAAGCACTTATTCCCTTAACGCCTTTTGATGGATCAGTCATTGCAAAAACTAGATTGACATCTGCATATCCACCATTTGTATTGAATATCTTAGGCCCATTCAATATATACTCGTCACCCTTCAATACAGCTGTACACTCGCTAGCACCACTATCACTGCCTGCATTTGGTTCGGTCAGAGCGAATGATCCAAGCAACTCACCTTTGAACATAGGTACAGAGTATTTTTGTCTTTGCTCTTCTGTTCCATAATGGAAAATCGGCCAACCAGCTAAAGAGATATGTACTGAGTAAGAGCATCCCAATGATGCATCCACTTTGTTGATTTCCATTCCTGCCAAACAGTAATCAACTTGATTTCCGCCTGCTCCACCATACTCTTTAGGATAAGGAAGCCCCCAAAGGCCTAATTTACCCATTTTTTTCATAATCTCATACGTTTGTTCGTATGATTCAGCTTCATCTCTTGCTGCAGCACCTGGTGCCACCTCTTTTGCCACAAAATCTCTGACCATTTCCTGAAGCTCTAGCTGTTGTTTAGTTAATTCAAAATTCATCATTACACCTCATTTTATTTTTATTCAACTATAATATATGCAAATATTATGCCAATTTTTAAAAACCTATGTAGTCGTTGATTTTAGTGACTTGCGATAACTTTAACAAACTCAGTGATGCATATTTGCATATGCTTTTTAATGGATTTTACTCCTTGTTATGTTAACGTTTTCAATTATTTCAGTTTCTTTAACACTTATTTGATTGATGCATTTATGCATCAATCAAATGTGTATATGCATCATTGCTCAATATATTTGCTCAATCCTAGCTCGTTTATTCTTTCAAAAGTCGGTATCCCGCTCTCCTCGTTCCAACCTCTGGCCTTGTAATAAGAAGCTAATATTCTTCTAACTTTGATCAAATCCAATTTCCTTTTATTTTTAGAATCATCAACTTGAACTTCGTTAAAAAATCTATCAGGATAAGTGCTATCTTCAGGTTTTTCTCCCTCTCGTATATTGAAAAGTTTCTGAAGATTCCAGATTCTTTCT
>LGGM01000078.1 GCA_001509345.1 Clostridiales bacterium 38_11
AGTACATTGAAGGCGGAGAACATGGTGGGAAAGGTAGCGACGCCCATAAAGCAGCTGTTGTTGGAGACACTGTAGGTGATCCATTTAAAGACACATCTGGACCATCAATCAATATATTGATAAAACTAATGACCATTGTCGCTTTGGTATTTGGACCGTTGATTGCGGACATTGGTGGAATTCTAATAAAATAGATGATACTGAGAGCCCCTGTGATGGGGCTTTTTACTTTAAAAATAAATGTTTATCTGTTATAATCAATATAGTCAAAAACCCTGTTGATCCGATGACTAACAGTGCTAAGACTCCCACTTTTAAGTGGAAGATAAGCACTGTAGAGTCCCTGGATAACGGTTTCTAAGGCTCAGATGACGTTTGAAACGCCACCTGAACCCAAGAATCCTGTTAATGGAGCTTATATGGTGATAGAAATTCAAAATCTAACAATAAACTATTTTCAGGAAGGGCATGGTCAAGATGCCCTGGTTCTTCATGGTTGGGGTTGCAATATCCAAACCGTAATGCCCATAATCAATCTAATTAAAAATCATTATAAGACAACGGCAGTTGATCTGCCAGGATTTGGCGACAGCTCAAAACCATCAGAACCATATGACTCATATGATTATGCAAATATTATTAAACAATTAATTGACAACTTGGGCTTAAAAGATATTGTTTTAATTGGACACTCACATGGTGGCAGAATATCAATTATCTTATCAAGTCAATATCCCAATCTGGTTGACAAGCTCATACTAATAGACAGCGCGGGTATTGTTCCTAAGAGAAGTATGAAATACTATATAAAGGTACACAGCTTCAAAGCGATGAAGAAGCTTTACTTGATACTCAATCCAGGCAAAGACAAAAGTCAGTCTCTTGAAAGATTTTACGAAAGGCATGGGTCGGAAGACTATCGTCAATCAGATGGTGTCATGAGACAGACGATGGTCAAGGTGATCAATGATGATCTGGGTCATCTTCTAAGGAAAATCAAAGCACCAACACTGCTGGTTTGGGGTGAAAATGACGATGCCACACCATTGTCTGATGGCAAGATTATGGAAAAAGAAATCAGAGACAGCGGACTGATTGTCATCAAAGGGGCTGGGCATTATTCATATATCGATGATTTTCAAACTTTCAAATTGGTAATCAGTAGCTTTCTCAATATCAACTAGCAACAAGGAGGTCAATATGTCTTTACTATTATTCGTTATTTTTGTTGTTTGGCTTATCAACATCTTTGACAGGGTGTTGTATTCATTGCATATGATGCAGCTTGAAATGTACGAGAACGATAAATATATGAATTGGCTGACAAATAACAAGGTTAATGTTCATGGACCAAAATCCAATATTCTGGTCATTACATCAGTTATTTTTGTAGTGCTCTATATGTTTTATCCATATAATTCCACAATTTTGATGTTATCCTGGTCTGCAATAGGGCTCTATGTTGCCTCATACAGAAAATACGAGTCAAAAAAACCGCTGGTTATGACAGACAGGGCAAAAAGACTGTTCATTGTGACATTGACTCTTGCTGTTGTTGATTTTATATTGGTTGTCCTGTTGACAAAATGGATTGCAGGTGAGATTTACTATATACCAATATCGGCCTTTATATTATCGCTTTCGATTTATTATGGTACCTATTATATCATTGGGGGCGTCTGGCTGCTAAATCCAATTGAGAAATCAATCAACAACAGGTTTTATATACAAGCACAGGATAAGATCAAAAGACTTGAAGATTTGATTGTGGTTGGTATAACAGGAAGTTACGGCAAGACCAGTACTAAATTTATCACTTCTGAAATCCTGGAACAGAAATTCAAGACATTCAAAACACCTGGGAGTTATAATACGCCTATGGGCGTCAGCAAGGTTATCAATGAAGATTTAAATGATAGTTATAATGTTTTTGTGGTTGAACTTGGAGCAGAAAGAATGGGTGAGATTAAGAAGATGACAAAACTGGTCACGCCTGACATCGGTATTATTACATCAATAGGACCTTGTCATCTAGAAACCTTCAAGACATTGGACAATATTGCCAAAACAAAATACGAGCTAATAGAAGGGCTTTCCGGAGATGGATGGGCGATATTCAATTACGATAATGAATATGTGAAGAAACTAGCAGATATGACTTATATCAAAAAAATTCTTTATGGTTTAAAGAATCCTAATGATTTGGATGTTTATGCTGAAGATATTGTGACTAATATGGATGGTTCAACTTTCACTTTGAATATCAAGGGAAAAGGTAGTGTTGAATGTAAGACGAAATTGCTGGGTAAGCACAATGTTCTCAATATACTGGCAGGCGCAGCTACAGGCTACGTGTTGGGCATGAGCCTTGTACAGATTGCATGTGGAATAGAGAAAATTGAGCCGATCCAACATAGACTGCAGCTGATTTATCCGGGAACAGGTGTGATAATTATAGATGACGCTTTCAATTCCAATCCCGATGGAGCAGCAGCAGCCCTTGAGGTTTTGTCTGAATTTCGAAATAACAGGAAAGTTATCGTCACACCTGGAATGATAGGTCTTGGAGACGTGGAATATAAGGAGAATAAAGAGCTCGGACGTGGAATCGCTAAAGTATGTGATATAGCCATATTGGTTGGAGAAGTAAGGACCCAAGCCATCAAAGAGGGATTGGTGGATGCTGATTTTGACAGAGAAAATATTTTCATAGTCAAGTCTTTAAAGGAGTCTGAAATGGTTTTAAAAACACTGCTTAGACAGGGCGACGTGGTGCTGTTTGAAAATGATCTACCGGACACATACAATGAAGCTTAACCAATAACGCTAAAAGAGAAAGGAAATTCGGATGAAAAGAATTGGGATTATAATAGGTGGAAAGTCAGTCGAGCATGAAGTGTCAATCATTACAGGACTTCAGATATTGGAGAACATCGATAAAAACAAATATGACCCTTTGATCATTTATATTGACAAAACAGGTAGATGGTTGATTGGTGAGACTCTATCCAATATTGAAACATATAAATCTAAACAGTTTAATAATCTGACAGAAGTGATTCCGTGGAAAAGCCCCGGAAACAAAAGCGTGCTTTGTCTCTATCCCAATCCTGAAATGAAACAAGGTTTTTTCTCTAAAAAACGGGCAAAAGCCGAGGTGGATGTGGTCATTCCCGCTACCCATGGAACTAGTGTCGAAGATGGTGTTTTACAGGGAGTGCTTGAGACCTGCGGAGTGCCATACGGTTTTTCGGATGTTAAAGCCTCAGCTTTGGGGATGGATAAGGTACTGATGAAGAAGGTTTTCAAAGCTGAGAAACTTCCTGTATTGCCCTATGTATGGTTCTACAGGTCACAATACGACCAGAATAAGGATCAATGTCTGATTGATGCGGAAAGCATAGGATACCCTCTGATTGTAAAGCCATCCAATCTGGGATCAAGCATAGGAATTGGGAAGGCAAGAAACAGAGCGGAACTGGAACAGACAATTGAGGTGGCTTTTCATTATGACAGAAAAATAATCATTGAAAAATGTCTGGAACATCCAAGAGAGATCAACTGTTCTGTGCTTGGCTATGAAAATGATCTGAAGGCATCTCTCTGCGAAGAGCCTGTAGGTTGGCAGGAATACCTGAAATTCGAAGATAAATATATAAATAACCAAGGCGGTAAGAATGGGAAAGGCACGGATAAGAGAGTCATCCCCGCTGATGTTTCCGATAGCATTTCAGAAAAAATCAAATCATTGGCTATACAGGCCTTCAAATCCATTGATGCCAAAGGTGTTGCAAGAATTGATTTTCTATTGGACGGAGTAGAAATCTATGTCAATGAAATCAATACAATACCAGGTTCTGCATCTTTCTATTTGTGGGAACCTTCAGGAATCAAATTTAAAGATCTGATTGAGAGTATAATCGATATTGCATTGAAAAAGCATAAGGATAACTCTGATAGAATTGATTCATATGATGTTGATTTATTGAATAACATGTCTAAGGGAATCAAGGGATAATAGTGACAAAAGGAGTTTATTATGAATATTAAAGAAAAAATTATTTCTTTCATGAGTGAAGATGCTTACAAGCCCATGCTGATTGGTGAAATATTGAAAGAATTGAACACATCAAAAGATCTGAAGCAAGAGATACTTAAAATACTAACTGAGTTGGAAAATGAAGGAACGATTATCAAAACCAGAAATGACAGATACGGGTTGCCAAGCAAAATGAATTTGCTTAAAGGCACCATTCAGGGATCTGCAAAAGGGTTTGGGTTTTTTATACCAGAGGATTCGGATATTAAAGATGTCTTCATCCCACCTGTGGATCTGAATGGTGCTATGAATGGTGATACCGTTATCATAAGACCAATGAAAAGCACACATGATATAAAAAAACAGGAAGGTAAAGTCATCAGAATCATCAGAAGAGCGAATGAAGAAATCATAGGCACTTTCCAGGAAGCCAGAAATTTTGGTTTTGTCTTGCCAGATGACAAAAGACTATCCCAAGATGTTTTCGTCTCCAAATCAGATTTCAACAAGGCCGAAGACGGACAGAAGGTCATCGTCAAAATAACAGACTGGCCTGAAAAAAGAAAAAACCCGGCAGGAATAGTTACCAGAATATTAGGTGCAGCAGATGATATGGATACACATATATTGTCAGCCCTCATTAGAAACGGCATCAAGATTGATTTTCCTGAAAAAGTCTTGATACAAGCTAAAACAGTAGTACAGGAATTAGATGAAAAAGAAATCAATAGAAGAAAAGATTTCAGAGGTTATAATATACTGACAATTGATGGTGAAGATGCGAAGGACTTGGACGATGCAGTGCATATAAAAAGACTTGATAATGACATGTATGAATTGGGAGTCCATATTGCAGATGTTGCTCATTATGTGAAGGAAGGAAGCATATTGGACAAGGAAGCTTACGAAAGAGGCACCTCTGTTTATATGCCTGGAAGCGTCATTCCAATGCTTCCAAAAGAGATCTCCAACGGTGTTTGCAGTCTAAATCCTTATGAGAATAAGTTCACGCTGTCGGTGATTATGAAAGTGGACTCAAGAGGGATGGTCAAATCACATGGCATATACGAAAGCATTATCCAATCAAAAGCCAGGATGAATTACACAGAAGTGTCAGATATATTGGAAAATCAAGATGCTGAACTGATAGAAAAATATAAGCCTTTTAACGAAGACTTCAAGGTGATGGAAGAACTAAGTATTAAGCTAAGTCAAAAAAGAGAAAAAAGAGGCTGTATCGACTTTGACTTCGATGAAGCGAAAATCATCCTCGATGAAACCGGAAAAGCTGTTGATATTCAGAAATATGAGAGGAGAGTATCCAATCGCATCATAGAGGAATTTATGATTCTTTGCAATGAGACCGTAGCTGAAAGCATGTATTGGGCTAAAGTCCCTTTCCTATATCGTATTCATGAGTCACCTGACTATGAAAGCGTTGTGGAGTTCAATAAATTCATTGCCAATTTCGGTTACAGCATCAAGGGCATAGCCAATATCCATCCAAAGGAGTTTCAAACGGTCTCGAAAAAGGTTAAGGGTAAAAAAGAAGAGACAGTTATCAATACAATCATGCTTCGATCTCTGAAAAAAGCTGTCTACAGTCATGAGGCAGAAGATCATTTTGGACTTGCATCCAAATTCTATACCCACTTCACCTCACCAATCAGAAGATATCCTGATCTGCAGATTCATAGAATCATCAAAGACCATCTTAATGGAACCTTGGATAAAAAGATGAAACGGCTGAATGACAGTCTGCCAGAAATTGCCAAAGTATGCTCAGTCAATGAAAGAAAAGCAGAGCATCTTGAAAGAGATGTGGATGATATAAGAATGGCAGAGTATATGTCCGGTCACATCGGAGAAGAATTCGTAGGCGTCATCTCAAGTGTCACCAGCTTCGGTGTGTTTGTTGAATTAGACAATACCATTGAAGGGCTTGTTCATATATCAAGCATGGATGATGATTATTATATCTATGATGAGAAAAACTACTGTCTCATAGGTGAAAGAACCAAAAAAACCTTTAAAATAGGCGATATAGTACAAGTAAAACTAACAAGTGTTAATATACAAAAGGCTGAAATAGACTTTTTGTTGATTGAGAAAAAGGAGAAGAATGATTAAACTTGGAGAAATGCAGTTTTTAAAACTGAATAAAGTAGATACTAAGGACCTTATTTTCATTGATGAGAATGGAACAGAGGTCTTTGTAAAGAAAGAAAAGGGCAAGACCATCATAGAAAAAGGAGAAATGAGGGACGTATTTGTCTATAAGATGAACAACAGACTAGAAGGATCGCTAAAAAGACCACTACTTGTAATTGGTGAGATTGGCTATCTGAAAGTGGTTGATATAACTGAAATAGGTGCTTTTATGGAGTGGGGTCTGGATAAAAATCTGTTTCTTCCCTTCAAACAGCAAAAGGGACAGATAAGGGTAGGCCATGAATACATAGTGGGCATCTATCTTGATAAATCCGAGCGTCTTTGTGCGACCATGGACATCTATGAAATGTTAAAGACGGATTCACCCTATAAAATCGGAGACAAGGTCAAGGGAACGATTTATAGTCTTAAACGAGGGCTGGGTGCTATGGTTGCAGTAGAAAACAAGTACCATGGACTGATACAGGAAAAAGACTTCTTCGGAAAGGGAATCGGAGATCAGGTAGAGGCGAGAGTCGTCAAAGTAAGGGAAGATGGGAAACTGAATCTCAATCTTTTTGACAAGACACATACAAAAATGGACGATGATGCTGAAGTTATCTACAAGCGACTGGTAAAGGCAGGGGGTTTTTTACCATACAGTGATAAAACCAACCCCAACCTTATAAAGGAAACCTTCAATATGAGCAAGGGCTCATTCAAAATTGCAATAGGTAGACTCTACAAAAGAGATCTGATTACAATCTCTGATAAGGGCATCGGACTGAAAAGAGACTAGAATTTGACACAGATTCAAAGTTTTGTTATAATTTGATGCTAACCATAAGGACAGGTGATTTATTTGAAAGACAACATCAAAGTGATGGCAAGAAATAAAAAGGCCAGGTTTGATTACTTTATTGAAGCAACCTATGAGGCTGGACTGGTTCTGACAGGAACCGAGGTCAAATCCATCAGACAGGGCAAGGTCAATCTGAGAGACAGCTATGCACAGATTGAAAATGGCGAAGTGTTTGTCACCGGTATGCATATCAGTCCTTATGAACAGGGTAATATCTACAATCGGGACCCACTCAGGAAAAGAAAGCTTTTGCTGAACAGGAGCGAGATCAGAAAGCTGATAGGTCTGACGACTCAAAAAGGATACTCCCTGATTCCCCTAAGCATTTATATTAAAGATGGCTTGGTTAAGCTGGAGCTAGCCGTAGCTATTGGCAAAAAACAATACGACAAGCGGGAATCAATGGCAAAAAAAGACGCCGAACGAAGAATGCAACGCGTCAAGGATTATTAAGGGGGCGAAATTGGTTTCGACGGGGGTGTAGAAGTATAATAAGCGAGCCGCTGCCGCCAAACAGCGTTAAAAGTGGCAACCTAAATTAAAAGCAAAAACAAACAATAATTTAGCATTCGCAGCGTAAGCTGCTAGCTTGTTCCACTTAGCCGACCTGTAGGCTATACTGGGGCATCAAACAAATCAGGGAACTGCATTAGGGACGCTCCGACCTTTTGTGGAACAATTGGAGATAGCCGGGTGTGGTATTTGTCGAGATTGACCACATCAAGCGATAACTAAATCTTGACTGCGCTCGGAGAAAGTTATATGGAAATGCTTTCGGACGTGGGTTCGACTCCCACCGCCTTCACCATTAAGCATAAGAAAGACCGCAGGGTCTTTTTTTTATGCTTAATATTGGAAGGGAGTCGAACCCTGAGAGGGCGCGA
>LGGM01000079.1 GCA_001509345.1 Clostridiales bacterium 38_11
AAAAAGCATCTAATGTTGGTTCATCAGATGCCTAAGTTAAAATTTTCTCATTATTGATTGTAAACTTTCAGTCCTTCTTTTAGTATATTCATAGCCTTGATCAAATCATCCTGTTTCAGTACATATGAAATTCTTATTTCATCTCTTCCCATGCCTTTTGTGGCATAAAATCCTTCGGCGGGAGCAACCATAACAGTTTCACCATCAACATCAAAATCCGTCAACAACCATCTGGCAAATGTCTCAGCATTTTCTACCGGTAATTTAGCTGTGATGTAAAAAGCACCTTTTGGTATTTTACACAGGACACCCTCCATATCCTGAAGCGCGTTAAACACTGTTTTTCTTCTCTTGTCATATTCCTTAAAAGCTACTTTCATGTAATCTTTAGATACTTCCACCAGTTTTGCAGCCCCTACTTGCTCTAAGGTTGCAACACACAATCTGCTCTGACATAATTTCATAATCTCTTTTGTGATTTTTTTGTTTTTTGTGGCGACACATCCGATCCTAGCACCGCAGGCACTATATCTCTTAGATATACTATCTGTGATAATAACACGGTCCTCAATCTCTTTGAACTGACCGAAGCTGATAAATTCCAATCCGTCATAGACAAATTCTCTATAAACCTCATCGGCAATTATATATAGATTATACTTGAGTGCCAGATCTCTGATCCTATCCATCTCATTCTTTGTGTAAACCTTGCCGGTGGGGTTTCCTGGATTAGATAACAGTATAGCCTTTGTCCTGTCTGTGACCAGCGCTTCAATCACTTCAAACTCCGGTAGATCAAAACCATTCTCGGCTGTAGTTGTAATTGGTACAACCTGAACACCCGCAGTGGAACTAAAACCATTATAGTTTGTATAGAAAGGTTCAGGAATCAATACCTCGTCTCCAGTATCACATGTTGCAATCAATGAAAACAGAATTGCTTCGCTGCCTCCATTAGTTATCAGAATATCATCCCTCTCAAAGTGCATTCCATATCCTTCGTAGTATTGAATGAAGCTCTCAATCAACTCTGGAATACCCTCTGAAAACACATACGCAAGAACACCGGGATTAAAATCTTTAATCGCTTGAAAAAACTCATCAGGAGTCTTGATATCAGGTTGCCCAATATTCAGATGAAACACTTTTTTACCTTTTTTCTTAGCTGCAACTGACAAAGGAACGAGTTTTCTTATTGGTGATTCCTGCATCGCTTCAATTCTTTTAGATACTATCATAAAAATACCTCCTGTGTTCATTGATAAGTCAAATCTAAATTAGAATCTCAATGACAAGCAAGTAAGCCCACCATCCATCTTTTGGAATTCAGACATTGGTGTCTCAACTATTTTGTAACCTGCTTCCATCAGCTTCGTTTTTGTTTCTGTAAACCCTTCCGGCATCAGCACAAACTCATTCAATCGGATGCAATTGACAGCATAATCCTCTTTTTGCGATACATAGATGATTCTTTCAAATCTATCCAGAAAATCCTTGTTGTGCAAAAAATCACCCGTCACCAACAAGGTGCCATCTTCCATATATGACATGCCTGTCTTGAGATGCAGTACTCCGGATACTTTGACTGTGGATCCGGTATAGCCATGTTTTTTTAGAATGGATATCAATTGATTAGCACCATCTTCATTGGTTCTTGTAGATAAGCCAATGTAAAAATGACTTCCAACTTTCATGATATCACCACCCTCAAGAAAACCCGGCGATCGTATATATTCAATTTTTTTAAAATATTTTTCTATCGTTGTCACAATATTACTGATTTCTTGTCGTCTGCTTTCTGCTCCGGGATTTGTGATGATTGCTACTTTCTCGGCAAGAACTGCCACATCCTCCACATAATTGCCATCAGGAAATCTCTCATCTGCGGGTAGGATGTCAACCTGCAATCCACATTTCTCCAGTGCCTCGATATATTTTTTATGTTGAACAAGTGTTAATTCTATATCCGGCAAGCCCAGTTTCTGGGTTGTGATTCCATCAACGACGGATTTTGCAGGTGTCCTTACGATAGCATTATTAAACATTTTTAACATAATGTATCCACCCTTCCGGTGCTTCAACATCTCCAAACTGTATTCCCACCAATGTATCATAAAGTTTTTTTGTGATTGGACCAACCTCGGTTTCCGAATGGAAAACATGTTTCTGCCCTTTATGCATTAGCGCTCCAATTGGTGTGATGACAGCAGCTGTTCCGCATGCGCCTGTTTCCTTGAATTCATCCAGATGATCGATTAGAACATCTCGTTCTTCAGTCTTCAATCCCAGATAATTCTCTGCCAAGTATAAGAGTGAATACTTGGTGATACTTGGCAGTATAGAAGGTGATGCCGGTGTGACAAATACATCGTCTTTAGTGATACCAAAGAAATTAGCAGCCCCAACTTCCTCAATTTTTGTATGTGTAGCTGCATCCAGATAGATACAATCAGCATAGCCGGCTTCAACAGCCTCCTGATGAGGATGAATACTTGCGGCGTAGTTTCCTCCTACTTTAGCGGCTCCTGTTCCCATAGGAGCTGCCCTGTCGTACTCCGTAGTCATGAAATTCACCGGGCTGAGTCCGCCTTTGAAATAGGCTCCTACCGGCAGGCAGAACACACGAAAAATATACTCAGGAGCTGGTTTTACACCCACGGTACTACCTGTCCCAATGATAAATGGTCTGATATAAAGGGTAGCCCCGGATCCATATGGAGGCACATAGTGTTCATTTGCCCTTACTACCTGCTCACAGGCGTCAATGAATTTTTCCACTGGTATTTCCGGCATAAGGATTTTCCGGCAACTTTTTTGCATCCTTTTAGCGTTTTGATCGGGCCTAAACAATTGAATCTTGCCATCTTTGGTCCTATATGCTTTTAATCCTTCAAAACATTGTTGTCCATAATGCAATGCAGTTGAAGCCTCGCTAATAGACAGCATATTGTCCTCTACAAGTTTTCCTTCATCCCATTGTCCATCTTTCCAAGTAGAAATATATCTTTTATCTGTCTTAATGTAGTTAAATGCCAATTCTTCCCAATTTATATTTGTTTTCATGTCCTTTGTTCCTCCTATTATTCATCTTAAAGAATTATATAATATTTAGAAACTATTTTCAATGAAACTTCAATTTTCTAGCATCTTATTTTTTTGATTAATACCTTTTATAGAGTTTATATCGACTTTTACCTATTAATATATTATGATGTATAAAACAGAGTAGGAAAGGTGCGTTAAGTGTTAGGGGATGGGATGTTGCCCTTGAACGAAAGGAGTGCCTGCGATATCTTTCTGCTTCCGCTGTCAAAGTAGAACACCTATTTTCTCGCGGGAGTATTGCTCAATTCAGGAGGATTCTTATGAAGAGTAATACTTTAAAAAGCAATAGCTTTTTAACAACCCGGTCACTAGTAACTGTAAGCCTGCTCATATCCATAAGTATTGTGCTTGCAAGAGTATTAGGACTTATCATTCCGATAGCCGGCCTTCCGGCTCTTAAAATAAATTTTTCCAGTGTGCCATTAATCATGGTAGGTATTTTTTACGGACCTACCGCAGGATTTATGGCAGGTGCCATATCGGATGTTCTAGGCTATATGATCAATCCAATGGGAGGTGCCTACTTCCCTGGTTTTACGCTGAGTACAGCTTTAGCAGGCATGATTCCCGGTCTCATCTACAAGCTACTCAAAGCAAAGAAAAATCTTATTAGGCAGAATTTCAATTATTATAATGCTGTTTTTATTGTGTTTATTACAGGCTGTTTGTTATATTCGTTTTATCTAAAAGAGGTTCTGACTTTTGACAATGGCATTATGTATAATGGACACCGCCTTGGTTTTGTTTATGTCACTTTATTTATATCCGCTATTGCGATATATGTAACATTGCCGTTTTATTTCAGCAAAACGACACAATCAGTAAACAGCGCTTATTCTTTTGATAAGATCTACTTTACAGTCAGCACCACCCAACTCATAACATCTTTGATTCTTAACACATATTTCCTTTCAATCATGTTTGGGAAAGGATTCTTAGTGTTTCTTCCCACAAGAATCATGACAAATTACTTTATGATACCAATATTTACAGTCCTTTTGATTGCCTTGATAAGGGTGTTGCGACTGGACAAATAAACAGGAGCCCTTGAGCTCCTATTTTTCTTTATATACCCTGTAGATACCATCATGCCTAACGTCAGCTTCTTGACAGAGCTTTTCTATTTCAGTTTCATTTGCACAATCAAATTTTCCACACACCCCACAGCTTGAACTGATGCTTCTTGGCACAGGTATCATTTTGACGCTTATATTCGTTTCTTTTATTTTTCTTTCAAATTTCATCGCATATGTAATATTGGGGAAAATTATCACACAATCTTCAGTAGCCATATTCTTATCCTTTCAAGATTAATCGCAATGCTATTTTAATATACGATATTAGAAAAAGCAATTCCATTTTTATCTGTAGAGTTCATGATTTCAAAACTTAAAACTATTTTCGAATGTTGGTTATTCGCAATGTTTCGAACTATATTGTTTTGTTCGTATTCATTATTGACTATCTGTTTTTTTAAATGTAAAATGTAAGGGAATTTATCATAATTTAAATCTAATTTAGGAGAGAACAATGGAAAAGTTTTTTAAACTGAAGGAACATAACACCACTGTAAAAACAGAAATTCTTGCCGGCATCACAACATTCATGACAATGGCTTATATTTTGATTGTAAATCCCCTAATGCTCATGGAAACAGGGATGCCATTTGGTGCTGTCTTCACTGCCACCGCTTTATCATCTCTAATTGCGACTTTGGTAATGGCATTGTATGCCAATCTGCCATTCGCACTAGCCCCTGGAATGGGTCTTAATGCATTCTTTACCTACGCAGTTGTTTTAGGCATGGGAAAAACCTGGCAATTTGCTTTAACAGCTGTATTTCTTGAAGGTATTATTTTCATTATCTTAACATTTTTGAACGTTAGAGAGGCAATTATAGACAGTATCCCCATGAATATAAAAAGAGCAATCTCGGTTGGTATCGGTTTGTTTATAGCATTTATAGGATTGGTTAACTCGCAGATCATCATCCACCAGGATTATTCTACAATAATAGAGTTGGGAAATATCACGCAAGGTATTCCACTTCTAGCTTTAATTGGATTGGTAATCACAGGGATATTGCTTGAAAAAAATGTCAAGGGTGCTTTATTGATTGGAATTATCGTTACAACCGCTATTGGATTCCCAATGGGCATCACTACCATTTCCGAAGGCTTTAAAGTAGTTTCAACTCCCCCTTCAATGGCTGAGACATTCATGAAGTTTGAATTCACAGAAATCTTCACTTTTGACATGTTTGTTGTGCTATTCACTTTCTTGATGGTTGACATGTTTGATACGGTCGGAACTCTTATCGGTGTGTCCACAAAAGCCGGAATGCTGACAGAAGATGGTAAAGTCCCAAATGCCAAGCAAGCACTATTGGCAGATGCGATTGGTACGACAATCGGCGCGATGTTTGGCACTAGCACAGTTACTACCTACGTCGAGAGTTCTGCAGGTGTAGCTGAAGGTGGAAGAACCGGTCTCACATCGCTTGCAACCGCTGCAATGTTCGCGATTGCACTTTTCTTCTCAAATGTGTTTTTAATTATTCCATCCGCTGCAACAGCACCAGCACTAATTTTAGTCGGTTTGTTCATGATGTCTCCGATTAAAGAAATCAATCTGGAAGATTTCACAGAATCCATCCCTGCTTTCATAACAATCATCTTCATGCCTTTGACTTACAGCATTTCTGAAGGTATCGTTTTTGGTATGCTGTCATACATCATATTGAAGGTGTTAACGGGTAAAGGTAAAGATTTGAGCATCTTCACCTACATAGTCGGTTTGCTGTTCTTAGGGAAAATCTTATTGGGATAGGCAATTAACTCAAATACAGCCTGATTGCAGGCTGTATTTTTTTAGTCAAATTTCTTGTAAAACCTCAAACTTATGCTATAATATAAATGATTTGTCTTGTATCTGAATTTAAAGAACGAGAACAAGGAGGAAAATTGAATGAACAAAACTTTCAGTTCAACACGCAAACTCACTTTTTTAGGAGTTATGCTGGCATTAACCATAGCCTTTGTCGCTATAACAGCTATCCCTACTGCTTCAGCAAGCATGGCACTCTTGATTTTTATACCTACGATTGTTACAGGTATATTATTTGGGCCTAAAGAAGGAGCATTGATGGGATTTGCCGCAGGTGTCGTCACCCTTTTGAGAGGTCTTCTGGCTCCGCTATCCCCTTTTGACTTGCTGTTTATAAACCCGTTGGTATCAGTTTTGCCAAGAGTTTTTATCGGAGTGGTAGCTTCCTATGTTTACAGAGGCCTTAAAGTCGCATTGAAGTCAGTCGCACAGGGTGACAAAATTGCGATTCTTTTGGCGGGTGCCTCTGGTGCCATAACCAATACAACCTTAGTCTTAACTATGTTGTATTTCGTTTATGCGGCAAGAGTTGTAGAAATGGTAGGTGCTAATTTCAGAGTATTCTTAGTGGCAGTCATTACAAGTAATGCAATCCTTGAGGCAGTTGTCGCGGCTATTCTGACTTTACCGGTAGTCGTTGCCTTTAAGAAAATCAATAAGAATTAAGGAGCACAATATGTTTTTAGCCATCGATGTGGGCAATACAAACATCACTATAGGTGTTTGGAAAGGAAAAACCTTGTACGGCCCTTGGAGAATGACCACACAACAACCGCGGACTTCTGATGAATATGGCTCGTTTATTAAAAACTTGCTGGTAATAAATGGAATCGATACGGACAAATTGGAAGACATTATCATTTCATCAGTAGTGCCAAATATAATGCATTCATTCATGAATGCCGTAGAGAAATATCTTCATAAATCTCCAATAATCATAGGACCGGGTACTAAAACAGGTCTTGATATCAAAGCTGAGAATCCGAAAGAGGTCGGTGCAGACAGGATTGTTGATGCAGTAGCCGCTTTTGAGATTTATGGGGGACCGGTCATCATTATAGATTTTGGTACAGCAACCACTTATGATGTGGTTACAGCAAATTTTGAATTTGTTGCCGCTATAACTTCTCCGGGAATTCAGATCAGTGCAGATGCCTTGTGGTCCAGATCCGCTCAACTCCCAAATATCGCCATCATAAAACCAAAAACCATTTTAGCGAGGAATACTATAACCAGCATGCAGGCCGGATTGGTTTACGGCTATATTGGGCAAGTGGAATACATTGTCAATAAAATCAAGGAAGAAATGGGTCTACCTCACATGAAGGTAGTCGCTACAGGTGGTTTAGGAAATATCATCTTCCCTGAAACTAATGTCATCGATGAATTCGATGTGCTTCTGACATTAAAAGGACTAAAAATAATTTACGAGAAGAATTGCAAGGGTTAATAAGCCCTTGCAATTTTAATGACACAGGAGGTTGCTTTGAATCTTATCGTCAAATTTGCCCAATATTATCGTCCTCATCTAAAACTTTTTATTTTGGATATCTCTAGTGCCTTTTTTGTTGCAGGCTTGGATTTATTGTTTCCTTTGTTGTCAAGAAACATATTGAATCAGTATATCCCCGAAAAAAATATGCGGGCTCTTATGATTACAGCTGTCGTAATGCTTTCTTTATATCTCATAAGAAGTGTTCTGAATTTTATTGTGTATTACTGGGGCCATATTGTTGGTGTCAGAATAGAATATGATATGAGGAAAAAGCTTTTCAGTCACCTGCAGACGCTTGATATTAGTTTTTTTGACGGCAGTAGAGTTGGAAAGTTAATGTCAAGACTGATCAACGATTTGAATACAATCTCAGAGTTGGCACACCACGGACCCGAGGATGTCTT
>LGGM01000080.1 GCA_001509345.1 Clostridiales bacterium 38_11
AACCGATCATTGGGAGCACTGTCAGCAGTGTGGTTTCATTAAGTGCCTACGAAACAAGAAGGATTAATAATCTTCTTATATTGGAAGCCATGAGAGGTGAGGTGGTGGAAGCCATACCGATTGAGAACTTTGATGGAACAGAGAGCAAGGTCAAGCATATGGCTTATCCGGTCAAAAATGAGAATGGTAACATTGAAGGCATCATTTACCTAACCTATAGACTAGACTCGGTTTATGAAACGATGGATAACGCAACAAAAATGTTGACCAGAGCTACATTACTCGCGTTGGCGATTACGATAGTTTTGGGGTTTTTTCTTGCTAAAAGCATAACAGGTCCAATTAAAGAGCTTACCATGAAAGCCAAGGAAATGTCTAAAGGAAATTTTGAAGAAGTGGTTGAAGTCAAGTCCAACGACGAGTTGGGTCAATTGGCTATGATGTTCAACTATTTGACCATGGAACTCAAGAAGAACATTTCACAGGTTTATCAGGAAAAAAGCAAAATGGAGACGACATTTAACTACATGGCTGATGGAGTCATCACATTTGATTTGGATGGCAACATCATATATGCAAATCCGGTTGCAAAGAAGATAATGGATATTCAGGATGAGAAGAATATAGATGGTGATCAGCTTTTATCAGAGATTGATTATCAACTTTCTTTCGGGTTTTTGAAGGAAAGCAATTACACCAATAATGTCATTGTCAATATCAATGATTATATATATAAAATCAACTATGCACCTTTTAAGAATGAGATTGAAGAGGTTGGAGGTGTGATATTTGTTATACAGGATATAACTGAACAGCAGAAGCTTGAAAACATGAGAAAGGAATTTGTGGCCAATGTATCCCATGAACTGAAAACCCCCATTACAACCATCAAAAGTTACACAGAGACCCTACTGGAAGGAGCCCTGGATAATCAGGAAACCGCTAAATATTTCCTCAATGTCATAAACAATGAGAGTGACCGAATGTCAAGACTAGTCAGTGATCTGTTGAGATTATCCAGAATGGAGTACAACCAAGCTGACTGGAACAAGATTTATCTCAATCCATGCGAACTGTTGACCGAGACATTGGAAAAACTGAAACTGAGATGGGAAACCAAAAGGCAAAAGTTGGAGTACGAGGGTTGCAAGGATGATATAACAGTTTTGTTTGATAAAGATGGGCTAGAACAGATCTATCAGAATATTATAGGAAATGCCATAAAATATACACCGGAAGAAGGAAAAATCGACGTCAGCTGTGATCTTGTCGATAATTGCTTTGTCATAAAAATCAAAGACAATGGCATCGGTATACCAGAAGAGTATCAAGAAAGAATTTTTGAACGATTCTATAGGATTGACAAGGCAAGATCAAGAGATTTTGGTGGGACAGGCTTGGGATTGGCTATTGTCAAACATATTGCTGAAGCACATGATTCTAAAATCGAAGTGGATAGCACTCCAAATGATGGCACTGAGTTCAGAATTGTGATTCCAGCTATCATCAGAGGTGAATTGGATGTATAGGGAAAAAATCAAGAATCTTGTTCTTATTATACTTGTTTCCATAGCAATCTATTCTTCATCATTCATATGGTTGGATTTATCATTTGATACCAAAGGATTCAATCCGGTGGAGAGCGAAATAGAAGAGATCTTTCTTTGGGATAAGATTAAACCATCCAAGGTTTCTGTAACTGATCAATATGAGTATATTATACACGATTCCGACATCAACGAATCTGTATGGAGGGCTTTTCGAGATATTATGTTCGATATGTTTCGATTTGCTTATTCGGAATCTGATATTCAGGAGGCTTCACCTGATAGCAGAACGCTAAGGATCTATTTTGATACTTCTATGCCTTCTGAGCTTCTAATAGAGAGTTTTGAAATGAGTAACAATAGATTTCAAAATGTTGTGTCCAGAATACTCTGGATTGGTTATGGTGTAGATAGTAGCAAAATCTATGTCAATGATGGCATTAAGACGTACAGACTTGAAATAACAACCAATCAACAGAAACTGACAGACATCTACGAAAATATCATGATATTTGCATCAAACAAATATGATACATTATTCCATTATGGACCAACTGCATCATATATTCCCATCTCAACGAATGAAACAGCGTTGAATCCAGTATTCATAAAATCAGAAATTGATATTGAAGATACTATCAACATAGAAAATATAGCCAAGAACTATTTTAAAGACAGCTTCGATTATGTGAGAACAACCATAGACAGTTCGAGAACTATCAATTATATTTATCGGAACGAAAAGGTGTTAAGGTTATATGATGAAGGATTACTGGAGTTTTATGATTCCATAGAAAGCACTAAGGACGACAGTTCTATGTACCAATCATTTCTCATTGCGCTTAACTTTATAGATGATTTTTTAGGCTTTCCTGATAATGCATATCTGAGTCAGGTAACCACATTCATCGAGGATGGTAAATACGGATATCGTTTTCTGTTCAACCAAAGTCTGCTTGAGCGTCCAATTGTTTTTAGCCAGGTAAGGGATGAGAAGGCCATACAAATAGATGTCATCGGAAGCAAGGTGGTTTTTTATCAACGATTTATTCGTGTGGTGGATGTAATGATGGAAACTGAGATGGCTGAGGTGAAAGTACTTTCACCTCAGGATATCATTGAAAACAATATTGATTTTATTACAGAACTGTATCTGGAAAATCCTAAAAACCAGTCTTTGGAGTTCAATGAAGCAAAAGAGAAAATTTTAAACGGAATTCATGAAATATATCTTGCATACTTTGATCCATCGAGAAGGCCAAAGGATCAACTGATGAGGAGTGTATGGGTTATCAAAACCACTGACCGAAATTATGTCTTCAATGCCATAACAGGTGCTATTATTGAAGAACAAGTCGTCATGCAGGGGGTTGACAATGGATTGGAATAAGGCTAAATCGATATTGATAGTAGCATTTGTTATCTTGGATATTTTTCTGGTCAGCCAAGTGATAAGCATAAAAAACGATTCTGTACCGGCAGCCTCATTTGAAATCATTAAGGAAAACCTGTCTGAGCAAGGTATAACGGTATCCATTGATGTAGCAGGAGAAGAATTAATTCTACCGTTGCTTGAGGTGGAGTATATGGTTTTCAATAGTGAAAGCAAGGAAATAAGGGAGTATTTAGGCGAGACTTATAGTGAGCTTATAGAAAATGAATACTATATCAATAGTAAGGGGCAATCAATACAAATTAATCAAGGCAAAAAACTGCTTTTTATGACAAGAGAAATTGAAGCTGGTGTTAATCCGAATATAGCTGATGCTGCTAGTCAGATAGAGTCGTTTGCCAGCAAACTTCAAATAGATTTGGAGGGGTTCTATCAGACGAGAGTTTACAATGAAAACAACGCAAACCATATTGTCTATAGCGAGAACTATCAAGGATACCCTTTGGAGAATTCTTATTATATGTTTATACAGGACGGCTTTGGTGTGGTCGGTTTTGAGATGCAACGCGTCAAAAGCATCAGGAAAACTCAGGCAAACATTGTATTGTCAAGACCTGAGGAAGCCCTACTAAGATTGTTGAAATACAAAGATATCAGAGGTGAGGCAGTAATTGGCATGGATATATGTTACTATAGAGACGAAGACCTGATTCACTGGGGTGAGATTGTAGTGGATAATCTGGAGCCTACATGGAAAGTTGTATTTGAAAGTGGGGCTATAAAATATTTATTAGAATTCGAATAAAGGTTGATATCGTTGGAATTTTATTATAATATAATCCTGGTATTAGTATCAATAGGCGATTAGCTAAAAATAGAAGGATGGATATAATGGCGAAACTAGTTATAGAAGGTGGCAACAGATTAAGGGGAAAGGTCAATATCAGTGGATTTAAGAATGCTGCTCTGGCTATTCTACCTGCTACAATACTGACAGGTGACAACTGTATCATTGAAAACTTACCGATGATACAAGATGTTTTTGTTTATAGGGATATTTTGCTAAAACTGGGTGCGGATGTCAGCATCAGTGATTCCGGTTTGATGAATGTTGACACAAGTAAAATTGAAAAATGCTTTATACCCAATGGACTTACAAAAAAGCTGAGAGCTTCTTATTATTTGTTAGGGGCAGGCCTTGGTAGATTCAAAGACGTGACGATATCCTATCCTGGAGGGTGTGATATCGGATTAAGACCGATAGATCAGCATATAAAAGGGCTGGAAGCGCTTGGTGGCACATTCGAAGTCAAGGATGATGTCATAAGGGTCAGTGCAAAGAAGTTGAAGGGTAATAAAATCTATCTTGACGTCGTTAGTGTAGGTGCCACAATCAACATCATGATGGCTGCTGTATTTGCTGAAGGAAAGACGGTTATCGAGAATGCGGCTAAAGAACCTCATGTGGTTGATACTGCTAACTTTCTCAATGCAATGGGTGCTTCTATAAGAGGGGCTGGAACGGATGTCATTAGAATTACGGGGGTCGAAAAACTCCATGGTGGCGAGTATAGTGTCATTCCAGATCAGATAGAGGCGGGGACGTATATGATAGCTGCTGCGGTAACCAAAGGAGATTTGATTATCAATAATATTATTCCTAAGCATTTAGAACCTGTGACAGCAAAACTAAAGGAAATGGGAATGAATATAGAAGAATACGGCGATTCCCTGAGAGTTCACTATGAGAAGGAACTGGTTCCTGTCAATATAAAAACCCTTCCTTACCCTGGATTTCCAACAGATTTACAGCAACCTATGACGGTATTGCTGGCAATGACTAAAGGAGACAGTATCGTAATAGAGAGCATTTTTGAAAACCGATTCAAATACATAGATGAGCTAGTTAAAATGGGTGCTCGAATAAAAGTGGAAAATAGGGCAGCGGCTATCAAAGGTGTAGAAAAACTGAATGCCACAGAGGTTAAGGCAACAGATCTAAGAGCAGGTGCGGCGATGGTTGTGGCTTGCCTAGCGGCTGAGGGTGTTTCTACTGTCAATGATATCTATCATATCGATAGAGGATATGAATTTATTGAGAATAAATTTATGAATCTAGGCGCGAAAATCCGAAGGGTCGAAGATGAGGACCAACAAATATGAAATTTTGTTCTTTGTTTAGCGGTAGCAGTGGAAATTGCAATTACATCGGAACACACAACGCCGGTCTATTGGTGGATGTTGGTTTGAGTGGTATAAGAATACAAAATGAAATGAAAAAAATCGATATCAGCCCTTTTGATATTGATGGCATTATTGTTACACACGAGCATATAGATCATGTGCAAGGGGTTGGCGTTTTTTCGAGAAGATTTGACATACCGATTTATGCATCTATAAAAACATGGGAAGCTATGGCTTGTAAGGTTGGCAAAATCAAAGAAGACAATATAAGATTTTTGGAAGCCGATAAAGCGTTATTGATAAAAGATTTAGTCATTACACCTTTCAATATTTCCCATGATGCGGTTGAACCTTTTGGTTTTAATATATCAAATGGTATCAAGAAAATAAGCTTATTGACTGATACCGGATGCACAAATGAGTATATCAGGAGTAAGGTTTTCGGTTTTGATTTGTTGTTGCTTGAATCCAACCATGATGAGGAGTTGCTGAAAGTGGGTTCCTATCCTTGGATTTTGAAAAAAAGAATCATGAGTGAAATAGGACATTTGTCAAATGAAACTGCGGCGTATTTTTTGCTGGATGTGTTGAAAAAAGGTGGGGAACATGTTTTCCTAGGACACCTTAGCAAAGAAAACAATTTTCCTGAATTAGCACTAAAAACGGTAGAAAATATACTGCTAAGCAATAATATTAAAATAGGCAGTGATGTGATGATTAACATGACCTTTAGAGACAGATGCAGCATAATAAAGGACATCTAGCAAATTCAGATAAAATTAAGAGAGCATTTATAACATATAGCTTGAGGAGGTAATGTTATGGATAGCGAAGATTTAAGAGAAGATATTGATGAAGAATCAAGAGAAGATGAGGCTGAAAAGCTGATAGATCCAAAATATGAAAAAAAAATTTATGTGGATAAGGAAATAAAAAAAGATAAGAAAGGACTGAAGTATTTTTTATCAGGTCTAGCTGGTGCATTGCTAGGGATTGTAATAGGAGCCAGTGGGTTGTATTATTATATGGATACTATGTTCATGCCCAATCTTGGCAATACCATAGAGAGTCCAAGGGAAATCAACATTAGTACGACTGATGATATTTACTATGCGGTTGCTGTTGCTGAAAAAGCGATGGATTCCGTTGTTGGAATTGTAACTAGATCACCTAATAGAAGTTTATTTTTTGAATCCCAATACTCTGAAGGTATGGGATCAGGGGTTATTGTCAGTTCAGACGGATATATTCTTACCAATTCTCATGTGATTGCAGATGGTACCGCAGAATCTATTATTGTGAAATTTATCGATGGAACTGAATCACCTGGTGAAGTGCTTTGGAACAATGTAACACTGGATCTTGCAGTTGTAAAGGTAGACAGAAAAGGACTGCAGGCAGCTGAGTTGGGGGACAGCGATGACCTGGTAATTGGCGAGCCGGTAATAGCAATCGGCAATCCTCTAAGTTTAGAGTTGGACAGAACAGTCACCAATGGTATCGTAAGCGGACTGAACAGATCTATAACCCTTGAAAACAACGCTGTCATGAAGCCTTTGATACAGACCAATGCATCTATCAATCCAGGGAATAGCGGAGGCCCATTATTGGATGCTCAAGGTATGGTGATTGGAATCAATAGCGCAAAGATAACCTCGGCTGAAGGACTGGGCTTTTCGATTCCTATCAATGTGGCTAAAAATATCGTGGAAGAGATCATAAGAGAAGGTACATTCGCCGATGTTTACATTGGAATCAGAGGTGTGGCAATAGATGTTTATGAGAAGCAGTTGGATGTCAATCTTTCTTCGGAGTTTGGAGTTGTCGTGATTGAAACATTATCAGATTCACCTGCACAAGATGCTGGATTCAACGCTGGAGATGTAATTCAAAAAATAGACGGACTGCCGCTTAATGATATGGGAGATTTGCAAAGAGCTTTATTCAAATACAAGCCTGGTGATCAAGCGACCTTCGAAATTGTCAGAAATGGTAAAATATTGGAGATAGAGATAATTTTTGAAAAGAAACCGTCGGGGTTTTAATGGTGATAATAGAATAGAGGATTGAATTGACAATCTTCTATTTTTATTAAAAGGAGGACAATGATGAGTGGTGTACTGGTAGTTTATTACGCTAAGAATAACCATTGCAGACAGATAGCCCATGAGATAGCTACCAAGCTACACGGACGGATTGATGCGATATCAGATTTTGATTGCTACAAGACAATGATGGGTGGTTTGATTGCTGTATGGGATTCATATTTCGAAAAGACGATAAGCATAGAATATGAGATGAATCCAGAGGATTATACTGTGGTGATTATTGTTTCACCCGTATGGGTGGGCAAAGTACCACCACCAGTCAGGTCGTACTTGGTTAAAAACATTGAGAAAATGAAAAACTATGGTTTCATAATTTCGGGTAACAGACCAGTTCGTAAAAAAACAATTAAGCATTTCATTCAACTCATGCCAAAAACACTCGCAGAATTTTCAACACAGGAACAGGATATCGATCAGGAGATTTTTCAAAAGTACTTGGAAGATTTTGCCGACAGGATTCGAATCATTATTGAAAAGGAAGATTGTTGTGAATAAAACAATATATGCGTGTGAAGAACATGTTGACATGGCGATAGATGATTATGTCAATGAGTTTGAAGAGGCACCAGAGGTATCAAAAGAAGCATTCAAACAATGTCGTTACTGTCAGC
>LGGM01000081.1 GCA_001509345.1 Clostridiales bacterium 38_11
GGAGGACGTATATTTGTTTTTTAAAGAACTCGGGTTAGGATAATATAAATGATATAGATTACCACAACTATTCCAATCAATCTAAACATGATTAACACCTCTTTTATCAATTGATTGCATCATATTATAACATTTATAAAACAATAATACTACTAATAATATAAATAATATTATGATATATATATTTCTTAGAATTTTAACTGAACTCTAATAAAACGGCTTTGTTGTTATGATATCATATGAGTTTATCTTTTGTTGCTATCTTACATTTTAGGTGCAGTGGTCGGCTTTATAGCTGTAAAGACCAAATTGAATTTTCCATCAATAATAACACACTCTAAATAATAGTGTTGTTTTATTATTTCCTTTTTTCATCGTTTTATGTTTGATGGCATTATTTATTTTAAGAAAGAAAACCAGTTTATATAAGCATTGTAGAGCCCCTGGATAACGGTTTCTAAAGAACCTTCTTGATGAAGAAAACTCCCGAGTGGGAGTTTTTACACTTTATTGAAGAGTTCGCAAATATTCTATGAATTGTTTGGCTACCCTCGGGGAGCGTCCGCTTCTTATAGAGGCAAAAATTTCAGCCTCGCTTTCAAGTTCTTCTTTTGATAACTGGACACCATATTGAATAGCCAATTCCTGTACAATTTCCAAGTAAATCTTTTTATTAGGCTTGAAGAAACTCACTATGAGACCAAATCGATCAGATAAAGAGGTTAATTCCTGAATTGTTTCATTTAGATGGATATCGCCACCCTCTCTGTCTGAAAAAGTTTCTTTAATCAGGTGGCGCCTGTTACTGGTGGCATAGATAGCAGTGTTTAATGGCTTTGTGTAAACTGATCCTTCAAGGATTGCTTTTAGAGAACCTAATTCATTGTCGTTTTTTGTAAAAGACAGATCATCGATATAGATAATAAATTTGAGTGGATTGTTGCTAAGTTTTTCAAGGACCATTGAAATATATCTTAGTTGATCCTTAGGTACCTCAACCAATCTCAAACCTTGGCAATGGTGTCTGTTGACAATTGCTTTGACAGTAGAGGATTTGCCGGTTCCTGCATCACCATAAAGCAAGACATTGGCTGCTGGTTTGCCATTAAGCAGCGCCAGAGTGTTTTTCAGAACAGCATCCTTTTCCTTTTCATAGCCCTTTAGATCTTCAAGTGATACAACATCATGGTTCGATACAGGGATCAATTCACCATTATCTGTAGTGAAGTATACATTTCTAGCAAAGATGCCATATCCAAGAGACTCTATTCGATCAATACTCTCGTAATAAGCGGCCTTAAAATCCATATCAGAAGTTTCCCAGGAGGGTAAAAATCCTTTATAGCTGATATTTTGTTTGATTAAATCTGATGTCAAATGAGATATTTCTGATAATATATCAAGCTCATTGTTCACCGCTTCTCTGATTAGATAGCTTACCTTAAGTTTATTGCCTATTCTTTTCACAAAGATATTCTCGTCCACAGTAGACAGATTTAAAACGTACCGGGTCAGGTTCTCATCCTTATTTAATAAAGCTGAAGCAAAGGCGGCGTATTTTTCGACCTGGATGACAGTATCCTCGTTCTGTGATGCCAACAATACTGATAGCTTTGAAATTACCTCGTCGTCAAGAAGATTTCTAAAAACAACCAGTGCCTGCAGTTTGATGTAGATGTTCTTTAGATTTAGCATAATAAGTCCTTTCTTCTCGAGTTATAATATGTATTTTACTACATTATTCAAAAAAAGCAATTATCAATCGATATTTTCTTGCTGGATATTCTATTTACTATACTTGAACTGCGTTGTATAATTGTATCATCTAAATAGTGTTGGCTAAGGAGAGATCATATGTTTCTATTGATAACTGAATTATCCAGTAATTTTGGTATTATATTGATTATTATTTTATTGCTTTCAAATCAAAAAATATTTAAGCAAATGATCCTAAAAGAAGATATGGACTTAAAAGGGAAAATATTTTTGTCATTTATCTTTGGTGGACTTGGAATACTTGCAACGTATACAGGCGTTGATATTCTAGGCGCCATAGCAAATACAAGAGAAATATCAATTATCCTTGGAGGCCTTCTAGGTGGACCTTTTGTTGGGACTGCAAGTGGATTGATAGCCGGTGTTCATCGTTTCGTGATAGACCCTAATGGCGTCACTTCTCTGCCATGTGGTATAACTACCATCATTGGTGGTGTTTTTTCAGGGTATCTGTATCATAAAACTGAATTCAGAGAGAGATGGAAGGCAGGCATGCTGACCGGCCTTACAATTGTATCACTCAATATGCTACTGGTTCTTCTAATGACAAAACCATTTGAAGTGGCTCTTCAAATCGTTCAAACAATCCTAATTCCTATGGAATTGATTAATACCGTTGGTATCGTAGCTATTTTGCAGCTCACTGAAAATATTTATATGGACAGGGATGCCAGTGCTGCCAAGCAAGCTGAAATAGCGCTTGATATAGCTGATAAGACACTACCTTATTTTCTAAACCCGGGCAAGGAATCATATATGGAGATTTGCAGGATAATCGGTAAATACGCAGAAGCTGATGACGTGTTGATTTCAGATAAAACAAAAGTGGTGTCATCGTCCAGACTATTGACACAAGAGGAAAATGAGACGGTCTGTGATATTGTTAAGAACGTTGAAGCTCTTCATTCTGATAACGCGATTCAGATCAATAATCTTACGGAAAAGTACAATAGTTTCAAGTATAAAAGCCTTGCAGCTTCTCCTATTTATGAGAATAACAAAATAGTTGGTTTCCTTTTAATACTTTTCAGCCGTAATGAAAAACTAGCTTATAAAGAAGAAGTTCTTTTTCAAAGGCTCTCGAGACTCCTTTCCACACAGTTTGAATTAGTCAAAATACAGCAATTGAAAAAAGAGGCTTCCAGATCTGAAGTAAAGGCGCTTCAGAACCAGATCAACCCCCATTTTTTATTCAACGTACTTAATACATTGATTTCTTTTGTGAGAATTAAACCGGATGAGGCAAGGGAACTTGTTGTCAATCTTTCGGATTTTTTAAGATACAATATTGAAAACTCAATGAAACTAATTAACATCAATGAAGAAATCAAACATGTCCAATCTTATGTGAGTATTGAACAGGCAAGATTTGGGGAACGAATTTCAGTTGAGTATAACATTGATGAATCATTAACATGTAATATACCGGCTCTTTCAATACAACCTTTAATAGAAAACTCCATCAAGCATGGAATGAATATTAACACACAGGCTGAGATCAATAGAAAAATTAAAATCAAAATTTCAATTCAAAAAAAGGATTCTGATACTGTGGAGGTTATAGTGGAAGATGACGGTGTAGGGATTTCCAGTATGGTGATCAACAATCTATATTTAGACAAAATGAACGAAAAAAATATTGGTCTCTCAAATGTACATAATAGGTTGAAGCTGATTTATGGAAAAGGCTTGGATATTGTTAGACTTGAAAAAGGAACCAGAATATCTTTTGATTTAAAAGAAGATAGTGTGGATGAATATATTTTGACAGGAGTCAAATATGAATTGTTTAATCATTGATGATGAGAGACCTTCGAGAGAAGAGCTTAGATTTTTTATTGAAAACCACTCTTCAATCCTGATTACACAGGAGTTTGAGAATTCCATTCAAGCACTTAAGTATCTGAAGAGTGGAAACCAGGTGGACTTGGTTTTTTTGGATATCAACATGCCTAATCTAGATGGCATGGAACTAGCTCGAATAATCAATGGATTTAAGATCAAACCTGAAATAATATTTGTCAGCGCTTACAAGGAATATGCCCAGGATGCATTTGAGGTAGAGGCTTTTGATTATTTACTAAAGCCTTATGCCGTGGAAAGAATCATTAAACTATTAATGAAGCTTGAGAACAAATTTAGTTTTAATAAGGAGCATGGCAGGTACATTAATGAAAGCAAGATAACATTAACTAATGGAGAAAAAATCCTTGTGCTTAAAATGAATGAGATTGCCTTTATAAAAGCAAATGAACGCAAGACAGAAGTCTTTTACAATAATAATGAAAAATTCCATGCAAATATTAAACTATCCGAATTGGAAGAAAAGATCAATTCAAAGAATTTTTTCAAAAGTCACAGATCCTATTTTGTTAATCTCGACAAAATCAAAGAAATCGATGTATGGTTTAATAATACCTATCTATTGACTATGGAAAATACAAATGAAAAAGTACCTGTCAGCAGAAGTTTTGTTCAGAAGTTCAAAGAGTTGATGAATATTTAAATAGTTGCTTCTTAATGTATTTCATGCATAAATAGCCGCATTTCATGCATTAATTATACTTAATAATTGAATTAATGCTAATATAAAATAGTGGAGGATAATCAAATGACCTATGAATCTTACCTGGAAAATGTTTCCAAAAAATTGAAGTATAATTTTGACTTCATTGAAATCCCTGAGTTCGACGGCGTCAAATTCAGTCTGGCTGCTAAATCAAATATCAGAAACGAAAGATTTTTTGCAACAAAAGGGACAGTCATCTATGCCTATGAAAATAATGAGTATTGTTTTATCAGAGTAATGGATGATATAACATTAGAAGGGGTAGATGAAACGTTCGATGTGTTAAAAAAAGCCATGGATGATTTTGTAAAACCAAATAATGAACACATGTCTACTGTTTTTACAGGAATAATGTTAACGATGGGCAAGTTGGAAGCAGAACTTGAAGATATAATCAAAAAATTCAAATATCAGAAATCCTATAAATTTGGATTACACGGGTGGACCTCCATAAGACTTGTTGTTGTTGAGATAGGTTCCGGTAGAGTAATATCAAGCCGGGAAGCAAAAAAAATTAGCAAATTCTACAAGCCCTTTTAATTGTGATATCAGCGGGTATAGCCGCATACCCTTGATAATAAATTATTTAAGGAGGTATAACAATGTCATTAATTCTTATTCTAGGTGCAATCGTTGCTTTCATTATTGCTTATGTAACATACGGATCTTGGCTTGCCAAGGAATGGGGAGTCGATATCACAAGAAAAACACCTGCCCATACAATGACAGACGGAGTAGATTATGTGCCGGCAAAAGCACCTATTTTGCTCGGACATCACTTTGCATCCATCGCCGGGGCCGGACCGATAGTTGGACCAATAGCTGCATCCATGTTTGGCTGGCTACCAGTATTTCTCTGGATTGTGATAGGGTCTATTTTTGTTGGTGGGGTTCACGACTTCAGTTCACTATTTTCATCTATCAGACATGAAGGAAAATCAATCGGCCATGTCATAGAAAAGAATATTGGAATGTTAGGGAAAAAACTATTCAATATTTTTGCCTTTTTGACTCTTGCATTGGTAATTGCGGCATTTTCCAATATCGTTGTCAACACATTCGTAGCTGTTCCTGCTGTCGGAACAACATCAATTCTTTTTATCATTTTAGCTGTAGGCTTTGGTTATGCGACCAACAGACTCAACGTACCTTTGGGTATAGCGACAGTAGTAGGCGTTGCTCTTCTCATAGCTTGCATCTGGCTTGGACTGATCTTCCCAATTGTATTGTCTTTCAACGTTTGGTATATGATTGTTTTGGTTTACATCTTCATTGCATCAGTCGCACCGGTCTACATCCTTCTTCAGCCTAGAGATTATCTGAACTCGTTTCTTCTTTACGCCATGATAATTGGAGCAGTTCTGGGATTAATTCTATTCAGACCAGACATTCAATTACCAGCAGTTACAGCATTTAATGTAAATGGCAGCTGGATGTTCCCAATTCTGTTTGTTACGGTGGCCTGCGGCGCCATATCGGGTTTCCACTCTCTGATTTCTTCGGGCACATCTTCCAAACAGCTTGATAAGGAAGGCGATGCCAAGCTGATAGGATACGGATCTATGTTGATTGAAGGTGTTCTGGCTGTTATAGCCCTAATATCAGCGGCATATCTTGGTGCCGATAAACTGGCAGAGCTACTAAAAGCTGGTGGACCCAACAATGTATTTTCAGATGGTGTAGGCACGTTCATGGTTTCTTTTGGGATTCCATTTGCTGTGGGTAAATCTTTCGTAGCACTTGCCATATCAGCTTTTGCTCTTACTTCACTGGACTCTGCGGCAAGGATAGGACGATTTGTATTCCAGGAATATTTTGAGAAAGAAATTAAAGCCGATATGTCTATTTTTACCAATAAGTATGTGGCAACTTTCATTACTGTTGGTGTAGGCGGATTTTTAGGCGTAGCAGGATGGCAAATAGTTTGGCCGATATTCGGATCTGCCAATCAGCTTCTCGCAGCCATTGCATTGATGTCAGCTGCAGTCTGGTTGAAACATCAGGGCAAGAACATTAAAATGTTTACCATACCTATGATCTTCATGTTCTCAGTCACTATGTTCGCTCTGGTATTGCTAATTAGGAGTAATCTTTTAACTAGTAATTACCCATTGGTAGTTGTTGGGATTGCACTTCTAATTCTAGCACTTATACTAGCGAAACAAGCGTTTGATCAGTTGACAGCCAAAACAGACAATAAAGTAGCATAGAAACTAAAAGGTAGTGAATTTATGAGAATTGTTATAACGAATAAAGCAAAAAGGTATCTTGAAAGAAAGAATGAAAAAGTTTTAACAATTGACTTATTAATTGCAGGTTGCTGTATAGAGATTGCGGAAACCATTGCCAAAATTGGGCCACCAAATAGTGACCAGCATAAATTTGATGTTTTTGAAGTGGATGGTTATACGGTTTATTTTCTCAGAGGTATTGATGCTTTTGATGATTGTCTCACAGTCACTGTAAGTAAGTTTTTCGGGATTGAGGCAATGGAGGTAAAAGGCTTCAAACTGCTTTAAATTATACAAAGAATATGAAAACTTATCTAAAAAAATAAAGGGAGTGATTTTGTGAATTTTGACGGTAAGCAAATATTATCTACTTTTGTAAAAATGGAACAAAGTATTGCCAAATACTATACAGAACTTGCAGACAATGCGCCCGACGAAAAATCTAAAGCCTTGTTTTTAAGATTGTCACTTGAAGAAGTAAACCATCAAAAAATGTATGGAACATTGCTGGAAAAACATCAAGGTGATTTGGAAAGAGAGTTTTCCGAGGAAGAGATTGAGTATACAAAATCCTTAATAGAAGTAAATCTGACAGGAAAACATAGTTTTGACAAAGATGCGAAATTGAAGGATTCTCTGGAGCTTGCGGAGAAAATGGAGAAGGATGGTATACTGTTTGTCCATCAGATGATGTCCATGTATCCTGATATTGCCGAGAAAGAGATGAAAATTATACTCAAGGAAGAGAAAAAGCATCTCCAGATGGTTAGGGAGAGGATGAATTTCGGGCCAATCAGATCGCTGGGATTATAATCACTACACTGATTAAAAAGTTTATTAAAAATAAAGCTTGCATTATATTTTATATAGTGTATACTTGAAAAGTAATCTAAATTGTATTAAAGAATGAATAAATGGAATTGAGAGTTTGATCGTATTGATTAGCGCCAAGATTTTTATTTATGTCACTTCTTCAACAAATTAGAAATAAAATTTTGGAGGCAGTCAATATGAAAGGTACTGTTAAATGGTTCAACTCAGAAAAAGGATTCGGTTTTATTACTACGGAGGAAGGAACTGATGTGTTCGCACATTATTCACAAATTCAAAAAAGCGGATTTAAATCATTAAACGAAGGCGAAGAAGTAAGCTTTGATGTGGTTAAAGGAAACAAAGGCCCACAAGCTGAAAACATCACTAGTCTATAATAGTTGAATGGAAAGACCTGAAGTAAAATTCAGGTCTTTTTTT
>LGGM01000082.1 GCA_001509345.1 Clostridiales bacterium 38_11
TTGTCTTTTTCAATCAGATCCCATTTATTAATCAGTACGATTATACTTTTCCCATTATCATGTGCAAAGCCGGCAATCTTTGTATCTTGTTCAGTTACGCCTTCATTGACATCAATCACCATAAGGCATATGTCTGCTCGTTCCACTGCTGCAAATGCTCTTACCACACTATATCTTTCGATGTTTTCAAATATTTTTTTTCTTTTCCTGATTCCTGCTGTATCGATAAAGACAAATTTCTTGTCTCCCTTTTCAAAAAAAGTATCTATAGCATCCCTTGTTGTACCCGGGATATCACTGACTATAACCCTTTCCTGACCCAGTATTTTATTGATAAGTGAAGATTTCCCCACGTTAGGCTTACCGATGACAGCAATTTTTATCAAGTCTGTATCAACCTCAGTATCGCAATCTTCTGGAAAATTTTCCACAATATCATCTAAGAGGTCTCCAAGTCCCAAGGCTTCTGTGGATGAAATGGAGATTGGTTCACCTAGACCCAATTCATAGAAATCAAACATATTGTTGTTATCCACGTAAAAGTCCATTTTGTTGCAAATCAGTAAAACCCTTTTATGGGATTTTCTCAAAATCTCTGCTACATCCTTATCGTTAGCCGTTATTCCATTTTTGCCATCCACAATAAAAAGTATGACGTCTGCTGTTTCAATGGCAATTTCTGCCTGCCTCTTCATCTGCTGAAGAATAATATCGTCACTTTTCGGTTCTATTCCACCTGTGTCTATTAAGGTAAAATAGTTATCAAGCCATTCACACTCTGCATATATTCTGTCCCTTGTAACACCGGGTGTATCTTCTGTGATAGCAATTCTCTTTCCTGCAATTCTGTTGAACAAAGTTGATTTACCCACATTTGGTCTACCAACAATAGCTACTATAGGTCTTCCCATTTTTCACACTCCAATTATTTCTTTTACAAAACTATAACCATTTACTTCAACGGGTTTTACAGAAACACCCAATTCTTTTTCCAAATCTATTAACCCTATGTCATCAAGAAAGACATTCTCGTCCTTTTTTAGCATATTATCAGGAATCAAAACATTTGCGCCTAATCTTCCTTTACGCTGCTTTATGATGTCTGAAGCTGTGACCAGACCGGAAACACTTACATCCCTGCCAAAGTAATCATTTTTGATTTCAATGACATCTATAACAACACCTTCTATCTTTTGGCAAATCTTAGTAGTTATTTCACGCATATAATCATAGGCTAGTGATCCGGTTAAAACAGTAAATTTCTTCTCTGCTTTTCGATTTTTTATTTTTTTCAGAGCATCATCCACTTCTCTTTCAAAAACCCTGACCATTCCAACGCCATTTTCCAACACATGAAAGCCCTCATATTCTCTATACTCCGGCAATTCGAACTTCGCTTTTATATAGAATTCATCGCTGAGGTATACAAATCTTGTGCCTTTTTCTTTTAGAAATTTTTTCTGAATGCCCTTGATGGCATGAATAGTATTTCTGCATTCATCCTGTGTCAAACCTCTAATATCGGATAGTCCCTGTCTGTGTCTGGTGATGCCCACCGGTACAACTGCGACGGATCTAATTACAGGGGATAGCGTATAGAGATCAAGTATTGTCTTTGACAGTTCTGATTCATCATTGTAGCCTGGGACCAAAACAATTTGACAGTCAATTTCAATATTTGTATTTCTGAATCTATTGAATACTTGCATAATTTTATCGGCATTTTTGTTGTTCAGCATCTTTTTTCTCAACTCAGGGTTTGTGGTGTGAACAGATACCTTAATAGGACTGATGCCGTATTCGATTATTTTATCAATTTCATTATCTGTCATATTTGTCATTGTAAGATAATTGCCTGTGAGAAAGGACAGTCTAGAATCATCGTCTTTAAGATACAACGAACTTCTCATGTTTATAGGCAGTTGATCCACAAAACAAAATATACATTTGTTTTGGCAGGTTTTAACCTCATCCATTAATGCGTTTTCATATACAATGCCGAGTGATTCATCCATTTCTTTATCAATTTCAAAAACCCAGACTTCACCTGATTTTTTTTCTATCTCTAATTCCAGCTTTTCATTGGTTTCGAGATATCTATACTCAATACAATCACTGATCCTGATGCCATCGATACTGACCAGAAAATCGCCCTTCTCAATTTCAAGCTCTTCTGCTATGCTGTTTTTCACTACATCTATTATTAGATTCTTATCCATTTTTTCTCCTGAAAGTTAGGTTATGCAATACTAATTATATCATATTAATTGATAGTGTAAATAAAATAAGCCGATTATACCGGCTTAAGTGGTATTATCACTGTAAATCTTGAACCTACATCCACTTCGCTTTCTATCTTAATTGATCCTTCAAAATTCTTAACTATATGTTTGACGATTGCCAAACCAAGTCCTGTACCTCCTTCAGTCCTGCTTCTTGACGTGTCAGTCCTATAAAATCTCTCAAATAATCTGTTGATATGTTTCTTGTCAATACCGATACCATCATCTTCAACTGTTATCAAGATTTTTTCTTCGTCTTTGATAGTTGAGATCCGAACTTCTCCACCGGTATTGGTGTATTTTATGGCATTATCTATCAGATTGATCATCATCTGCTTGAATCTGTTTTTATCTCCGAAAATAGTTGCTTCATCACCATAATAGCAAATAAGCTCTATTCCTTTTTCAGACGAGATATTATCCATTATTGCAATAACTTCACCAATTATGTCATTGACCTTTAGCATCTCAATACGTCCCTTGTTGTTTTCAACATCCGACAACAACAACAGATCATTAATCAGGTCAGTTAACCTGTTGGCTTCAATCTCAATGATTTCAAAAAACTTTTGCTTTGTAGCGTTGTCCAGTTCTTCTCTGTCCTTAAGTAATTCTATATAGCCCTTTATTGATGTCAGCGGGGTTTTAAGTTCATGCGTTACATTAGTGACAAAATCCTTTCTGATTCTCTCGATTTTCCTGATTTCCGTGACATCCTGAATAACAAGCACGATACTGTCCTTAAACTCATTGAACATCCCTTCATTGGAATAAAGATTGAACCTTAGAACACTGCCATTTATTACAATTTCCTTGATAGGTGTTTTCTTGTCATTATAAAAATCATCGATGAATTTATTGATTTCATAGTCTCTGAGCAATTCAATAAATGGTTTCTTTTGCATTTCTGTGAATGATGCACCTAAAAATTGTTCAGCTGACTTGTTGCAAAATACCAACTTCTTATTCCTGTCTAAAACCATGACACTATTCAGTATGCTCGATAAAATCGAGCTTAAATTGTTATTGGACCCCATAAGTCGATCCATTTTTTTTATGTTATATGAATTCACCTCGTTAAAATACCTGCACAATTCACCCAACTCATCATCTGAGTGATATTCTATGTTTCCGCCATTATAACCTGCTAAGATTCTCTTGATTGAATTTGTAATGAGCCTAATAGGTTTAAGAATGTAGCCAGATAATCTTAAAGCCCAAAGGTAAGACAAGATTATTCCAATTCCAAAAACAACAATGATATAATTGACAGTATGGTTGGAAAATGAATAGATGCTTGTCAAAGGATATGATGTTCTAATGACTGAAATATCATGATAGACATTCGAAAATGGTATTGCAACATAGACCATTTGCGCTCTGACAGTTGTGCTGAATCTGATAGCTTGTCCTATTTCACCTTCAATAGCCGCTTTAAATTCCTCTCTGTCACTATGATTCTCCATTGTCGTATGATTGTTATGGGAATCATAGAGTATAAACCCAGCTTTGTCGATTAAGGTAATCCTGATTCCATTATCTATTTTGCTTTTAAAAACATCATTTAATAAAGAGGTGTAGTCATCAGTTTGATTATTTTTCAGAACTGACTGTATTGTATAGGCATCGCTCTTTATACTTGTTATTATCTCATCCGTATAGTTTGCTCTCAGGACCCATAACATCAGACCATAAAAAATCACGCACAGTAAAAATGCAGCGCTTACAAAATACAGAAATATTTTCTTTTTCATTATTTGATCTTATACCCTACCCCTCTTATAGTTTCGATATATTCATTTGAACTGTCATACTCTTCAATTTTTTTTCTGATATGACGTATATGCACATCTACAGTCCGAGTTTCACCAAAATAATCATAGCCCCAAACCTGATTCAACAACTGGTCTCTTGTATAAACCTTGCCTTTATTCTCAGCCAGAAGTTTCAATACCTCGTACTCCTTTAGAGTCAGTACAATCTCTTTATTATTGATAGATACTGAGTGTTGGTTTTTATTGATAGTCATACTATTTACTACAATGATATCCTCATCCTGTTTTAACGTATCACTTCTTCTCAGTTGGGCTTTCACTCTAGCAGTGAGTTCTTTTACACTAAATGGTTTGGTCACATAGTCATCTGCTCCAATTTCAAGCCCAAATATCTTATCTGTTTCAGTTCCTTTAGCCGTCAGCATAATGACAGGTATATCCTTAGTCTTCTCATCTCTTTTCAGAATTTTGCAAACCTCTATACCATCAATGGTAGGCAACATTAAATCAAGAATAATCAGATCTATATCAGATTCGGCTTTAATCATTGAAATAGCTACTTCTCCGTCTGTAGCAGTAATAACATCAAACTGATTTAATTCGAGATTGAATCTAATTAATTCCAATATGTTTTTTTCATCGTCTACAACTAATATCTTAGATGACATCTGTACCTCCGATAGAGAATTCTTCATCATAAGCTTATGATTCACTCTTAATGAAAATCCTTCTCTCTTAATAATGATATACCACAATATGTCAGTCCTGTCAAACTAACCAATATCAACATTGCTGTTATTCATGATTTTTTTCAACTCATCCATAAACGTATTTATATCTTTAAATTGCCTGTAAACTGAAGCGAATCTGACATAAGCCACGTCATCAAGATTTTTCAATTCTTCCATTACCAATTCTCCAATCTGATCAGTAGTAATCTCATTTTCCAT
Organism: Clostridiales bacterium 38_11; assembly: GCA_001509345.1. GTDB lineage: Bacteria > Bacillota > Clostridia > Tissierellales > Dethiosulfatibacteraceae > 38-11. Next base: position 5,008 of record LGGM01000082.1, read on the forward strand.
CGTATTTTGAAGCTTTCTTTCTATATTATCTGTAATTGCTTCAATATCTTTCAATGGAACAGGCCTTTTTTCACAGGCTTTAATGATGCCGTTTAAAATCTTTGTTCGATTAAAAGTCTCTCTTGTCTTATCTTTCTTTACAACTACCAATTGGATGTTTTCAATTTTTTCATAGGTTGTAAACCTTTTACCACAATTGATGCATTCTCTTCTTCTTCTGATTGTGTGTCCTTCATCGGTTGGTCTTGTATCAATAACTTTTGTTTCCTCAAACTCACAATATGGACATTTCATTCTTCCTTTTCTCCTATACAATAAAAAGAACTGAGTCAATCAGTTCCGTCTATTTATTTCATGCGCTATTCTTTTTCAAAGCGAATCTTATCATCTGATTTAATGAAATTTGGAATGTCCAGGTTCCAAGAAGGTCTGGCAAAGCCATCTCCCTTTATGGACTCATCTTTATTGGTTAAGGTGTCCCTTGAATCCTTCATTGGTTCTTTTGATTTTAGCTTTTGTTCAGTAAAGCCTGTTGCGATCACCGTGACTTTAATAGAGTCACCCAGACTCTCCTCTATATTGGCTCCGAAAATGATATTCGCCTCAGGGTCTGCTGACTCGGTGATCAGTCTTGCCGCGTCGTTTATTTCGTGCAAAGCGACATCCGAACCACCAGTGATATTGATCAACACACCTCTGGCGCCATTTATTGATGTTTCCAATAAGGGACTCTTGATCGCTTGTTTGGCTGCGTTTAAAGCTCTACTCTCACCTGTTGCATAGCCAATCCCCATATGGGCTAAGCCTTGTCCTGACATAATCGTTTTAACATCCGCAAAATCCAGATTGATGACAGCAGGAATGGCTATCAAATCAGATATACCCTGTATCCCTTGTTTCAAAACATCGTCTGCAATATCAAAAGCCTCCAGCAATGTAGCCTTCTTATCTGTTATTTCCAGCAATTTATCATTTGGTATGATGATTATGGTATCTACAAATTTACTCAATTCATCAATACCCCTTTGAGCGTTCTCCATTCTTCTCTTACCTTCAAACATAAAGGGTTTGGTAACGACAGCCACTGTAAGAATATTTTGTTGTTTAGATAATTGCGCAATATACGGTGCGGCACCTGTGCCGGTTCCCCCACCCATTCCTGCCGTTATAAACACCATATCTGTTTCTTCCAGTACTTCCTGTATTTCACCTTTACTTTCTTCCGCCGCTTTTAAACCTATTTCGGGATTAGAACCGGCACCTAATCCATTGGTTAATTTTTCTCCAATTTGTATTCTGTTATCAGATTTGGAATTGATTAGCGCTTGCTTGTCTGTATTGACAGCAATAAAAGAGATCCCTTTGAGATCTGCATTGATCATTCTATTGACGGCGTTATTCCCACCACCACCTACTCCAATTACTTTTATCTTTGCCAATCCCACAGGGTCAACATCAAATTCGAACATATTATACCTCCCCTTTTTGTTATACATAAGTATAGCATACAACCGTTGACTTTTAACTTATTTTATCATATTTAATTAACTTTTTGACAATGAGATTGAAATCATTGAAGATTTTTAATCCGAATGACAAAACGATAGCTAGATAAAGTGAAATCCCAAGCTCTTCACCAATAAAAGCCAATAGGCAGGCAAAAAGAATTTCTGAGGTAATCAGAATTGCTTCCTTATAGATGTTAAACTCCATGCTTTCGTTCTTTATTATCCTGAGTAAACTCTGTAGAAGAATCAAAATAATCAGAGTCACATAAATTGTAAAAGTGGCACTATATGAGAAAGATAATGCCAATCCAAGCAATAAACCTATTGCCAATCCAATTATTGCGAATATCATTTAATACACCTTCCTTTTATTTGAATGAATCTGTCAGTCACTATACTTTGGAATCAGAATAAAATCACTTTTCATTGTTTCTATTCCAAGACCATATACGTTTTTTAAATTATAGGCGTAAGTATTGGGGGCATTGATTGCTGCAGACAATAAGTCTTTATTGCCAATCGCTTTAATGATAAATGGAGCCCCTACTCCTTCGCCATTTATTTTTATAAGAGGACCTACGCATACTATTTCAGTTTTTGCCAAAATTCGCTTTCCATTAATGGATATCGCCTCTGCTCCAGAATCAATCAAGTCGTTGATAATCATCGCTACATCAACATCATGTATCAAATCATAGTTTGTATTTCTTTGTGTGTTTGACTCATTGTCCGACAATTTGATCAACACACCTTCACCTCTGACATTGGTATAGCCTGCAATGGCTTTTATTCTGTTGGTTTCTTCCGCTAGATAATCTGCAATATACTCGCTGTTAAATTCAGATAACTGATATTTATTCAGCTCTCGACTGGTCATTACGATAATTGACTTAAGACCTTCAATTTCATTGTTAATCGCATTGAGCTCATTGGAAAATACCGCAACTGAATTGACATTGATAAAAGCATAGCTTTTTGAATCATTCATAATCTGCAGCCCGGCAAGAAATCCTATAATAACAGCTAAAGCTGTAATCAAAACTCTATTTTTTGTCATTCTAACACCACATTTCTTTCCGATTCTTTATAAATCTCACCAGCAATTTCTCATTAATAAGGTTGAGCATATCTAAACTCGATAAGCTTAATCTGTCTTTGTATTTCTATTTCATCAAGAATACTGATATCAACCTGATAATTGAGATTCTTCATCTCCCAAACAGTACCACCTTTGAAATTCAGCACTGATTCCAGTGTTTGAGTATTGCCTATCGCTTTAATCTCAATCGGTGGCA
>LGGM01000083.1 GCA_001509345.1 Clostridiales bacterium 38_11
TTAAATTTGATCTAAATAATACAGAATTTTTTCTTCTTTGATTCGATGATATTCATCGCGTATTTCCTGCACAATTGCAACGTCATATTGATAGGCTTCCAATTCATTTTGTAGTTCGTACAAGGCTTGGTATACTCGTACATCAGCCTGTTCTTCCAAGTTGATGATATCATTCAAATACTCTTCTACTACACTCTTTCGCGCTTTATCATCAGCAATATTTTCTCTGGCTTCTATGATCAGGCCTACCATTCTGTCCAGCTCAGCTTCGTACTCCTGTTGATAGATCAGTAGCTTTTCCAGATAGATTTTTTCAATGGCATCTTTTGAAGGGTTTGTTGCAACAACGGTCGATTGTTCTGTTGTATATATGTTCGTCTTTTCTGGAATCGTGATTATTTTGATAGTCTCCCTGTTCACTTCTGTTGGAACAACAGTTTCCTCTTGGCTAACCTCAGAAGATCCTACCGTTGTCGGTGATTTCACCGCACCGCCATTTCTACTATTTATCCAGCCTGAGGTTGTAATAAAAATGATTGCAACCAGCACCACTACAGCAACTAGTACAGAATTTCTATATCGGCTACGATTATCGTGTCTGTCTAGATTGCCCAGCATAATCTTAGATTCATTAATTGATCCATCTGTGATAATAGCCTGCTGATTTTCAATAAAAATCCTCTTGGCTTCCATCTCATTAGTCAACTGAACCGTCAAATCATATGCGTCTTTAAGCAGAGGTCTTCTGAAGTTGGACTTGTGTGCATCAGATGAGACAATATCCACCATTCCCATTGAGACTAATTGTTTGACAAATGTCTGCATGTTCTTGCCATTCTTACCAGTCAGATTTGAAGAAGTGATTTGAATGGCGACGCCTTCGTCTTTTAAGGTCCGAAGTCGAGCTGGATTATCAAACAGTTCTTTATAGTATTCCACATGTGCAAGTATTGGAAGAAAACCTCGTACTTTCAATTCATGGATAGCATCCTGCATAAACAAAAAAGACGCCGATACATCAAATTCAATCAGTACATATCTTGAATGATTGATTGTAAAATCATAGGGTCTGTTATCTAGTACATCGCTAAAACCTTTCCTTACGAACAACTCAGCTCCAATATACAAATGTATATCAGGATATTTTTCTTTCACCGCAGTGCTTAAAAGCTAAAAAGCCTCTTCAATATTGCCTTTATACTTGAAATCAACAGGATGATTCCGATGCGGTGTGGCGACAATTTGTCTGATGCCATCCTTGTAAGCAATAGCTATCATCCTCATTGATTCTTCAAGAGACCCGGCTCCATCATCCACCTGTGGCAATATATGGCTATGCAGATCAATCATTTATCATTCACCCAATTCATTGCTGTAATAATAGTAGTAATTGTATTTCTGCTTATTGATAGGCACTTTATTCAGAACAGTACCCAATATCTTTGCGCCAACCTTTTGAAGATCTCTGACAGCTTTGATGGCCACCTCCTGCTCTACTTCACCGGAAGCCAATACAAGTATAACCCTATCAACATAGGTGGACATAATAATCGCATCGTTTACCGGTACAACAGGTGGTGTATCAAGAAACACATAATCATAATCCTTTTTAAGTTCTTCAATTAATCTCTTGACGGCATCAGAACCCAGTATTTCTGACGGGTTATCCGGTATTGTCCCGGATGTTATCAAATCTAGATTTGGATGCACTGAACTATTGATATACTTTCTATAGTCATCACCTTTCAACAAAATATCTGTCAATCCATTTATATTGCTTATCTCCATTAATTTATGCAGTTTAGGTCTTCTCAAATCCGTGTCGACTATGATCACACTATTGCTCGATAAGGCAAAAGTCATGGCAAGGTTGCAAAGTGTGGTGGTTTTACCTTCCCCTTCCTTGGGGCTGGTTACGAGAATTGACTTGAATGACTTATCAACATTATCAAAGCTAATGTTGGTTCTGATTCCCCTGTAGGCTTCAGATACAGGAGATTTTGGTTGTTTATGTACAATGATATCTTTCATTTGATCTCCTCTTATCTTTTTTCGACTTGGTCCACATCAGGTATAGAACCTAAAATCGGAATTCCCAGGTACTTCTCAACATCCTGAGGTGTTTTGATCGTATTGTCTAGATAGTCCAACATAAATGTGATAAATACACCAATCATTAGCCCTAAAATCAGAGAAATAGCTACATTCAGACTCAGCCTGACATTAACAGGATTCGGCATTGCGATGGCATTGTCTATGGTCTCCACATTATTGACCTTTAGTATACGCATGACTTCCTTTACAAATACATCCGCAATTGTATTCGCTATCAGTGCAGCCCTTTCAGGGTCAGTATCGGTTACGGATATCCTAAGTATTTCAGTTGAGCCAACCTGTTGTGCCGTTGTTTTTCTGAGCAGACCTTCATAGCTCATATCCAGCCCGAGTCGGTTGATGACCTGTTCTAGCACAATCCTTGACTTGACAATTTCACCATATGTCACGACAAGCTTTTGGCTTAGATTTAGGCTTCCCAAATCAAAACTCGCTGCTATGTCTCCAGCACTTATACCCTTTGAACTGTTTACCATCAGAGTTGTGTCTGATTTATAAATTGGAGTGATTAAAAACATGGTGTAGCCAACTCCCATAAGCAATGCCAACACCACGATGATTGCTATCATTTTTTTCCTGTTAAACATTATATCTAATAGCTCTCTTAACTCAATTGTGTCTTCCAAATATTCCATTATATTTCCTCCACAAATTCCACTATCACCAAAAGAAACACCAAGGCAGTGTAACACTTGGTTTCTATATCAGAAACTTAATTCAATCAAATCAATACTCCAACAATTGAAATTTATTGTTCAGAGTCACTAGTTCTTTTAACAAAATGTTTCCTGTTATTGCATTCTTGAAAGTCTGCTTCTCTTCATCAGTCATTTGTAAACCTAGGACTTTGGCATCATTAACATCACCACTGATGTCATAATCCGTATCATCAAGGTATTTTTGAATGGAATCCACTATTATATTTGCTGATTGTAACTGTAAATCTGTTGTAAGAATAGGAATAACGCGGGATTTCATTTTGGTTACCACTGATTCCAGATGTTCAATAATCATCTGCCCCTCTTCCAGTATTTCTTGACCCGACTGACCGTCTCCACTACCTGTGCTACTTGTAATTAGAGTCTCTCTAACAATCACACTGCTCTTTAGCAGATTATACAAAGCCACAACACCCTCCGAGCGTGTAATGTTGCCGGTACTCCTAAATGTGCCGTCTGGATAGCCATGCATGATACCACTGGCCAGTACTCTTTCGATAGCTGTCTTAGACCAATCAGCAATAAGGTCTCCATCAACCATTTCAATAGCTTCTAGTTCTTCTTCCAGTTCATAAAGGTTGTTTATTATCGTAGCAAACTGCTCCCTGGTTACCGATTGATCCGGTTTGAATGTGTTGTCAGGAAATCCTGATATGTAGCCTTTTGCTACGGCCTTTCCAATTTCCGCATTTGCCCAATGACTCTCTATGACATCAGGAAATGTAATTTCTTTCTCTTCAGTAAGCCTATTCATTCGATTAATGATCGTCACCAATTCGGCTCTTGTCAATTCCTTTGATGGCAAAAACACACCACCCTCATAGCCTTGAATGTATCCCAAAGAGACCATCTCATCGATTGCCTCTTCTGCCCATGGAAAACCACCTACATCGGAAAAACCGGCCGCGTAGGCAATTGTCGAAGTAAATATTATCAGTACCATCAATAAGACAATGTATTTCATTTTTTTCATAATTTCTCGCTCTCTATTAGAAGGAGCCATACAGGCTCCTTCATCATCTTATCACACATTTCCAAACTGAAATAATTAATCCAAAACAATAATTATAAAGGATATGGTCTCATCTCCATGGGTCAGCGAAATCAAACTCTCTCCTGCTACCTCGGCTAAAGTCATATTGCTATATTCTGCTTCAAAAGTCGCCTTTAGATCGCTAATGACAAATTCTTCATCTATTGTTGTTCCGTCTTCCCCATATATCGTGAACACAAATCCCAATGGTGTAATCTCTGTTGGATACAATAAAGCCAGGTCATCCACCAAATCACTCAATGATGAGTCCGCCATAATCTCTGCAAACTCTCTGATTTGTGCTACCGTTGCATTGCCGTTATTGACAACATCATCCACCAAATCCATAACTTCAGTTCCTGTGAATGCCTTTAATGAGGCGGGTGAAGGGTAGTTATCGATTCTACTTGCCAATGATAAGGCATATGAATTATCGTTGGCAGTCGTTTTGGCTAACGCCCTTTCAAAAAACCCGGTGTAATCATCTACAGCAGCTGGATAATCCCCTATGTTTTCATCAAATATAGTGCTGAGCATTTCGAAGGTTAGCTTGGTATTGTCAGTATATACTTTCTCACCTATGAGATAGGTATTGCTATCTTTTACCAGCCTGAATCCATAGTTGCTTTCTGTTGGTGGAGTGGCTCCACCACCGCCACCGCCTGGTAGCACAGGATCGACAACAGGTGGTTCCTCTACACCTGGCTCAACAAAGACTGAATTATTGATCATAAATACTGATTCAGCTCTTGTCATGTAATCATCAAATCTAAAGGTGCCATCCGGATATCCCTGGATAAAACCTGCTTCATATACAGCACCGATTATGTCTTTTGCCCATGCTGGAATCAGATGGGAATCAAAAAATACATCTGCAGCTTCTTCATTAGCCTCAAGTCCTTCAATATTAAACAATATTGTGGCCGCTTCAGCTCTTGTTATAGGTGCGTCAGGTTTGAATGTGCCATCTGGATAACCGTTGACATGACCTAAATAAGCCATCTTAGTCACCACATCATAATGCCAGTCAGCTTGAAAAACATCTGAGAAATCCTTATTCCCATCAGTTTCTATACCATAAGCATTGAACATCAGTTTGGTGTACTCCGCTCTCGTTATTTCCTGGTTTGGTTTGAAAGTACCATCCTCATAACCGGAAATCAGTCCTTTATCCACCCATTCAATGATGGTTTCCTTAGCCCATTCTGCATCGTCCAAATCGTTGAAAGTCACTTCAGCAAATGCTTGGGTAAACATCGGCAATATCAGTAAAATAGCCCCCGCAAGGATAAAACTCTTTAATCTAGTAAGTTTCATATCTTCCTCCAATTTTTTTATTAATAAATTTTCTTAAATCTAGTGACACATATTCAATATATATTATATAACAAATCCATCAGTAGAACAACTAAGATTGTTAAATTTATAATATGTTAGAAAAAGCCTGAATTGACCAACTAATCATTTAATTCAATAGGACAATCAGTCAATCCAGTTTAATGATTCTTTAATCTTGTTTTAAGGAATGATTAAGTTAAATACGATAAAATAGGTTAAAAATTAGAGGAGGGTTACATATTTTGCTTTCAAGTCGCCTGACGATTTCAGAAAACTGTGTATGTTCATGTTCACACCAGCTAAATGCCCCATATCCACAAAACATTCTCAGCCTTGATATTAAGTTATTAAGCACTAAAAATGGAATTCTAAAAATACTTCTATTCTTGATTTGATAACCTATATGAACGGTTTCTCCAATATAAAAAGCCTCCCATGGTACATCAATATGTCCAGCGAGACTTTGAAGCGTAATAAAACTATGAGCCCAGGGAATGAGAAGCGCCCACAAGAACACGTATAGCATAAAATAGGGTGCTTGGCTATCCCAACGCTACATCCAGAACCATCATCAATGTGAACCCAAGCAAACAACCGATTGTAGCGATGTCGGTACGGTGATCTCGCTGAGCCTCAGGGATCAACTCTTCCACTACGACATAAATCATGGCCCCAGCGGCAAATGCCAATGCATAAGGCAATACCGGCCTGGCATATATAACCGCAGCCGCTCCTACAACACCCGCTATCGGTTCAACAATACCGGATGCCTGTCCATAGAGAAAGGCCTTTTTTCTGCTGAAGCCTTCGCGTCTCAACGGTATAGATACCGCTGCTCCTTCTGGAAAATTCTGAATTCCAATACCGATTGCAAGGGCGATAGCACCAGCAAGACTCGCCGATGGAAGACCATAGGCTACGGCTCCAAAAGCCACGCCAACAGCCAGTCCCTCAGGAATATTGTGGAGTGTGATTGCCAACACCAACAAGATACTTCTCTGCCAGCTGGTTTTAATCCCCTCAGCTTCTGATTTTTCTAACCCTATGTGTAAGTGGGGTAATATATTATCCACTAATAAAAGAAATCCTCCACCCGCGAGAAACCCTATTGCCACCGGACGCCACGAAGACAATCCCATTTGCCCAGCCATCTCGATAGCCGGTGCCAGCAGTGACCAGAAGCTTGCGGCAATCATCACCCCTGCCGCGAATCCAAGCATGCCATTCAACACAGTTTGGGATATCTTTTTGAAAAAGAAAACTAGTGCAGCACCCATAGCTGTAATACTCCAAGTGAACAAAGTAGCAATCAATGCTTGTGTCACCGAACTATATTGACTTATCCATTCCAACATTTCAACACCCCTGCATTATTTTTATGCTACCTATTCCATTGAATGGCATATGACCATTTTTTAACCATATAATGCGAATTATAGACTTTTTTTGCTTCTTCAAAATCCTTCAAATACCCAAAAATCCTGTTCTCTGTTTATATAGGTATGAGGGTAGTTTCTCTTTGCATCTTCTATTTCCCATCAAACTTCGGTGTTCTTTTTTCTTTAAAGGCGTTAATTCCCTCTTTACAATCTTCCGTTTGTAGGCAGACAGTCTGATTACTGACTTCATTTTGAAGAACTGTTTTCAAATCAGATTCCAAACTGGAATTTAGTGCGCTTTTTATGAAGCTGATAGCGATGGGAGCAGACTGAGACAATCTCTCTGCAAAATCATAGGTTGCGTTCTTCAGTTCTTCATAATCTACAACGTAATTGACGATGCCTAATGCCAACGCTTCATCCGCACTTATCAAATCTGCCAGAAACATTAATTCTTTTGCCTTGTGCAATCCGACAATTCTCGGCAAATTGTATGTGCCACCTGCATCCGGAACAAGTCCAACCTTTGAAAAGCTTTGAGCAAACTTGGCTTTTTTAGAAACAAATATGATATCACAGGCTAAGGCTATATTAAATCCCGCACCGGCTGCCACCCCATTGACCATTGCAATCACAGGTTTTCTCAGGTTCATGATGGCATCAATCAGTTCGCCTGCAGAATAAATATAAGCCCTCTTTTCCATGACACTTGTCAGCTGATCTATGTATTGAATATCTCCCCCGGAACAAAATGCTTTGCCTGCTCCTGTCAATACAATAACCCTGATTGCATTTTCCTTTTCGGCTTGTTTCAGTGCAATCACTGTCTGTTCTATCAGCGATGGATGCAGTGAATTCAAAGAATCTGGCCTGTTGAATGTGATAGTTGCTATGCTATCCTTTACCTCATATGTTATAAATTGTGTTTGTTCCATAATGGTTCTCTCCTTATCGATTTTGGCATGTATTTATATGCATTATATCATAAACGACCAATCTTTTTAGTGGTTTGTCAATACTTTTGGAATTCAATCCCCTCCGGTTTTTCAAACAATGAATCGTCCAATGGAACGTCGATTTCTAGATTTGTCGTTTCACCAACCACTACCATGGAAGAGCTATCTTCGATTTCATATCTGTATAATATCGGATAGTCTAAAGAATACCAGAATCTTGTCGTCTGATCATA